>NZ_JBHVOC010000027.1:0-126120 GCF_044142145.1 Streptomyces sp. BK79
ACCTTCGGCCGAAGTACCCGTTCGGTCTGCTCCTCGGACAGCGAGGCGACCAGGCCCCCGTCCGCCACTCCGGCTGCGTGGACGACCGCGGTCAGGGGGTGTGGGGCGGGGATGTGGTCGAGGAGTGCGGCGAGTGCGGTCCGGTCTGCGGTGTCGCAGGCCGCGATGGTGACGGTGTGGGCGCCGAGTTCGGTCAGTTCGGTGCGCAGGGTGTCGGCGCCGGGGGCGTCGGGGCCGCGGCGGCTGGTGAGCAGCAGGTGCCGCACCCCGTGCTCGGCCACCAGATGCCGGGCCAGTACGGCGCCCAGGCCACCGGTGCCGCCCGTGATCAGGACCGTGCCGTCCGCGCCCCACGCGGACGCGGACGGGGCCGGCCTCGTGGGCGGCATCCCGCTGATCCTGGCGAGGCGGGGCACCCGGGCCTGGCCCAGGCGCAGCGCCAACTCGGGCTCACCCGCTGCGAGGGCGCCGGGTACCGCGTGGTCCGACGCGTCGGTGCCGTCGACGTCGAGGACGGCGAACCGGCCCGGATGCTCCTCGGCGGCCGCGCGTACGAGTCCCCACAAGGGCGCCTGCACCAGGTCGACCGCACTCCCGTCGGCGCCGCCGGTGACCGCGCCCCGGGTCAGCACGACCAGGCGCGTACCGTCGAGGCGGTCCTCGGCGAGCCACTCCCGCAGGAGGACCAGCAGCCGTTGGGTGAGCGCGCGGGCCCGGCCCGGCAGATCCGCACCGTCCTCCCCGCCATCGGGTACCCGGTACACGACGGTCAGCGGAGCCGGTCCCGATGCCGGATCGGCCACCGCGTCCGCCAGTGCCGCCACATCGGCGTAATGGGGAACCCCGGCCAGGCTGCCGTGGACGGTGGCCGCCGGCGCGGGGAGCGAAGTACCGGAGCCCAGGACGGCCCACCGCGGCTCGCCGTCGGCGGGTGGCGGAGCCGTGACGGCCTGCCACTCCACTCGGTGCAGCGGGAGGTCGGAACCGCGCCCACCGCCGGCCTCGCTGAGCCGTTCCTGATCCACCGGGCGGGACACCAGCTTCGACACGGTGGCGACCGGCCGGCCATCGGCGTCGGCCATCCGCATCACGGACGTCTCGGCACCGTCCAGGCGAGTGATCCACATCCGCAGCCCGGCCGCCCCCGCGGCGTGCGGGGCGATGCCGCTCCACGCGAACGGCAGCAGTACCGGACCGTCGCTCTCGTCCAACAGGTCGACGTGCATGGCGGCGTCGAGCAGGGCGGGGTGGAGGATGTAGCCGGCCGCCTCGGCGGCGGTCTCAGGCTGCAGCGCCACCTCGGCGTAGATCTCGTCGCCGTCCCGCCAGGCGCCCCGCAGGCCCCGGAACGCCGGACCGTAGGCATAACCCCGGTCGGCCAGCAGCGCGTAGGCGTCGGTGACGTCCACAGGAGTCGCGCCCGCCGGAGGCCATGAGGTGAGGTCGAACTCGGGGTCAGGCAGGAGCGGGCTGAGGAAGCCGACGGCGTGGGTCGTCCAGGAGTCGGTGAAGTCGGCGTCGGCCGCTGCGTTCTCCGGCCGGGAGTGGATCTCCACCGCCCGGCGGCCCGACCCGTCCGGCGCCCCCACGACGACCTGCAAGGCCGCCGCAGTGCCCTCGGGCAGCACGAGGGGCGCGTGGAGGGTCAGTTCCTCGACGACGGGGCAACCGGTGCGCTGTCCGGCCTGGAGCGCCAGTTCCGCGAACCCGGTACCGGGGAACAGCACCGTGCCCATCACCACGTGATCGTTGAGCCAGGTCTGGGTGTCGCCGGCGAGACGACCGGTGAGGACGAGCCCGCCGGTACCGGGCAGGGGCACGGCGGCGCCCAGGAGGGGATGCTCGACGAGCAGCTGACCGAGTCCGATGGGGTCGCCGTACGCGGACGAGGTGGCGTCGAGCCAGTAGCGCTGGTGCTGGAAGGCGTACGTGGGCAGGTCGACGGTGCGGGCACCGCGGCCCGCGAAGAACGCCTCCCAGTCGACAGTGACGCCTCGGGTGTGCAGGTCGCCCAGGGTGGTGAGAAGCTGCTGCGTCTCGGGGCGGTCGCGTCGCTGGGCGGCGAGGAAGACGGCGTCGTCGCCGCAGCCCAGGCCGGCGAGGACCGCCTGCGGACCGACCTCCACGAACGTGCGGACGCCCTGCTCCTCCAGCGCCTGCATTCCGTCGTAATAGCGGACGGTCTCACGGACATGACGCACCCAGTACTCGGGATCGCACAGAGCTGCCGGTTCGGCGAGAGCGCCGGTCACGTTCGACACCACCGGCAGCGCCGGCTCGTGGTACGCCAGCCCGGATGCCACCTGCCGGAACTCGTCGAGCATCGGTTCCATGAGCGGGGAGTGGAACGCGTGGGACACCTTCAGCCGCGTCGTCCGCTCGAAGTGCCCGGCCACCTCGGTGACGGCCGCCTCGTCCCCAGAAATCACCACGGACCGGGGGCCGTTCACGGCGGCCACGGTCACACCGTCGATGAGGCGTCCCCGTACGTCCTCTTCGGTGGCCTGTACGGCGATCATCGCGCCGCCCATCGGGAGCGCCTCCATCAGCCGGGCCCGGGCGCCCACCAGTGTTGCCGCGTCCTCCAGGGACAGCACGCCCGCGACGTGCGCCGCTGTCAGCTCCCCGATGGAATGCCCCGCCACGACATGCGGGCGCACACCCCATGACTCCAGCAGCCGGAACAAGGCGACCTCGTGAGCGAAGAGGGCGGGCTGCGTGAACCCAGTCCGGTCCAGATCGTCGGCGCCCTCCCACATCACCTCTCGCAGCGGCAGCCCCAGCGCCTCGACCACCTCGTCGAGCGCCCGCGCGAACACCGGGAACGCCTCGTACAACTCACGCCCCATACCCGCACGCTGACTGCCCTGCCCCGAGAACACGAACGCCGTACGACCGGTCACCGGCGAAACACCCGGCTTCTCACCGGACACCACCGCACTCAGCCCACGCAGCAGTTCTTCGGTGTCACGGCCCACCACCACGGCCCGGCGTTCCAGCGCGCTCCGCGTGGTGGCCAGCGAGAACCCCACATCCAGCGGCGTCAGATCGTCCCGCCCGGCCACATACCCCGCCAGCCGCTCCGCCTGCGCCCGCAACGCACCCTCACCACGCCCGGACAGCACCCACGGCACCACCGGCAACGGTCCAGAAGACTCCACGTCCTCCTCCGCCAGTACCGGCGCTTCCTCCAGGATCACGTGCGCGTTGGTCCCACTGATCCCGAACGACGACACGCCCGCCCTGCGCGGACGCGCCCCGCTCTCCCACGACCGGGCCTCGGTCAGCAGCTCCACCGCCCCCGCCGACCAGTCCACATGCGGCGACGGCTCCTCGACATGCAGCGTGCGCGGCAGCACCCCGTGCCGCATCGCCATCACCATCTTGATCACACCGGCCACACCCGCAGCCGCCTGCGCATGCCCGATGTTCGACTTCAACGACCCCAGCCACAACGGCGCACCCTCACCCGGCCGTTCCTGACCATAAGTGGCCAGCAGCGCCTGCGCCTCGATGGGATCCCCGAGCGTCGTCCCGGTCCCGTGCGCCTCGACCGCGTCCACATCCGAGGCCCGCAGCCCCGCAGCCGCCAACGCCTGCCGGATCACCCGCTGCTGCGACGGACCGTTCGGCGCGGTCAAACCATTCGACGCACCGTCCTGATTCACCGCCGAACCCCGCACCACCGCCAGCACCCGATGCCCATTGCGACGGGCATCGGACAGACGCTCCACCACCAGCACACCCACCCCCTCGGACCAGCCCACGCCGTCGGCGGCGGCCGAGAACGACTTGCAGCGGCCGTCGGCCGACAGGCCACGTTGGCGGCTGAAGTCCACGAAGGTGTCCGGCGTGGACATCACCGTCACCCCGCCCGCCAGCGCGAGCGTGCACTCTCCGCGCCGCAGCGCCTGGATCGCCCAGTGCAGTGCCACCAGCGAGGACGAGCAGGCGGTGTCCACGGTCACCGCGGGACCCTCCAGGCCCAGCGCGTAGGCGACCCGCCCGGACACGACGCTGGCCAGACTGCCGTTGCCCAGGTAGCCGGCGACGTCCTCCGGGACCTCGTGCAGTCGGGTGCCCCAGTCGTGGTACATGACGCCGGCGAAGACACCGGTCGCGCTGCCGTGCAGCGACACCGGGTCGATCCCCGCGCGTTCGAGTGCCTCCCAGGAGGTCTCCAGGAGCAGGCGTTGCTGCGGGTCCATGGCCTGGGCCTCGCGCGGACTGATCCCGAAGAAGGCCGGGTCGAACTCGGCGGCGTCCTGGAGGAAGCCGCCTTCGCGGGTGTAGGTGCGTCCCGGGGTGCCGGGCTCGGGATCGTAGAGGTTCGCCACGTCCCAGCCGCGGTCCCCGGGGAACGGCGTCACGCCGTCCGCGCCCTCGGCGACCAGCTCCCACAGCCGTTCCGGAGAGGCCGCCCCACCCGGATACCGGCAGCTCATGCCGACGATGACGATCGGCTCGTCGTCGGCGTGGGCCGCTCCGGTCGCCGTCGTACCCGCCGCTGCCGCGGCCGTCGGCGCCGTGGTGGTCCCGGCCAAGGTGTCCAGCGACGCCTGGAGGATGTGCGCGGCGAGGGCGCGGGGCGTGGGGTGGTCGAAGATCAGGGTGGAGGGCAGGCGCAGGCCGGTGGCGGTGGTGAGCAGGTTGCGCAGTTCGACCGCGGCCAGCGAGTCGAAGCCGATCTCGTTGAAGGCGCGGGCGGGCTCGACGGCTGTCGCGTCGTCATGTCCGAGTACCGCGGCCACCCGGTCGCGGACCAGGTCCAGTACGCGCCCTTCCCGCTCGGGCTCGGGGTGGACGAGGAGAGCGTGCGCGAAGGGCAGCTCCTGCCCCGGTCCGGATCGCCCGGCAGCGGACCCGACAGCGGACCCGACAACCGGTCCCGTAACCAGCCCCACACCCGGCCCCACACCCGGTCCCGTGACCGGTCCCATCACCGATCCCGCGGCGGAGGGGCGGGAGTCCCCCGTACGCCGTGCGGGCCGTACGACGGACCGGAGCAGCGGCGGGATGCCGTCCGGGCGGGCCCGGACGGCGGCCGTATCGATGCGCACGGTCAGGGCCACCGCGAGGTCGGTTGCGGCGGTGGCCCGGTCGAACAGGGCCAGGCTCTCGGCCGGGGTGAGCGGGGCCAGGCCCTGGCGTTCGATGCGTCTCAGGCCGGCCCGGCCGAGGGTGGTGCCCATGCCCTCGCCGCCCGCCCACAGACTCCACACATGGGACTGGGCGGGGAGGCCGAGGTGGTGGCGGTGGTGGGCGAGGGCGTCCAGGAAGGCGTTGGCGGCCGCGTAGTTGCCCTGTCCGGGAGCGTCCAGCAGGCCGGACGTCGAGGAGACGAGGACGAACGCGGTCAGCGGCAGCTCACGGGTCAGCTCGTGCAGATGCCAGGCCGCGTCGGCCTTCGGCCGCAGCACGCCGTCGACGCGGTCGGCGGTGAGGCCGGCCAGCAGGGCGTCGTCCAGTACCCCGGCCGCGTGCACCAGGCCGGTGAGCGGGTGTGCGGGGTCGATGCCGGCCAGGAGGCCGGCCACGGCGGTCCGGTCGGCGACGTCGCACGCGGCCACGCGGACGCGGGCGCCCAGGGCCGTCAGCTCGGCGACCAGCTCGGTGGCGCCGTCCGCGGCCTCGCCGCGCCGTCCGGCGAGCAGCAGATGGCGTACGCCGTGACGGGTCACCAGGTGGCGGGCGATCTCGCGGCCGACGCCGCCCGTCCCGCCGGTGATCAGCACGGTGCCCGTCGTGTTCCAGGGCCCTGCGGCGGCTTCGTGGTCGCCGTCCGGGCCGCCGGGCACGCGCACGGCCCGGGGCACCCAGATCGCGTCCTGCCGCAGCGCCGTCTCGGGTTCCGGCGCCGACGTCGCCGCCGCCGCGAGGTGCCCTGCCGAGGAGTGCCGTACGGGGTCGTCGTCGATGAGCGCCACCTGGTCCGGGTACTCGGCCTGGGCCGAGCGGACGAGACCGCGTACGGCGGCCCCCGCCAGGTCGGTGAGCTCCTCGTCGGCCCCCACCGCCACCGCGCCCCGGGTCACGAAGACCAGCCGCGTCCCGGGAGGACGTCGGTCGGCGCCGTTCTCGTCCGCGTCCTCGTTCGCGTCCGTCTCGACCAGCCAGGCTCGCAGGAGCCCGAGCGCCCACGCGGTGGCGGCCCGTACCCGGTCCGGCACGGTACCGCCCGTGCCGGGCTCCGCCACCGGGAGTTCGGCGAGGACCACCCCGGGCAGGCGGGCGGGCGTGTCGAGCAGAGCGGTCAGCGCGGCCGCCCCGTCGACCGCGGCCCAGGTGCCCGGCGCCGACGACACGGGCACGGCCGGGCCGCGCTGCCAGGTGAGGCCGTACACGGGGCGGGGGTCCGCCGGGGAGGCGGTCAGCCGGCCGGCGGGGACCGGGCGGGACACCAGGGAGGCCACGGACGCGACCGGTGCGCCGGCCGTGTCGGTGATCTCCAGCGCGAGGCTCTCGGAACCGCCGCCGTCCGCGGCGGTGATGTGTACCCGCACCCGGCTGGCGCCCCTCGCCCGCAGTCGTACTCCGGACCAGGCGAACGGGATGGCGGCCGACGCGTCCTGCGGGAGGGTGTCGGAGGTGAGGAACTCGGCGCTGTGCAGGGCGGCGTCCAGCAGGGCCGGGTGCAGACCGTAGGCGTCCGCGCCGACGGCGGTCGCGTCGTCCAGCGCGACCTCGGCGTACACACCGTCCGCGTGCCGCCAGACCGCCCGCACACCCTGGAACGGGATGCCGTAGCCGTACCCCTGGGCGGCGAGGTCGCGGTACAGCGTGGAGGTGTCCACGGGGACGGCGCCGCGCGGTGGCCACACGTCGGCTCCGGTGGAGGCCGGCGCCGCGGTGAACGTCTCGGCGGGGGAGAGCACGCCGGAGACGTGCCGGGTCCACGCCGGTTCCTCTGCCTCGCCGTCCACTGCCGTGCCCTCCTCGGGACGGGAGTGGACGGTGAGGGCGCGGCGTCCGGTGGCGTCGGGCCCGCCCACCGTCACCTGGAGGGCCACGCCGTCCCGCTCGGGCAGGACGAGCGGCGCCTCGATGGTGAGTTCGTCGATCAACGGGCAGCCGGTCAGCTCGCCCGCGTGCGCGGCCAGCTCCACGAAGGCGGTGCCGGGCAGCAGGGGAGTGTCCAGAATGACGTGGTCGGCCAGCCAGGGGTGGGTACGGGCGGACAGCCGCCCGGTGAGCACCACACCGTCCGAACCGGGCAGCGCGACCAGGGCCCCGAGCAGCGGGTGCGCGGCGGGTGCCTGGCCGAACCCGGTGGCGTCGCCGGAGGCGGCGGGGGTGTGCAGCCAGTAGTGCCGGTGCTGGAAGGGATACGTCGGCAGGTCCACCTGCCGGGGTGCCCGGCCGTGCGTGTGCCGCTCGAACCCGGCACTCCACCGGACCGTCCGGCCGCGCACGTGCAGCTGGGCGAGGCAGGTCAGCAGACCGGACTCCTCGGGCCGTTCCCGACGCAGCGGCGCGAGCGCCAGCACGCCCTCACCGGTCACCGACTCCTGGACCAGAGCCGTCAGGGTCCGGTCGGGGCCGACCTCCAGGAAGACGGTGGCACCGGCGTGCGCCAGAGCGGTCGTACCGTCGTGGAAGCGCACCGTCTCACGCGCGTGGCGTACCCAGTACTCCGGGTCGCACAGGTCACCCGGTTCCGCCTCGGCGCCCAGGACCGTGGACACCAGCGGGATCGTCGGCGGACGGTAGTCCAGGACTTGGGCCACCCGCCGGAACTCGTCCAGCATCGGCTCCATGAGGGGCGAGTGGAAGGCGTGCGACACCCGCAGCGCGACGGCCCGGCCGAACCGCGCGGCGATCTCGGCCACGGCGTCGGCCGCGCCGGATATCACCACCGAGGCCGGTCCGTTCACGGCGGCGACACCGACGTCCGCGCGGTCACCGAGCGCCGCGCGCACCTCCGGTTCGGAGGCGCGCACGGCCGTCATGGCCCCGCCCTCCGGCAGCGCCTGCATCAGCCTGCCCCGGGCGGCCACCAGCGTCGCCGCGTCCTCCAGCGACAGCACACCCGCCACATGGGCGGCGGCCAGCTCGCCGACCGAGTGGCCCGCCACCACGTCCGGCATCACGCCCCAGTGCTCCAGCAGCCGGTACAGCGCCACCTCGAACGCGAACAGCGCCGGCTGCGTGTACTCGGTCCGGTCCAGCAGGTGTCCGCCGCCGGCCGTCGGCGCGGTGTCCCACATGACCTCCCGCAGCGGGCGGTCCAGCTGGAGGTCCAGGTGCCCCACGGCCTCGTCCAGGGCCGAGGCGAAGACCGGGTGGCGCGCGTACAGCTCCCGCCCCATGCCGGCCCACTGGCTGCCCTGCCCGGAGAACAGGAACGCGGTACGTCCCTCGGTGGGCTCCCCGGTGATCAGGACGGGGTCCTCCGTGCCGGCCGACAGCGCGGCGAGGCCGCGCAGCGCCTCCTCCCTGCCGTACGGCAGCAGCACGGCCCGGTGCTCCAGCGCGGCCCGGCCGACGGCCAGGGAGTACCCGACGTCCGTCAACTCCCCGTCCTGCGCGCCGGTTTCGCTGCTGCCGTCCTCGCTCGCGCTCCCGCTGTCGATCCCGCTGTGGATCCCGTTGTCGATCC
Organism: Streptomyces sp. BK79; assembly: GCF_044142145.1. Lineage (NCBI taxonomy): Bacteria > Bacillati > Actinomycetota > Actinomycetes > Kitasatosporales > Streptomycetaceae > Streptomyces > Streptomyces sp. BK79. The sequence continues at coordinate 8,600 of NZ_JBHVOC010000027.1, forward strand.
CGGCGAGCCGTGTGCGCAGCCGTTCGGCCTGGGCGCGGAGCGCCGCCCGGCTCCGGGCCGACACCACCAATGGCACCGGCACCGGCGGCGACCCGACAGCGTCGTCCATGGCGGCGGAAGGCCCGGCCTGCCCCAGCGATGACTCCCCGGGCGCCTCCGGCGTCTCCTCCAGCACCAGGTGAGCGTTGGTGCCGCTGATACCGAACGACGACACCCCGGCCCGGCGCGGGCGTCCCGCGACCGTCCACGGGCGGGCCTCGGTCAGCAGTTCCACGGCACCCGACGACCAGTCCACGTGCGGGGTGGGCCGGTCCACGTGGAGCGTCCTCGGCAGGAGCCCGTGCCGCATGGCCATGACCATCTTGATCACGCCCGCGACGCCGGCCGCCGCCTGCGTGTGCCCGATGTTGGACTTGAGCGAGCCGAGCCGGAGCGGACTGTCCTCGGGCCGTCCCTGACCGTACGTGGCCAGCAGTGCCTGGGCCTCGATCGGGTCGCCCAGCGTCGTTCCCGTGCCGTGCGCCTCCACCGCGTCCACGTCGGCCGGGTCCAGGCCCGCCGAGGTCAGGGCCTGCTCGATGACGCGCTGCTGGGAGGGACCGTTGGGCGCGGTCAGACCGTTGGAGGCGCCGTCCTGGTTCACGGCGGAACCGCGGATCACGGCGAGGACCCGGTGGCCGGCGCGGCGGGCGTCGGACAGGCGCATCAGGACCAGCACACCGGCCCCCTCGCCCCAGCCGGTGCCGTCCGCCGCCGCCGCGAACGGCTTGCACACGCCGTCCGGGGCGAGTCCGCGCTGACGGCTGAAGGAGGTGAAGACGCCGGGGCTGCCGATGACGGCGACACCGCCGGCCAGGGCGAGCGCGCACTCGCGCTGCCGCAGGGACTGGCAGGCGAGGTGCAGAGCCACCAGCGAACCCGAGCAGGCCGTGTCCACGGTGAGGGTCGGGCCCTCCAGGCCGAGCGTGTAGGCGGCGCGGCCCGAGACCACACTGGGCGCGGTGCCGGTGAGGAGGTAGCCGTCCAGGCCGTCGGGGGCCTCGTGCAGACGGAAGCCGTACTCCTGGGGCTCCGCGCCGATGAAGACCCCCGAGGAGCTGCCGCGCAGGGAGTGCGGGTCGACACCCGCGTGCTCCAGGGCCTCCCAGCACAGCTCCAGGACCACCCGCTGCTGCGGGTCCATGGCGGACGCCTCGCGCGGACCGATGCCGAAGAACTCGGCGTCGAAGCCCCCCGCGCCCTCCAGGAACGCGGCGTCGCGTACGTAGCTCTTGCCGGGCTTGGCCGGGTCGGGGTCGTAGAGGCCGTCGACGTCCCAGCCGCGGTCGGTGGGCAGGGGTGAGAGGGCGTTGCGTTCCTCGGCCACCAGGCGCCACAGCGCGTCCGGCGAGGTCGCGCCGCCGGGAAAGCGGCAGCCGATGCCGACGATGGCGATCGGCTCGTGCGGATCGGCCTCCGCGGGGGCGGACCGTTCGGCCCCGGCCGTCCGCTCGGCCGGGCTCTCGCCCAGCAGACGTCCGGACAGGAAACGGGCCAGCGCGAGGGGCGTCGGATGGTCGAAGACCATCGTGACGGGCAGATCCGCACCGGTGGCGGCCACCAGGGCCGCGTGCAGTTCGACGGCGGCGAGCGAGTCGAAACCCTGCTCCTGGAACGGCAGTCCGGCCTCCACGGTGCCGCCCCCGCCGGGGGCCAGCTCGGCCACCACGGCCGCCGCGCGGGCGCGGACCAGGTCCAGGACCACGGCCTGACGGGCCGATGCCGGCAGACTCCGCAACCGCCGGACCAGCGCCTCCCCGCCGCCCGGCACCTCGTCGCCCGCCACCTCGTCAGGAATGAGATCCCTGGACTCGCTCATCCGCGCACTCCACCGTTCCGGTACGTGAGGAATCACCGCACTGCACTGCGTCGCACTGCACCGCATCGCACCGCAGGGCGTCGCACAGGACGTCGTCGCGCGGCGCCGCGGCGCACACATTCGAGGAAGAAGTCGTCAAGGACGCGCCACCTCGGCGTCAGGCTAGATCCGGGCCAACGCGGTCAAACACCCCTATACGCCCCCTAGGAGGAGCTAGGAGGAGCTAGGAGGAGCGGCGAGCGGGGAGATCCGGAGTGCCGTGGAGCAGCCCGCGCGGCGCGGTGCTCAGGCGTGGGCGCGCACCGTCGTGGCGAGCCGATCGATGGTCTCGGCGGCGCGGGCCGTGAGGTAGAAGTGGCCGCCCTGGAACACGTGGACGGCGAAGGCACCGCTCGTGTGCCCGCGCCACGCGTCGGCCTCCTCCAGGGTGACCTGCTCGTCGGTGTCGCCGACGAAGACCTCGACCGGGCAGTCGACGACGGCGTCGGGTGCGCCGACGTAGCGCTCGATGGCGCGGTAGTCGGCCCGCACGGCGGGGAGGATGGCCCGCAGCATCTCCTCGTCGTCCAGCAGCCGGGCGTCGGTGCCGCTGAGCTTGCGGATCTCGGCCACCAGGCCGCTGTCGTCCCGCAGATGGACGTCGTCGGACCGGCGCCGGGAGGGCGCGCGACGCCCGGACGCGACCAGCACGGTGGGGGCGAGCCCCTCCCGCCGCATGCGCACCGCCACCTCGAAGGCGACCGTGGCGCCCATGCTGTGCCCGAAGAAGGCCGGCCGCGGTTCCCGGACGAGGTGGGGACGCAGCGCGTCGAAGACCCGGTCGGCCAGGGTGGAGATGTCGGTCAGCGGCTCCTCGGCGCGCCGGTCCTGACGCCCCGGGTACTGGATCGCCAGCACCTCGATGTCGGGGCGCAGGGCGCTGGACACCGGGTGGAAGAAGGACGCCGATCCGCCGGCGTGCGGAAAGCACACGACACGCGCCTTGGGCGCCGGCGAAGGATGGTAGAGCCGGACCCAGCTCCCGCTGTCGGTGGTGGCTCCCGCCATGGCAGCTTCCTCTCTGGTCCCCTCTGGCCGCATGATCACCGGCCATGCTGCTCACCCGCGGCCCCCCGGCCAACCCCTAAGCCCCCCTATGGCTCGGGCGGCCCCCGCGCCGCGCACCGCTGCCGGTCTCACGGAGTGGCTCTCGCGGACCGGCTCTCACAGAGTGGCTCTCACGGCGGTCACATCCGCGTTCGTGTTTTCCTGGAAGAAGATGACATAGCCGTAAATGTCCAGCCATCCGCGCACCCGCACCGTTCAGGAGGGGGCCGTCATGGATCCGTGGCTGATCTGGCTGATCGTCGCGGCCGTTCTGATCGTGGCGGAGATCTTCACGCTCACCGCCGCCCTCGGCATGCTGGGCGCGGCCGCGCTGATCACCGCGGGGTCGGCCGCGGCCGGGCTGGCGCCGCCCTGGCAGTTCCTGGTGTTCACCGTCGTCGCGACGGTCAGCGTCCTCTTCGTACGCCCCGTCGCCCTGCGCCACGTCCTGCGGCCCCCGACCGAGCGGTTCGGCGTGGAAGCCCTGGTCGGCAGGGCCGCCTACGTCGTCTCCGAGGTGTCGGGCCGGGAGGGCAGGGTCCGCATCGGCGGTGAGGAGTGGACGGCCCGCGCCTACGACGAGTCACTGGTCATCCCACGAGGAACGACCGTCGACGTCCTGGAGATCAGCGGCTCCACCGCACTCGTCCACCCCCGGGAGTGACCATGGAAGTCTCGGCGTTCCTCATCGCCGGCGTGATCGTCGCCCTTCTCGCGGTCTTCACCGTGGTGCGGGCGGTGCGCATCGTGCCCCAGGCCCGGGCCCGCAACGTCGAACGGCTCGGCCGCTACCACCGCACCCTCAAACCCGGCCTCAGCCTCGTCATCCCGTACATCGACCGCGTCTATCCGGTGATCGACCTGAGGGAACAGGTCGTGTCCTTCAAACCGCAGCCCGTCATCACCGAGGACAACCTGGTCGTCGAGATCGACACGGTGCTGTACTTCCAGGTCACCGACCCGCGCGCGGCCTTCTACGAGATCGCGAACTTCCTCCAGGCCGTCGAACAGCTCACCGTCACCACCCTGCGCAACGTCGTGGGCTCCATGGACCTGGAGAAGACGCTCACGTCACGCGACACCATCAACAGCCAGCTGCGCGGCGTGCTCGACGAGGCCACCGGGAAGTGGGGCCTGCGGGTGAACCGCGTGGAGATCAAGGCCATCGACCCCCCGCAGTCCATCAAGGACGCGATGCAGAAGCAGATGCGCGCCGAGCGGGACAAGCGGGCCGCGATCCTGGGCGCCGAAGGGCAGCGCCAGTCGCAGATCCTCACCGCCGAGGGCGACAAGCAGGCCGCCGTCCTGCGCGCGGAGGGCAACCGCACCGCCGAGATCCTCAAGGCCGAGGGGCAGGCCCGGGCCGTCGACGAGGTCTTCCAGGCCGTGCATCGCAACGACCCCGACCCGGGGCTCCTCGCCTACCAGTACCTCCAGGTACTGCCCCAGCTCGCCCAGGGGCCGGGCAGCACCTTCTGGGTCATTCCCGGCGAGGTCACCTCCGCGCTCCAAGGGGTGTCCCGCGCCTTCACCGAAGCGCTGCCCCAGTCACCCGCCACCCGCGAGAACCACGCCGACGACGGCGCCGCCGAGGCCGCCGACGACACGGCCCGCGCCGCGGAAGCCGCCGCCCAGGCGGTGGCCGACGCCGCCCGGGCGGACCGTGCGACGTCCCTGGCCGAGGACCGGTGACCGTCCCATGCTCGACGTGCCGTTCTGGCTCTGGACAGCCTTCGCCGCGATCGTCGTCGTCTCGCTCGTCGTCGACCTGCTGGCCCACCGCAGCGCCCACGTCATCGGTTTCAAGGAGGCGGCCGCCTGGAGCGGACTGTGGGTGGGGCTCGCCCTCGTCTTCGGCGCGGTCGTCTTCCTCGTCCTCGGCACGACGGCGGGCACGGAGTACACCACCGCCTGGCTGCTGGAGAAGAGCCTCTCGGTCGACAACCTCTTCGTCTTCGCCCTGATCTTCGCCTACTTCAAGGTCCCCCGTGCCTACCAGCACCGGGTGCTGTTCTTCGGCGTGATCGGCGCGCTGGTGTTCCGCGGGGTCTTCCTCGCCGCCGGCGTGGCCGTGGTCAGCCGGTTCACCGCCGTGCTGTTCGTCTTCGCGGCCATCCTCTTCTGGAGCGTCTACAAGATCCTCAAGGGCGAGGAGGAGAGCTTCGACCCGGGCAGGAGCTTCGCCGTCCGGCTGCTGCGCAAGGTGATCCCCGTGCGCGACACCTACGAGGGCCACAAGTTCTTCGTCAAGGAGGCGGGCAAGCACGTGGCGACGCCGCTGCTCGCCGTCGTCGCCGCGATCGAGGCGGCCGACCTGATCTTCGCCGTGGACAGCGTGCCGGCCGTGCTCGCCGTCAGCGACGACACCTTCATCGTGTACACCAGCAACGCCTTCGCGATCCTCGGCCTGAGGGCCCTGTACTTCATGCTCTCCGGGCTGCTGGACCGCTTCCACTACCTGAGCAAGGGCCTGGCGATCATCCTCGGCTTCATCGGGGTCAAGCTCATCCTTCAGGCGATGCACAAGCTGGTCAGCCCGTCCGTGCCGGAGATCCCGTCCCCGGTGAGCCTGGCGGTCATCGTCGTGGTCCTGGCGGCGTCGGTGTTCCTGAGCCTGCGGCGCCCCGCCGAGGCGGCGGACGGGAACACGGAGGGGGACGGGGGCGCGGAAGGAGAAGGGAGCACGGAGGGGGACGCCGACGACTCCGCCGAGAAGGCCGACGACCCCGCCGAGAAGGCCGCCGCCCCGCCCCCGGAAGGGCGCCGGGACTCCCAGTGAGCACGCGCACGGGTCTGGCCCCACCGGACAATCCCACGTAAAGTGGCAGTAAAAGCTTCTCCAAGACTCTTACAGGCGTGGGCGTGAGAACCATGAGCAGTCACACGCGGCAGAAGACCACCCCGCAGACCACGACGCGGCAGACCGGCTCGGAGCGCGGGGACATCTGCCCGTCCTGCGGCCACCATGTCCCCGCGGAGGTCCAACGGCACAAGACGCTCGGCGTCTACGTCCCGGTCTGGCACCCCGGCACCTGCCGGAACCCCGACTGCGGAGCGTCCGCGCCCGGCCGGGACCGGTGACCGCGCTCGGCGCGGCGCGCGGAGCGGCCCCCGCCGCAACCGCTCAGCCCACGGCCGGCCCCGTGACGAGGCGGCCCTCGCCGTCGTAGGGCCAGACGTTGGTCCGGCACCCGTGCAGCCCCTTGATCTGCTGCATCATCACCGGGGCCGGACGGCCCGGCCCGGGACACCCCACGTGGCCGTGGCCGAGGAAGTGCCCGACCTCGTGGTTGATGATCAGCGCCCGGTACGACGTCACGTCGTCCGCGTAGTACGGCGTGGCCAGCAGCCAGCGCTTGAGGTTGACCATGACGTCCTGCCCCACGTTGCAGTTGACCTCGCCGCCGGTGTCCAGCCCGTACCGGCCGCAGATGTCGTCCACCGTCCCCGCCGTGGCGAGCCGCACCCGGAAGTCGGACGCGCCGTGGGAGACCCGCCGGAACCCGACCTGCCCGTCGGCCGCCCAGCCCCGTGCGTCGGCGAGGACCCGCTCGACCTCCGTCGCGACGTCCCGGGCCGGTATGCCGATGCCGTCCTCGACCTGGACCACGTAGGTCAGCGTGCGTGCGCTCCCCCCGACCCGTTCGCCGCCGCCGCTCGCGGTGGCGAACGTGCCGGGGCCCGACGACGGGATCGAGCCGGCGTCCGGAGCCTTCTCCTTCTCCTTCTCGCGGCCCTCTCCCTCCTCCTCTTTCTCCCCCTCGCCCCGGGGCTCGTCCGCCGCCTCCTGCGACTCGACGACCGTGCGCGGGGCGGACCGCTCGGCCGCGGCTGACCCTCCGGCGGCTCCGGAGGCTTCGGCGGCACCGGCCGAGCCGCCGGAGGGCTCCGTGCGCTCCTGGAGCACCAGACCGCCGGTGAACAGCAGGACGACGCCGGCCGCGAGCCCCGCCCACAGGACCGGACGCCGCCGGCCGCCCCGTCGGCGGCGGGCACGGCTCCCGCGCCGGCGGTGCCGGCGGTCCGGGGCGGGGGACGGAGAGGGCGTCGATCGGTGCTCGGTCATGATCACGAAGCCTGGCTCCGTCGTGTGATGGCCCGTGGACCGCTTTTGGACCGCTGTGTAACAGCCATGGCCCGAGCGCGGACGTTCGCACACTCATCCGCATACTGAGTCCCATGCCACGGGTCCTGATCATCGAAGACGACCGCGCCGTCCGGGAGGGCGTGCGCCTGGCCCTGCGCCGACAGGGGCACGAGGTCGCCGCGGCCGCGACGGGCGAGGACGGACTGGAGCAGCTGCGGTCCTTCAGGCCCGACGCGGTGGTCCTCGACCTGATGCTGCCGGGCCTGCCCGGCCTGGAGGTGTGCCGCCGCATACGCGCCCACGACCAGGTGCCGATCATCATGGCCACCGCCCGCGGCGACGACACCGACATCGTGGTCGGACTGGAGGCCGGAGCCGACGACTACGTGGTCAAGCCGGTGCGCGCCCGCGTCCTGGACGCCCGCATCCGCGCGGTGCTGCGCCGCGTGGGCACCGCTCCCGACGACCACGGCACGCCCCGCACCGAACACCACGGCGACCTGGTCATCGACCGGGCCGGACTCACCGTCACCCACCAGGGACGGCCCGTCGCGCTCGGCCCCTCCGAACTGCGGCTGCTGCTCACGCTCTCCGCGTCGGCCGGGCAGGTCTTCAGCCGCCAGCAACTCCTCGAAGCCGTGTGGGAGCACAGCTACCACGCGGACGCGCGGCTCGTGGACGCCTGCGTCAAACGCCTGCGGGCCAAGATCGGCGAGGCCGCGGGCAGTCCGCGCTACGTCCACACCGTGCGCGGCTTCGGCTACCGGTTCGGCGCGCGGTGAGGATGCCACGGGTCCTGCGCACACTGACCGGGCTCCGCGTGCGGCTGGTGGTGGCCTTCACCGTCGTCGCCGTCGCGGCCACGGTGACCACCGGGGCGCTGACCTTCCGCGAGGCACGCACCGGCGTCCTCCAGCAGAGCCAGGACGCGGTGATCGAGGACTTCCGGCACCGGGTCAACACCCTGGTCCCCAACTACCGTTTCCCGCCCGACGAGGCCGACCTGACGTCGTTCGCCGCCGACGTGGCGCGCGGCGGGCCGTCGCAGGACTGGCGGGTGCTGGTCGCCTTCCACGGGACGAGCGCGACGTCCGCGCCCGGGGACGCGTTCGCGGAACTGTCGCCCGCGATGCGCGAGGCGGTGCGCTCCCGCCTCGCCACGGTGTTCCAGCGGGTCACGCGGGACGGCCACCCCTCCCTGGTGGTGGGCATGCCCGTCACGTTCGCCGGCCCCTACGTCACCGCGCGGGGCGCCTCCGGACTCGAGGTCTACCTCACCGTGCCGCAGCGGGAGGAGCAGGGTTACGTGGACGCCCTGGTCACCGCGATCGAACGGGCCACCGTGCCGGCCCTGGCCCTGGCCGTCCTGATCGCCCTCCTGGCCGCGCGCGGAGTGCTGCGGCCGGTGCGGGCGCTGCGGCGGGCGACCCGCAGCATCGCCGAGGGCCGCCTGGACACGCGGCTCGCGGTGCAGGGCTCCGACGAACTCGCCGACCTGTCCCGCACCTTCAACGAGACCGCCGCCGCCCTGGAGGGATCGGTGGCGGAACTGCGCCGCATGGAGGCCGGCGCCCGCCGCTTCGCCGCGGACGTCTCGCACGAACTGCGCACCCCGCTGGCGGCGATGTCGGCCGTGACGGACGTACTGGACGAGGACGCGGCCGGCCTGGACGACGACACCGCCATGGCGGTACGCCTCATCAGCGAGGAGACCACGAAACTGGCCGGCCTCGTGGACGACCTGATGGAGATCTCCCGGTTCGACGCGGGGGCCGCCGCCCTGCACCTGGACGAGATCGACCTCGCCGAGTGCCTACGACGCACCCTGGCCGCCCGGGGCTGGCTGGACACCGTGGAGACCGGCCTCCCCGCACCGGGGACGCTGCGGGGCCGGGTGGATCCGCGCCGCCTCGACGTGGTCGTCGCGAACCTCGTCGCCAACGCCCTGCGGCACGGGGCGCCGCCCGTCCGGCTGCACCTGCGCGCACAGGACGACCCTGGGGCGGGGAGGCGGGCGGTGATCGCGGTCCGGGACAGCGGGGACGGCATCCCCGACGACGTCCTGCCCCATGTCTTCGACCGCTTCTACAAGTCGGACAGCGCCCGCGTCCGCAGCGAGGGCAGCGGCCTCGGGCTCGCCATCACCACGGAGAACGTGCGCCTGCACGGCGGCACCGTCCGCGCGGCCAACCATCCCGCAGGCGGGGCCGTCTTCACGGTCGTGCTCCCCCTGCCGGCCGAGGGCGCGCCGGAGCGGACGACGACCTCGCGGGGGGACCGGCCGTGAACCCGCGACCCTCACCCCGGACGGCCACCACGACGTCGGGCACCGAACGCTTCGGCCGTCCCGCCCGGCACCGGCTCGCCCTCCTGCTCGGGGCGCTGCTGATCCCGCTGGCCGCCTGCGGCATCCCCGCGACCGGTGTGGTCGAGGCGGGCGAGCCCGCGTCCGGCGTCCTGGAACCGGGCACCGCCACGCCGTCGCCGGCCGAGTCCGCGGCCGTGCCCGTCGCCACGGTGCCGCTCTACTTCGTCGCGGACGGCACGGTGGTGGCCGTGTCCCGCGAGGTGCCCGGGGCGACCGACCTCGGGAGCACCGTACTCATGCTCCTCAAGGGGCCCGACGGCCGGGAACGGGCGCGGGGGCTGACGACCGAACTGCCGGCGTCCGCCGCGGCGCCCACCGTCCGCACGGACGGAGCGGCGGTCGTCGTCCAGCTGCCGCGCGGCGCCGGGAGCCTCAGCGACACTGCCGTCGACCAGCTGGCCTGCACGGTCGCCGTCGCCCGGTTGCGCCAGGACCCCACCCTGGGGAGCGCGCAGGTGACCGTGGAGCAGCCAGGCGGCCGGCTCGCGGGCCGGTCGAGCGACGACTGCCCGACCGCGGAGCCCCGCGGAGCCGAGGGGACGGGCGGCGCCGGCGGCTGACGCGGCAGCGGTGCCGCCGCCCGGCCCGGGTGCGCACGTGGCCCAGGTCACGTGTAGGGAGGCCGGCGGGAGCGCATGCCGATCAGGAGACCGGACCCGACACCCCGCACCCGAGCCCCGAACCCGACGAGGAGCAGCGCCATGCCCCCGAAGCCCACGCCGATGAACCCCACGCCGACGGACAGCGGTCCCACGAGCACCAACCCCGCCCCCGCCCACCACGATCCGCACGACGTGGGAGCCCTCCACGGTGTGCGGATCGCCGACTTCTCCCGCGTCCTGGCCGGGCCCTACGCCACGATGCTCCTCGCCGACCTCGGCGCCGAGGTCGTCAAGGTCGAGCGCCCCGGCACCGGCGACGACACCCGGGCCTGGCGCCCGCCCGCCGACGCCTCCGGCACCTCCACCTACTTCCTCGGCGTCAACCGCAACAAGCGCTCCGTCGCCCTCGACCTCACCACCGGCGAGGGACGCGACCGGGCCCGCGCCCTGATCGCCGGCTCCGACGTCGTGGTGGAGAACTTCCGCCCCGGCACCATGGAGAAGCTCGGCCTCGGCCACGAGGAACTCCTCGCCGCCGACCCCCGGCTCGTCTACTGCTCCGTCACCGGGTTCGGCACCGGAGCGGGCGCCGCGCTGCCCGGCTACGACCTGCTGGTGCAGGCCGTCGGCGGACTGATGAGCGTCACCGGGGAACCGGACGGGGAGCCGGCCAAGACCGGCGTGGCCCTCGTCGACGTCATCACCGGGCTGCACGCCACCGTCGGCATCCTCGCCGCCCTGCGCCACCGCGAGCGCACCGGCGAGGGCCAGCTCGTCGAGGTCAGCCTGCTCGGCTCCCTGCTGTCGGCGATGGCGAACCAGGCATCCGGCTACGTCGCCGCGGGCGTCGTCCCGGGACGGCTCGGCAACGCGCACCCGAGCATCGCCCCGTACGAGACCTTCCACGCGGCGGACCGGCCGATCGCCCTCGCGGTCGGCAACGACCGGCAGTTCGCCGCGTTGACGGCACTGCTGGGCGTACCGGAACTCGCCGAGGACGAGCGGTTTCGCACCAACCCCGACCGGGTGGCCCACCGCGGGGAACTCCGTCCGCTCCTCCAGGACCGGCTGCGTACCCGCACCGCGGACCACTGGGCCGACGCGCTGCCCGCGGCCGGTGTTCCGGCGGGGCCCGTCAACGCCCTCGACGAGGCCTTCGCCTACGCCGAGCGGCTGGGCGTCGAGGCCGTGGCGGACGTTCGCGGCCACCGTCAGGTGGCCCATCCGATCCGCTTCGGCGCCACCCCGGCGAGCTACCGGCTCGCACCGCCCGACCTGGGCGAACACACCGAGGAGGTGTTCCGCGCGGACGGACCCCGCACGCCCCGGGGAACGGCCGGCCCGTCGTAGACACCCCCCCACGCATGCCGGAAGGGCCCGCGCCCTCGCGCGAGCCCTTCTCATGCGCACTCATGCGCATCCCATCCGCACCACTACGCCGCATCCACTACGCCGCACCCACTACGCCCGGGTACCCGGGACTCGCGCCCCTCCCTACGACGTGGTCCGGGTCAGCGTCCGCCCGGACCGCCGCTGCCGAACGAACCGCTGCTGCCCTCGTCCCAGCGGGGCCGCTCCTGCCCGGGGGCGGTGCGGCTGCCCTGGTGCCCGAGGTCGTGCGGCAGCGTCCGGTCGTCGGTCCGGGGCATCTCGTCGGGTTCCCGGCGCTCCCGGGTCTCTCGGACGGGTCCCCCCTCGGGCATGCGGGGCTGCTCCTCGGGGCGCGGCGGCGGCGACTCCTTGCGCTTCTGCCGGCTGCCGAAGGCGAACGCCCCGATCAAGAGCGCCACCACCACGACGGCCGCGACGCCGATACCGATTCCGATGCCGCCGGAACCCGCGGCCAGGTCCATCCATGCGTTGGTCATGGGACGCGGGTACCCCCGGTCCCCGTGACGAACCTGCTCAGCGCGACCGGGAGGATCGCGTCCGCGAACGGCTGGCCTTCCGGATCGCCGTGATCAGATCAGCCATCGACATCGTGGAGCGCCCCTCGACACCCAGCCGCTCGGCCAGGTCGTACAGATGCTCCTTCGACGCCTTCTCGTCGACCCCCTCGCCGCCGCGCCCGCCCTGTCCGCGCGCGTCCCGGGGAGAGCGTTCCGGGCGGCCCTCGCGGAAAACGGGCCGGATCCCTTGGGGTGACCGGGCCGGGCGGTTTGGCGGCGTTCCCAGGGGCAACCCGCGCGGTGTGACATCGACGAGGACTTCCCAGCAGGAACTGTTCCGCTTCCTGGAGGACCGGTTCGCCTGCGCGCTGGCGTGCACGGAGTGCGCACGCGCCTGCGCGCTGCGGGCCAGCCTCGTGGACCCGGACGGGACCGAGAACCAGGAACTCGTACGACGCAAGGGCATCATGTGCGCGGAGGTCTGCGACGCGACCTGCCGGCTGCTGTCCGAGCAGAACCAGGTGGACGAGGCCGCCATCCGCGCCCAGCTCGAGTGGTGCCGGCAGGTGTGCCTGGACAGCGCGCACGTCTTCGACGGCCACCCGGGCGCCGAGGAGAGCGCCGAGGCCTGCCGCGCCTGCGCCCGGGCCTGCGGGGACTTCCTCGCCACCCTGCGCTGAGAGCGGGCGCCGAGGCCGCCCAGGCCCTGGGGCAGGCGGCCCGGGAACGTTAGCCTGCCGGTATGACGGCGACGCGGACGGGCGGACCGCCAGGTGACCCGGGGCTGTTCGGTCCCGGCTCGGTGACCTGGCAGGCGCACGGCGACCCGATGATGTGGATCGCCGGCATCCGCGCCCTGTACCTCCAGGCGCTGCACCCCCGGGCGCTGCGCGGCGTGACGCAGAACAGCGATTTCCGGCGCGAGGCGTGGGGCCGGCTGATGCGCACGGCGGCCTTCGTCGGCACGACGACGTACGGCACGACGGAAGCCGCCGAGCGGGCCGGTGCCCGGGTCCGCACGATCCACCGCATGCTCGGGGCGACCGATCCGGAGACGGGGGAGCGCTACGCCGTCGACGAACCCGCGCTGCTGCTGTGGGTGCACTGTGCGGAGATCGGCTCCTACCTGCACGTCCTGCGCCGCTCCGGGTTCCCCCTCACCGACGCCCACGCCGACCGCTACCTCGCCGAGCACCGGCACAGCGCCCGCCTGGTCGGCCTCGACCCCGACGCCGTGCCCGCGAACCGGGCCGAGCTGGCCGCCTACTTCGACCGCGTACGGCCGTCGCTGGCCGCGGGCGAGGAGGCGCACGAGGTGGACGACTTCCTGCGCCGCCCGCCCACGCACCCGCTCCTGGTCCCCGCACGCGAGCTGCTGTGGCGGCGGGTGGCCCGTCTGGCGTACGACGCGCTACCGCCGTATGCGCACGAGCTCTACGGCAGACCGGCCCCCGCACCCGCCGCCGTCACCCGGCGGCTGCGGGTCACGGGCACCGCGCTGCGCTCGATCCCCCCGCGTCTGCGCTGGCAGCTGCCGCCCAAGCACATCCTGCGCGCCGTGGCCCGCCTCGGGCCGGCCGCGCGCCCGGCGCCATACAAACTCGGACGATAAGCCGCCATACTGGACCGGCCAGGGGAGGGCGCGGCGGACTGCTACGGGGGCGGGCAGCGAGATGGGGGACAGCACGCTGATCCAGGGCCGGTACCGGCTGCTGGAGCGGATCGGACGCGGCGGCATGGGCGAGGTGTGGCGGGCGCGGGACGAGTCCCTGGGCCGCCGCGTCGCCGTCAAGTGCCTCAAGCCGCTGGGCACGCAGCACGACCACTCCTTCACCCGCGTGCTGCGGGAGAGGTTCCGGCGCGAGGCCCGGGTGGCCGCGTCGCTCCAGCACCGCGGGGTGACCGTCGTGCACGACTTCGGCGAGTGCGAGGGCGTGCTCTTCCTGGTCATGGAGCTGCTGGAGGGCCGGGACCTGAGCCGGATGCTGGAGGACAACAAGCACCATCCGCTGCCGGTCGCCGATGTCCTCGACATCGCCGAACAGGTCGCCGCCGCCCTCGCCTACACCCACGAACAGGGCATCGTGCACCGCGACCTGAAGCCCGCGAACATCGTGCGGCTCGCCGACGGCACCGTGAAGATCTGCGACTTCGGCATCGCCCGGCTCGGCCACGACGTCGGGTTCACCGCCCGCCTCACCGGCACCGGGATCGCCATGGGCACCCCGCACTACATGTCGCCGGAACAGATCGGCGGGGACGAGGTGGACCGGCGCAGCGACCTGTACTCCCTGGGCTGCGTGCTCTACGAGATCGCCACCGGCGTCCCGCCCTTCGACCTCGACGACGCCTGGGCGATCCTCGTCGGCCACCGCGACACCGAGCCCGCGCCGCCGCGCACCCACCGCGCCGAACTCCCCGCCCACCTGGACCGGATCATCCTGGACCTGCTCGCCAAGCGGCCCGAGCAGCGCCCGGACGACGCCCGCGAACTGGGCCGCCGCCTCACCGAGGGACGCGCCGCCCAGGCGTACACGCCGGCCGTGGTGGCACCCCGGTCGCGCACGCCCCAGCCGGTCGGGGGGCGGGTCGCGCTGCCGTCCTGGACGCACGGCATGACCACCGGGCCCAAGGCGACCGGAGGCGGCCTGCGCTCCACACCACCGGACCCCGCGGCGGGCCTGTCCGGCGAGTGGATCCCCCGTCCCGCCGGTGGCACGGCCGCCCCACCGGTCCCCGACGAGCGGCCCGAACCGGCGCCCGAGGCGCTCGCCGCGCTGGCCGGGCGGCACAACGCGGGCCTGAGCCTCGGACGGCTCGGCCGCTGGGAGGAGGCGGGCGAGGTGCACCGCTCGGTCGCCGACGAGCGCGAGCGCCTGCTCGGCCCGGACCACCCCGACACCCTCGCCGCCCGCTACGAGGCCGCCTTCGCGCTGAGCCGCACCGGCGACCCCGGGCACGCGCTGCGCGCGTACAAGCGCGTCGCCGAAACCCGGATCCGGGTCCTCGGCGCCGACCACGCCGACACGCTCGCCGTCCGCCAGGAGATGGCGTACACCCTGGGACGGCTCGGCCGCCACGCGGACGCCCACCAGGTGTACACGTCGGTCCTCGCCGCCCGCGAGCGGGTGATGGGCGCCGACCACCCCGACACGCTGCGCTGCCGGCACAACCTGGCCTTCAACCTCGGCCGCCTCGGCCGCACCGAGGACGCCCACCGCCTGGCCCGCGAGGTGGCCGCCGCGCGCGCCCGCGTCCTGGGTCCCGAGCATCCCGACACCCTGGTCTCCCGCTACGAGGTGGCCTACGAACTGGGCCGTCTGGGCCGCTGGCAGGAGGCCCTCGCGGCCTACCAGGAGGTCGCCGAGGCGCGCCGAAGGGCGCTCGGCCCGGACCATCCCGACACCCTCGCCGCCCGCTACGAGATGGGCATCAGCCTCGGCCGCCTGGGCCGCAGCGGTGAAGCGCGGGCGCTCTACGAGGAACTGATCGAGGACCGCACCCGCGCCCAGGGCGCCGAGCATCCCGAGACCCTGCGCGCCCGGCACGGCCTGGGCGTCAACCTCGGCCGGCTCGGCCGCTGGGAAGAGGCGCTGGCCGAGTCCCGCGAGGTGTGCGCGGTCCGCGCCCGCGTCCTGGGCGCCGACCATCCCGACACCCTCGTCAGCCGCCGCGAGGTCGCCGTCGCCCTCGGCTGGCTGGGCCGCTGGTCCGCCGCCCTCACCGAGTACCGCGCTGTCGCCGTCGCCCGCGAGCGCGTCCTCGGCCCCGACCACCCCGACACCCTCGCCGGCCGCGACGACGAGGCCCACTGCCTGGAACAACTCGGCCGCGCCGCCGAGGCGGTGGAGCTGTACCGCAGGGTGGCGGACCTGCGCCGAGCGTGCGCACGCTGAGCCCCGCCCCGGCAGACCGGAACCGGGCGACGTCCCCCGGTGGCTTCCGGTGGACGGCCGTCCCGCCGGACGTCCGGCCGAGGTACCGGCCGCTGTACCGACCGCCGTCGGGGCTCGTCCCGTCACGCTCCCGGCCGCCCCGCCCCCTCTGGCAGCCCGCCGCCGCCCCGTGTTACCAAGAGCCATGACCCCGCCCACCGCCACCGCCACCCCGCCCCGCCTCTCCCGCGCCTACGACGCCGTCATCGTCGGCGGTGGCCACAACGGGCTGGTCGCCGCCGCCTACCTGGCCCGCGCCGGCCGGTCCGTGCTGGTGCTGGAGCGGCTGCACCGCACCGGTGGCGCGGCCGTCTCCACGCGGCCGTTCGCCGGGGTCGACGCGCGGCTGTCGCGGTACTCCTACCTGGTCAGCCTGTTGCCGACGAAGATCGTGCGCGATCTGGGCCTGGACTTCCGGGTCCGCCGACGCACCGTCTCCTCGTACACGCCCGTCGAACGGGAGGGCCGGCCCACCGGACTCCTCGTCGGCGGCGACGAGCGGCGCACGCGGGAGTCGTTCGCCCGGCTCACCGGATCGGACCGGGAGTACGCGGCCTGGCAGCGCTTCTACGGGATGACCGGCCACGTCGCCGGCCGGATCTTCCCGACCCTCACCGAGCCCCTGCCCACCCGGGAGGAGCTGCGCCGCCGGGTGGACGACGAGGCGGCCTGGCGGGCCCTGTTCGAGGAGCCGGTCGGCGTCGCGATCGAGGAGCACTTCGCGGACGACCTGGTGCGGGGAGTCGCCCTCACCGACGCCCTGATCGGCACCTTCGCCGACGCCCACGACCCGTCCCTGCGCCAGAACCGCTGCTTCCTCTACCACGTGATCGGCGGCGGCACCGGCGCCTGGGACGTACCGGTCGGCGGCATGGGGGCCCTCACCGACGCGCTGGCCGGCGCGGCACGCGACGCGGGCGCCGTGCTCGCCACCGGGCACGAGGCGCTGCGGATCGACACGGACGGGCACGCGGCCGAGGTCGCCTACCGCTCGGCCGACGGCGAGGGCGTCGCCGCCGCACGCCACGTGCTGGTGAACGCCTCGCCGCGCGAGCTGGCGGCGCTCACCGGACAGGCGCCGCCCCCGCCCGCCGAGGGTGCCCAGCTCAAGGTCAACATGCTGCTGACCCGGCTCCCGGCGCTGCGCGACCCCGCGGCCGACCCCCGCGAGGCCTTCGCGGGGACCTTCCACATCGCGGAGGGGTACGAGCAGCTCGCCCAGGCCCACGCCCGTGCCGCGGCCGGCGAGCTGCCCACCGCCCCGCCCTCCGAGATCTACTGCCACTCGCTGACCGACCCCACGATCCTCGGCCCCGGCCCGGCCGCCGCGGGCATGCACACGCTCACCCTGTTCGGCCTGCACACCCCCGCCCGCCTCTTCGCCCGGGACAACGACGCCGTACGCGACGAACTGCTGGAGTCGACCCTCGCCCAGCTCGACGCCCACCTGGCCGAACCCCTCGCGGACTGCCTGGCGACCGACGCCGACGGGCGCCCCTGCCTCGAGGCGCGATCGCCGCTCGACCTGGAACGCGACCTGCGGCTGCCCGGCGGCCACATCTTCCACCGCGACCTGTCCTGGCCCCACGCCCAGGAGCACACCGGCCGCTGGGGCGTGGAGACCGGACACGCGAACGTGCTGCTGTGCGGTGCGGGCGCGGTGCGCGGGGGAGGGGTCAGCGGAGTGCCGGGGCACAACGCGGCGATGGCGGTGCTGGAACGCGCGGGACGCTGACGGGGGCATGCGGCCGACGGGGCTGGGTACCGCGACATAGCGGACATACCGCACCTGTGACCCGTACGGAGAAGGAGCCAGTCATGGCGGACCTCAGCCCCATCGACCTGCAGAAGGCCCTCAGCGGCATGGACTACCCGGCGGACAAGAAGTCGCTCGTCGACCGCGCCCGCGAGAACAAGGCCGACGAGAAGGTCGTGAGCCGTCTCGACAGCCTGAAGGAAAACAGCTTCGACGGACCGAACGAGGTCCAGAAGGCCGTCTTCAACGGCTGACCGCCCCCGGAGCGCGTGACCGGCCCCCGAAGGGCGCGACCGTCTAGTCGGCCGACGCCGTCCACCCCACCGCCTCCACCCGCGCCGCGTCGGCCGGGCGGGCGTCGTGGAACAGGACGTCGCCGGCCGCCTCGGCGCGCAGCCCGTCGACGTACGCCCCGCGGCCCACGTAGAGCCGGTCGGTCGTGTACCGCCAGCGCAGGGTGAGCCCGCGGGCGGCCGGGAGGGCGGCCGTCAGCCGGTGCCAGACGCGGCCCGAGAAGCCGGTGACCGTGCCCGCCGGATGTTCGCGCGGGGCCTCGCCGCGGACCGTCGTGGTGAACGGGACCGGCTGCCAGGTCGTGCCGCCGTCGGTGGTGGCCTCCAGGACGAGCGCGTCCGCACCGGGCTCGGTGTCCCACCACAGCGCGCAGCCCAGCCGCGCCCGTCCGCCGGACGTGTCCAGCGCGGGCAGGGTGAGCGTCGCCGTCGCGGAACTCGCCGTCCCGGAGAACCACGCCGTGCGCCCGTGCGCGGGACGCACCGGCACGGCCCGCGCCATGTTGGTGCCGGCCGCGACCCTGGGCGCCGAACCCGAGCGCCAGGAGCGCACCGGGTGCACGGAGTTGCCCAGGACCACCAGGAACGAGTCGGTCGTCGGGTCCAGCACCAGCGAGGTGCCGGTGAACCCGGTGTGCCCGGCCGTGCGCGGGGTGGCCATCGCGCCCATGTACCAGTGCTGGTACAGCTCGAAGCCGAGGCCGTGCTCGTCCCCGGGGAAGTCGGCGTTGAAGTCGGTGAACATCAGCTCCACCGACTCCGGCCGCAGGATGCGCGCCCGGCCGTAGGAACCGCCGTTGAGCAGCGTACGGCCGAGCACCGCCAGGTCCCAGGCGCAGGAGAACACCCCGGCGTGACCGGCCACCCCGCCGAGACCGAACGCGTTCTCGTCGTGCACCTCGCCCCACACCAGCCCCCGGTCGAGACCGGACCAGGGCCGGCGGGCGTCCTCGGTGGCCGCGATCCGGGGTCTCCAGGACGCGGGCGGGTTGTACCGGGTGCTGTCCAGCCCGAGCGGGGCGGTGATCTCCTCGCGCAGCAGGACGTCCAGGGAGCGGCCGGTGATCTTCTCCAGGACCAGCTGGAGCGAGATCATGTTCAGGTCCGAGTACAGGTACGCCGTGCCGGGCGGGCTGACCGGCGCCTGGTCGAAGATCAGCCGCACCTTCTCCTCGTAGGTCGGCGCGCTGTGCAGCGGGATCCACGACCGGAAGCCGGAGGTGTGGGTCAGCAGCTGCCGAACCGTCATGTCCTGCTTGCCGGCCCGCCCGAAGCCCGGCAGGTACGACGCGACCGGCGCCTCCAGCTCCAGCGTGCCCCGCTCCAGCTGCTGCACGGCGAGGATCGAGGTGAACAGCTTGGAGATCGACGCGAGGTCGAACACCGTGTCCTCGGCCATAGGGATCTGCTGCGCGGCCGGGAACTCGACACCGGTGTCGGTCTTCTCGTCGTAGGCCCGGTAGCGCACCGCCATGCCGACCGGCTCGTGCAGCGCCACCGTGCCGCCCCGGCCCGCGAGCAGCACGGCGCCCGCGTACCAGGGATGCTCGGGGGAGGGGCCCAGGAACGTCTCGGCGTCGGTGACGAGCCGGCGCAGATGGCCGGGGAGCAGTCCCGCCCGTTCGGCGGAGCCGCGCCGCAGGGTGGGGCGGCGGCCCCCGTCGTCGGCCGCTTCGGCGGGCCCGGCCGCGAACGGGGCGATGGCCAGGGCACCGCCCAGGGCCAGGGCGCCGGCGCCCAGTTGACGCCGCGTGCATCCGTTCGTCGCCTGTCCGGCCATCGAAGAGCCTCCCGCCACCGAGCTGAAAGTATCTTTCCTGGATCGCCGTGCGGGGTGAAACTTTCCTGTCAGCGGCGGGCCGTGTCAATGGGGCGTGCGCGCCCGACGGGCCCCGGGCCCCGCCCGGCGCGGGGCCGGACGGGGCTCGGCGCGGGGCGGCTCAGCGCTCGCGCACCCGGACGACGCGCAGCGCGGGCGACGACCGGATGTCGCGCTCGCAGAACCGGGACGTCACCCACCGCTCACCGGAGAACAGCCGGGTCTGGTCGGCGTAGTGCCGCGAGGCCGGGTTCGAGGACTGGGAGTACGTCAGGAGCGTACGGGCCACCGGGCACCGGCTCCCGTCCCAGCCCACGGCCTGGATGTAGCTGGAGCCGGTGGTCACCTCGGTGTAGCCCCCGCCGGCCGGGTCCCACACGGGCTCGATCTTGTTCCAGACGCCCAGCGACTCCGTGCCGCCGCCCACGGGAATGCGCTCGCCGCCCCGCACGACGAACTGGTACCGGCCCAGCGGCGCGTCCAGCGCGATGCCCGCCGCCCGCAGCTGGGCGACCGCGTCCGCGAGGGCGGTGGCGAAGCCCGGCGCGCCGGTGTTCAGCGTGTGCGGGGTGCCGACCGGGTCGGCGGGCGAGAACGGCACCTTCCACAGCTGCTCCGGCGGGACGGCCCTGGTGAGGCCGCGCCAGAACCGGTCGAAGAGCAGCGCGCCCCTGCTGCCGGTGTCCACGGTGCGGTCCCAGCGGGCGAGCACCCCGCATGCCTCCCGCACGTCCACCGACTTGCCGTCGCCGCCCGTCGCCTTGCCGCCCGGGAGCGCGGCGCAGGCCCGTGCCACGTCGGCCGCGACCAGGTCGCCGACGGGCGCGCGGTTCGCGAACTGCCGGCGCTCCAGGTCCCGGACGGTGAGCCCGCCCCGGTCCGCCATCGCCGCCACGTCCTCGATCGCGCCCCGCGTCCGCATCGACCGCGGGGTGCCGACCGTGCCGAAGACCCGCTCGTAACCGGTCAGCGGCCGGTCCGCGTTGGCCAGCCACGCGCTGTCGTTGGAGTTCTCCGCGTACGGCGCGTCCTCGAGCGTCGGCATCCGCCCCGGCCCGAAGATCCCCGGCTGCACGGCGTCCCGGTCACGGCCGAGCGCGCAGTCACCGCGCGAGCCGTCCAGGACCGCGACCCCGGAGGACGGGTAGGTGACCTTCCCGAGCGGTGTGGAGCAGCGCCCGGCCAGTTCGTCGGTGATGCGGGGCAGCACCTGCGCCTGGGTGAACAGCGTGCGGCCGCGCGAGTCGGCGGCGATCGTGTTCACCCACGGCAGCCCCTGGGTGCGGCGCAGGGCGTCCCGTACGTCGTCCGTGCCCCGGGCCCGGCTGAAGCCGAGCGCGGTGTCGGAGGCGCGCAGGTTGGCGGCGTTCGGGTCGTTCAGCGCGTACGCCGTCGTCGTGGTCCACGGCAGGGGCAGCGAGGCGCCGAGCGACGTCACCACCGGCCCGTACCGGGTCCACCACTGGGTCTTCGTCACCGGGGAACCGTTCTTCACCGGCACGGTGACGGACCGTTTCGTCATCCGCTCGCGCCTGCCGTCCACCAGGTAGACCGTCGGGTCGGCCGGATCCAGCGTCAGCTGGTGGAGGTTGAGGGTCACGCCGGTGGCGACCGTGTGGCTCCAGGCGACGTGCGCGTTGTGGCCTATGGACACCGTCGCCGAGCCGAGCAACGAGCCGCCGGCGACGTCGAGCCGTCCGGGGATCGTCTGCTGCGACTGCCAGAAGCGGCGCCCGCCCTGCCAGGGGTAGTGCGGATTGCCGAGCAGCAGCCCACGGCCGTTCGCGGTGGTGCGCCCGCTGAACGCGACGGCGTTGGATCCCATGTCGGCGCCGTCGGCGGCGAAGAGTTCCCGGGCGGCGCGCGCCACCGCGTGGGCGTCGGGCTGTCCCGCGGGTGCCGCCGCGCTCCCGCCCGGCGGTGACGCGGCCGTGATGCCGTCCACCGCGCGCCCCTGGCCGCCGAGCACCGAGAGGGCGAAGCCGCGCACCGCCACGTCCAGCGAGGTCACCGGCCGCACCCAGGCGGCGTCCCGGCAGGCCGGGTCGGTGATCCGGTTCTGCTCCAGCCAGGCGTTGTAGCCCGCAGCGAAGCCCCGCATCAGCTCCTTGGCGTCCCGGCTGGGACCGCGCGGGGCGGGCTCGGCGAGCAGCCTCTCCACGGTGCCCGCCCGGCGTACGCCCCGGAAGTACAGGTCGCTGGAGAGGTTGGTGCCGGCCGAGGAGAGCGAGAGGTCGGAGCGCGCGTCGGCGCCGAAGTGGCGGGAGCGCTCGCCGCGCACCGTCACGAAACCGTCGGCCAGCGTGCACACGTGGTCGGCGGCCTGGGCCCAGCCGGTGCCGAAGCCGAGGCCGGCGTAGTCCTCGGCGACGATGTGCGGGATGCCGTACTCGGTGTAGCGGATGACGGCGGAGAGCCCGCCGTGGGACGGACGCTCGCGGTGGCCACCGGACCGCTCGGCCGCGGTGGCGGCCGGCAGCGCGGTCGCCGCGGTGAGCAGGGCCATGGCCGTGACGAGGAACCGTCTCGGACGTGTGCGCATCGTGCCTCCCGACGTCTGAGGGGAAGGAGCGGCCGAGCGTACCAGCGGGTATGTTCACGTGTCAGTGGCATGACACGAACTGCTCGCGACGGCGACGCACGCGTCTTGACCCGCCCCGCCGACCGGCCGAGGATCATGGCATGACGCTGACGCCCGGACACCGCAGCACGGTCGACGGAGTGCTGCGACGCAGCGCCCGGCGCACTCCGGCCCGCGTCGCGGTGGAGTACCGCGACCGCGCCTGGACCTACGGGGAACTCGACACCGCGGTCTCCCGCGCGGCGAGCGTCCTGCTGGCCCAGGGCCTGTCCCCGGGCGACCGGGTCGGCGCCTACGGGCACAACTCCGACGCCTACCTGATCGCCTTCCTGGCCTGTGCCCGCGCGGGTCTGGTGCACGTCCCGGTCAACCAGAACCTGACCGGCGACGACCTCGCCTACCTCGTCGGCCAGTCCGGCAGCACCCTGGTCCTCGCCGACCCGGACCTCGTCGGCCGGCTCCCCGACGGCGTACGCACCCTGCCGCTGCGCGACGCCGGCGACTCGCTGCTCGCCCGGCTGGCCTCGGCGCCCGCGTACGACGGTCCCGGGCCGGACGCCGAGGACCTCGTGCAGCTGCTCTACACCTCGGGCACCACCGCGCTGCCCAAGGGCGCGATGATGACCCACCGGGCGCTGGTCCACGAGTACCTGAGCGCCATCACCGCCCTCGACCTGCGCGCGGGCGACCGCCCCGTGCACGCCCTGCCCCTCTACCACTCGGCGCAGACGCACGTCTTTCTGCTGCCCTACCTCGCGGTCGGCGCGACGAACATCGTCCTCGACGCGCCCGACGGCGACCGGCTCTTCGACCTGATCGAGGCCGGGCGCGTGGACAGCCTCTTCGCACCGCCCACCGTGTGGATCGGCCTCGCCGCACGCGCCGACTTCGCCACCCGCGACCTCGGCGGCCTGCGCAAGGCGTACTACGGGGCGTCGATCATGCCCGTGCCCGTCCTGGAGCGCCTGCGCGAACGCCTCCCGCACCTCGCCTTCCACAACTGCTTCGGCCAGAGCGAGATCGGCCCCCTCGCCACCGTCCTGGGCCCGGACGAGCACGAGGGCCGGATGGACTCCTGCGGCAGACCCGTCCTCTTCGTCGACGCCCGGGTGGTCGACGAGGCCGGCGAGGACGTGCCCGACGGCACCCCCGGCGAAATCGTCTACCGCTCCCCGCAGCTGTGCGAGGGCTACTGGGACAAGCCCGAGGAGACCGAAGCGGCCTTCCGCGGCGGCTGGTTCCACTCGGGCGACCTGGCCGTGCGCGACGCGGACGGCTACTTCACCATCGTCGACCGGGTGAAGGACGTCATCAACTCCGGTGGCGTGCTGGTCGCCTCCCGGCAGGTCGAGGACGCCCTGTACACCCACGAGGCCGTCGCCGAGGCCGCCGTGATCGGCCTGCCCGACGAGCGGTGGATCGAGGCCGTCACCGCGGTCGTCGTCCCGCGCGGCGAGGTCACCGGGGACGAACTGATCGCCCACGCCCGCGAGCGCCTGACCGCGTTCAAGGCACCCAAGCGGGTGCACTTCGTGGACGCGCTGCCGCGCAACGCCAGCGGGAAGATCCTCAAGCGGGAACTGCGGGACCGGTTCGCCGGTTCCTGACCCGCCGGCCCCGGGCAGGCCCGGTGCCGATCTTCCGAAAGGCACCCCTCACGTGGCCTGTCGGCGGTCGGACCCGGTCGCTAGGCTGGCCGCGGACGACGACACCGGGAGGAGCACGGACGTGGCCGAGAGCACCACCCACCAGCGCCCGCTCATGGGCTGGGACAAGCCGGAGCTGGATCTCAGCAACGCGCAGTGGCAGTCCAGCAGCCGAGGCCTGGGGGATGTCCAGATCGCCTTCGTCGAAGGGTTCATCGCCATGCGCAACAGCGGCAGCCCGCAGAGCCCCTCCCTGATCTTCACCCCGGCGGAATGGGGCGCGTTCGTGTCGGGAGCGCGGGAGGGGGAGTTCGACCTCACGTGAGACGCCCGGCGGTGGCGACGGGCCGCGTCGCGTCCGTCCGGCCGATCCGGGGGTGTTCGACCCCTTTTTCCGGACACGCGACCGTGAGCGCCCTTCCGGAGCCGACGCCTGAGCGAGGCTGACGCCGGGAGGAACACGGTCGTACTCCGGAGGTGAGGAACCATGAGCACCACCCTGCCGGTCATCGCGGCGGTCGACGGTTCGGACGACAGCCTGCGCGCCCTGGACTGGGCCCTCGACACCGCCCACCGGCGCGAGGCGCCCCTGCGGGTGGTGCACGTGCGTCAGTACGCCGCCTGGGCGCAGACCGACGTCCTCGTCGCCGGTCCGCCGGACACCGGGGAGGACCCGGTGCTCGACCAGGCCCGCGCGCACCTCCAGGGACGGGCCTACGCGGTGCCGACGGAGTACGTCGGCATGGAGGGCGTGCCGGGTGCCGTGCTGCCGGAGCTGGGCGCCGACGCCCAACTGCTGGTGCTCGGCTCCCGGGGCCGCGGCGGCTTCGCCAGCCTGCTGCTCGGCTCCAACGGCCTGGCCGTCGCCCGGGACGCCGCGTGCCCGGTCGTCGTCGTGCCCCGCCCCGGGCGCGAGGTCCACGGCCAGGCGCCGGGCGATCCCGGTGCCGGCGCCCGCGTGGTCGTGGGCCTGCACGTGGACAGCCCGGACGACGCCACGCTGACCTTCGCCTTCGCCGAGGCCGCGCGGCGCGGCGCCCGCCTCCAGGTGATCGCCGCCTACCCGTGGCCGGTGCAGACGTGGGCCGCCGCCGGCCAGATGATGCCGCTGGTGATCGACGAGGTCTCCATCGAGAGCGAGACCCGGGTCCTGGCGGACGGTTTCCTCGCCCCCTACAGGGGACGCCACCCCGACGTCCGGACCGAGACGCACGCCCTGCCCGGCGACGCGGCCGGGAACCTCGTCGCCGCCTCCCGCGACGCCGACCTGGTCGTCGTCGGCCGTCACCGCCGGCGCCTGCTGGCCCCCGCCCGCATGATGGGGTCCGTCACCCACGCCGTCCTGCTGCACGCCGTGTCCCCCGTCGCGGTGGTGCCACCGGCCCCGCCGGAGGACTGAGGCGCCGGACCCGCCGCCGCGAACGGCGCGAGCGGACCCGGAGCCCGGCGATCGGCGCCCCGCCCGCACACCGTGTGCGGCGCCCGGCCACGTACCATGGCGGCATGTCGTTCCTCCGCCGCCGCAGCGCCACGCCCGCCGGGCCCGACTTCGACGTACTGGCCATGGACCCGGGCGACTGGCCCGGCAACCTGGGCGCCGGTCTCCTGCCCGCGCCCGACGGCAGCTGTCAGGGCGTCTTCCTGCGCTACGACCTGTTCGGCGGACGCGGCCCCGCGATGATCATCGGCAACCTGCCGGAGGGCTCCCCGGCCCGCGAGGTGCCAGAGGGCGAGATCCCCTTCGAGGTCGCCCAGCTGCTGCTGGCCCTGGAGAACGACGAGGAGGTGACGGTCGTCGGCGCCGAGGACGTCCCGGTGATGCAGGGCGACAACCTGCTCATCGTGCGCCGCCTCAAGCTCTCCGAGAGCCGCATCTCCTGCGTGCAGTTCGACCGCAGCGACGGCGTCCTGGTGACCATCGCCGCCTGGGACCGCCCCATCACCGACGACCTGTACGCCCTGCTGAAGCCGCTCCCGGCGGAGCTGTTCCAGCAGGGCTGAACCGGCGCCTACCGCAGGGCCGAGAGCGTGACGTCGGCGGCACGCACGTACGCGACCCGGTGGCCGAACTGGATCTCGTAGTACATGTCCTCGCCGGTCACCACCCGGTGGGACGCCTCGTCGAAGGTGACGGCGTAGTAGTACTCGCCGGGCACCTTCTCACCGACCACGTACTTCTGCCCCTTCGGCAGCCGGTACGGCAGCGGCGATACCGTCTGGGCGGGCACGCCCGCCGGGTAGGCGGACTTCTCCGGGTACGCGCGCCCGTACACCGGCACGCTCTCCAGGCCCTCCCTCGCCGTGATCACCCGGCCGGACGCGGGGACCGCCGCCGGGCTCCTCTCCGGGTTGTGGAACCAGGCCTTCTGCCCCAGGTACCAGATGGCCGTCCAGTCGCCCCACCGGTCGGCCACGGCGTACTGCTGTCCCGTGGAGACGCGGGAGGACAGGTCGTTCACCCCGGTCGTCGGGGCCGTGCCCAGACCGATGTCCCTGATCAGGGGCGCGTTCAGGTCGTGGTCGGAGTACAGCCGCACCGCGCTGGAGCCGTGCGGCGCGCAGGGCTCGCCCCGCGTGACGCAGCCGGTGTAGACGGGGCCGTTCCTCGCGTAGTCGGGGCGGATCGTCACCAGGCCGGAGTTCTTTCCGGCGGTCGGCTCGAAGGGGCGGCCCAGCAGCTGGAAGTAGTGCCGCCAGTCCCAGTACGGGCCCGGGTCGGTGTGCATGCCCGGGATCGTCGCGGTGGTGGTGCCGGGGACGTTGTCGTGGCCGATGATGTGCTGCCGGTCCAGCGGGATGTCGTACTTCTTCGCCAGGTACCTCACCAGCCGCGCCGACGAGCGGTACATCGCCTCCGTGTACCAGGCGTCCGGCTCCGCGAGGAAGCCCTCGTGCTCCAGTCCGATCGACTTCGCGTTGACGTACCAGTTGCCCGCGTGCCAGGCCACGTCCTTCGCCTTCACGTGCTGGGCGATGTGCCCGTCGGTGGAGCGCAGGGTGTAGTTCCAGGAGACGTACGTCGGGTCCTGGACCATGTTGAGCACGCCGTTCCAGGCGCCTTCCGTGTCGTGCACGACGATGTACCGGATGCGCTGCGAGGCGGGCCGGTCGCCCAGGTCGTGGTTGCCGTAGTCACCGTCGCCGAACTCCTCGTACGGAGCCGGGATCCACTCGCACGACACCGTCGGCGGGCACTCGGTGCCGGCGGCCGAGGCGGCACGCAGACCCGCGCCCTGGAGCTGTGACACGTCGGGTTCCACGTCGGGGCGGGCGGCGAGGGCGACCCGCTGCCCGGCGTCCGTGGTCCGCCGCCCGCCCGCGCGGATCACCTCGAACACGTCGTTCGCGTACGCCGCCGCGGTCGCCGAGTCCTCCGCGCCCGAGAAGCGGGCCACCGCCCCGTACCAGTCGGCCGGGTCCGCGCTGAGCGGCTCGCCCAGGTCACGCTGGGCGGCGGCCAGCAGCGCGGCGCCGCCGGACACGTTCGCGGCCGGGTCGGTGCGCAGCGCCTCGGGGCTCAGCCCCGTCAGCTCGGCCGCCCTGGGCAGCGTGGTCAGCCGGGCCGGCAGCTCGGCGGACCGGAGGACCGGCGGGGCCGGGTGCAGCGGGGCCCGGGCGTCGTCGCCGCGCGGGTCCTCGGTGCCCT
Organism: Streptomyces sp. BK79; assembly: GCF_044142145.1. Lineage (NCBI taxonomy): Bacteria > Bacillati > Actinomycetota > Actinomycetes > Kitasatosporales > Streptomycetaceae > Streptomyces > Streptomyces sp. BK79. The sequence continues at coordinate 36,166 of NZ_JBHVOC010000027.1, forward strand.
CGCTGTGGTGCGACGACGCCCCGGCCAGCGCCGTGCGCGCGTCGGTCAGGTGCAGCGGGCCGTAGCCGCCGGTCACGCTCGGCGCGCCGGCGTGGGCGTCCCAGCGGGACTGGAGGTAGGAGACGCCGAGCAGGACGCTCTGCGGAACGTCGTACTCGGCCGCCGCGGCGGCGAACGCCCGCTGGAGACGGTCCGGGGCGGGCGGCGCGCCGGAGGGCCCGGCGGCGGAGGGTGCCGCGCCGAGCAGCGGCAGCAGCAGTGCCGCGGTGGCCAGGGCGGGCACGACGGGGGATCCTCGCAAGGCGGCCTCCAGTGACGGTCGGGCGGGACGGGGCGAGCGTGGCGTCCGGGACGGGCGTGCGGGGCCGGGCGTGGGTCAGTGGTACCCGGCGGTCGGACGATCCGTCAATCATGCCGCCGTGTCGGCGATTTCCCATGTCAGCGGGGGGTCCGGCGAGTTTCGTGGCGGCGGGGCGGGGGCCTGCGCGGCGTCAGTGGCGTACACCAGTGGCCACGGCGGAGATCCGGGCACACAAAAATCCGCGGTGCGCCCCGAAGGGCACACCGCGGAGCGCCGGCCTCGCCGTCAGCGCGTGCCGACCGCCGCGCGCACGGCCCGCCGGGCCATCTGGCAGTCGTCGTGCAGTCGGCGCAGCAGCAGGCGCTGCTCCTCGCCGGACGGTACGGCGCCGGCGTGGGCGGCCACCGGCTGGGCCGGTGCCGTCTCGTGCATCGAACGCTGCACGGCCGTCTCGTACGTACGGATCTCGCGGGTCAGTACCAGCATCAGGTTCACCAGGAACGCGTCCCGTGCGGCGGGCCCTCCCGACTGGGCGATCTGGCTGATCTGACGGCGGGCCACCGGGGCGTCGCCGAGGACAGCCCACAGGGTCGCCAGGTCGTAGCCGGGCAGGTACCAGCCCGCGTGCTCCCAGTCGACCAGCACCGGACCGGCCGGCGACATGAGGATGTTGGACAGCAGCGCGTCCCCGTGACAGAACTGGCCCATGCCGTGACGCCCGGCCGCGTGCGCGATCCCGTGCAGCAGCTTCTGGAGGTCGCCCAGGTCACGGTCGGTGAGCAGTCCCAGGTCGTGGTAGCGCGAGATGCGGGCCGCGTAGTCCAGCGGGGCGTCGAACGTACCGGCCGGCGGGTGCCAGGCGTTGAGCCGGCAGACCGCGCCGAGCGCCGCCCTGATGTCCGCCCGCGGCGGGGCCTCCAGCGGGTGCCGCTGCAGCGCCGCCACCCGTCCCGGCATCCGCTCGATCACCAGCGTGCAGTTGTCCGGATCCGCTGCGATCAGCCTCGGCACCCGCACCGGGGGGCGGTGCCGGACGAACGAGCGGTATGCCCCTATCTCGTGCCGGATGCGCTCCGCCCACGCGGGGGAGTGGTCCAGTAAACACTTGGCGACCGCGGTGCTGCGCCCGGTCGTGCCGACCAGCAGCACGGACCGGCCGGTGCGCCGCAGTACCTGTACCGGGGAGAACTCCGGGCAGATCCGGTGCACGGACGCGATCGCCGTGCGCAGTTGGGCCCCTTGCGGGCCGGACAGGTCGATTCTCCCGCTGAGCGGCTGCGCGCCGGGACCCGAGCCGTGCCGCGCCCTGCCCGCCCCGAGCACCGGGGCCGCCGGACGCGCGGGGGCGAGGTAGGGGCCGCCGCCCGCCGCCGGGCGGGGGTGCAGCGAGCGCTGCGGGGCGGACACGGAGGACGATGCTGCGTACATGGGCGAGACAGATCCCTTCGTGTGCCTGCTGTGCCTGCCTGAAGAGGCGGTGCCCCCCGCACGAGGCGGGGGCCCTTCTTCCGAAAGCCGTCGCGCCGCCCGACCGGCCGCCGGGGGACCACCCTGGGGAGTGATCCCCTCGGCGACCGGGTCGGGGTGGCGCATTCCTACCTGACACCCGTCCGCCCGTGGCACACCATCTGGCGCACCCTGGCGAACGGTGGCGAATAGTCGCCCGGCAACCCGCACGGGGCTATGTTCAACTCAGCCGAGAACCTGGGGGCTTGACGTGAGCAGAGAACCCAACACCCGTCTCTCGGACCTGTTCGGCCTGGCCGGCTGGTCCAAGGGCGAACTCGCGAGGCTGGTCAACCGGCAGGCGGCGGCCATGGGCCACCCCCAGCTGGCGACCGACACCTCACGGGTGCGGCGGTGGATCGACATGGGAGAGATCCCGCGCGATCCGGTGCCGCGGGTGCTGGCGGTGCTGTTCACCGAGCGTCTCGGCCGTGTCGTGACCATCGAGGACCTCGGTCTGGTCCGGCACGGGCGTGCGGGGAAACGGCAGGGCGGCGGGAGCGAGGAGCATCCCGACGGTGTGCCGTGGGCGCCCGAGCGGACCGCGGCGGTCCTCACCGAATTCACGGGAATGGACCTCATGCTCAACCGACGCGGCTTGGTGGGCGCGGGCGCCGCGCTCGCCGCGGGCTCCGCACTCAGCAGCGCCATGCACGACTGGCTGCACACCGACCCGGCCCTGGCTGCCGACGCTCCCGACCTACGCCACCCCCTGCACGCCGACCCCGCCGGGTTCGACCGCTACGAGGCCGCCCCCATCGGGTCGCAGGAAGTGGAGGAACTGGAGCGCTCGGTCGAGGTGTTCCGCGCCTGGGACGCCGCCCGTGGCGGCGGACTCCAGCGCAAGGCCGTGGTGGGCCAGCTCAACGAGGTGGGCGGCATGCTCGCCTACCACCACCCACCCCATCTCCAGCGGCGCCTGTGGGGCGTCGCCGCCAACCTCGCCGTCCTCGCGGGCTGGATGTCGCACGACGTCGGCCTCGAACCCACGGCCCAGAAGTACTTCGTGATCGCCGCCCACGCCGCGCGCGAGGGCGGCGACCGCCCCCGGGCCGGCGAGGCGCTCTCCCGGGCGGCCCGCCAGATGGTGCACCTGGGCCGGCCCGACGACGCGCTGGACCTGATGAAGCTCGCCGAGTCCGGCTCGGGGGAGCAGGTCCTGCCGCGCACCCGGGCCATGCTCTACACCATCGAGGCGTGGGCGCAGGCGTCCATGGGCAAGGGCCAGGCGATGCGCCGCACCCTGGGACGGGCCGAGGACCTCTTCGTCTCCGACAAGGCGGACGTGCCGCCGCCGGACTGGATGCAGACCTTCAAGGAGGAGGACCTGTACGGCATGCAGGCACTGGCCTACCGGACGCTCGCCGAGTTCGAGCCCGGCGCCGCCGCGCACGCGCAGCACTACGCGGAGAAGGCCCTGGCCCTGCGCGTCGACGGCCGGCAGCGGTCGAAGATCTTCGACTATCTGTCGATGGCCTCCGCCTGCTTCATCGCCGACGACCCCGAACAGGCGGACCGGTACGCGCGGCTCGCCCTGGTGTCGATGGGCTCCAACTCCTCCCAGCGGACCTGGGACCGGCTGCGTCAGATGTACCGGCTCACCGCCGAGTACGCCGAGTACCCGAAGATCCAGGAGCTGCGTGAGGAGATCCGACTGGCGCTTCCCAAGGGCAAGTCGCCCAGAGGGAAGGGGAGGGGCGGTGCCGCCCCGGCGTAGCGCGCGACGCGCTCCCTAGGGCGTCACCCGGGCCACCAGTACACACGCGTCGTCCTGACGCGGGGACGCGCCGAGGCTCCCCGTCACGATCCGCACGGCGTCCTCGGCCGAGCCTGCCCCGGCCAGATCGGGCGCCAGGGCGATCAGGCGCTGCTCGGCCTCCGGTGCGAGTCCGCCGGTGTGCAGGAGCAGCAGGTCCCCCGCTTCGAGGGTCACCTCGGCCTGCCCGGCCAGACCACGCCCCGCCCCCGCGCGGAACAGCAGGGGGGCGGGGCGTCCGGTCCGCGCCCAGGACAGGGTGCGGGTGCCGGGCCGGTAACCGCAGTACAGGGCGGAGCGCACGGGGGGAAGGGCGGTGCCCTCCAGTAACCGGTCGACGCGGTCCGGCAGGTGCGCGGGCCGCGTGCCCGCCGCCGCCAGGGCTCGCAGCGCGCCGATGAGCATCGCCGGGCCCTGCGCCGGTTCGACTGCCCGGCCGGCCAGCTGTCCGACGCTGAGCAGGGACTCGTCGTCGGCCAGGGGGCACGCGTCGTACCAGCAGTCGTACCGCGCCGCGGGGGGCGCGGGGGCGGTCGGCGGCAGGTACCCGGCGGCCAGGTCCAGGCCCGGCCGTCCCCGGTGCGGGAACCGCAGGAGGCCGTGCCAGGGCGGCGGCACGGCTTCCCGCGGTTCGACCGCGGCCCGTTGCCCGGCGGCAGCGGCCGGCGGGCAACGGTGCAGCGAGTCACGGGTCTCGCTCACCGCCCGCTGACTGCGCCGCAGTTCGCTGACGTCCCGCAGCACCGCCCACATCGAGGCGGTGCTGCCGTCGGCGTCGAGCACGGGCTCGCCCATCATGTGCACGGTGCGGACCGTGTCGTCGGGCCGCACGATGCGGAACTCGCCGTCGATCGGCCGGCCGTCGACGAGGCAGCCCGTGACCATCGCGGTCAGCTTCGGCCGGTCCTCGGCGATGACCAGGGACGGGAGTTCGTCGAGGCTGAGCGGGGCGGAGTCCGGGGCGCGTCCGAGGATCTGGAAGAGTTCACCGGACCATTCGGCCTCGTCCGTCAGCAGGTTCCACTCCGCGCTGCCGACCCGGCTGAGCAGCGATCCGGGGCGGGGCGCGGGCGCCGGGCCGTCCCTCAGCTGCGCCAGGTGCGCGTCCAGGTCGGTGAGTTGGTGCAGTGCCAGGTCGTACAGGGCGCGCTGCCAGCGTCCGCGGGGGTCCGTTCCGTCGCCCCGGCTGTCCCGCCGTACCGCGTCCACGTCACCCTTCAGCCGCCGGGCCTGCGATATCAGGTCCTCGACCGCACCGCGTCCTGACGGCTGGGCGGCTGGGTGGTCCGCGGAGAGAGGGGACGACATGACGCACTCCGATGTGCAGACGGTACGACCAAGGCGGAACCGAGGCTGGCGGAAGGACCGTTACGACTGTTGCACAGCCCGCGATGCCCCGTAAGGGATTCGGCGACACACGATACGGTGGTGCTTCCGGCATATGCCACCGTCTTCCCCGAGTGACTTGGGCACGTACGGGGCCTACGCGGAGTGGCGGCCAAGTCGTAGAGCGGCTACGCGACTTGATGGTCGGACGGGCCTCGTCACGTCGTCGTCCTGGTGTTCGTCGGACCTCTGTTCTACGCCGGGTCGTACAGGGCCGGCCGGGGCGCCAGGGCGACCGGGGTGCGCGCCCCCGTCTCCAGGGCGCGGACGCCGGCCTCGGCGACCACGGAGGCGGCGTACCCGTCCCAGGCGTCCGGGCCGGTGACCCGGCCCCGCCGGGTGGCGTCCACCCAGGCCCGCACCTCGCGGTCGTAGGCGTCCGCGAACCGTACGAGGTAGTCCTGCGGCACCTCCTCGCGCGCGCCGCCCGCCGCCGTCACCACCATGGTGCGCGGGTCCCCGATCCGGGCGCTGCCCGCCTCGCAGACGGCCTCGCACCGCACCTCGTAGCCGAAGCCGCAGTTGACGAAGACCTCCACGTCGACCAGGGCGCCCCGCTCGCTCTCGAAGAGCACGAACTGCGGGTCCAGCAGTCCCGCCGGCGCGCCCGCCGAGGGGCGCGGACGCAGGACGGTCACCGCGGTCAGTTCCTGGCCGAGCAGCCAGCGGGCGGCGTCGATCTCGTGCGAGACGGAGCTGGTGACCAGCATCGCCGAGGTGAAGTGCGGGGGAGAGGACACGTTGCGGTGGACGCAGTGCAGCATCAGGGGCTTCCCCAGCCGCCCGCCGTCCAGCAGGGACTTGAGCCGCAGGTACTCGGCGTCGTACCGCCGCATGAACCCGATCTGCGCCAGCCTCCGGCCCAGCCGTGCCTCCGCCTCCACCACGCGCAGCGCTCCCGCGGACTCCGGCACCATCGGCTTCTCGCACAGCACCGGCAGCCCCCGGGCGAAGGCGGCCAGCAGCGCCTCCTCGTGCGCCTCGCCCGGCGAGGCGATCAGGACGGCCTCGACGCCCGGCGCGTCGAGCGCCGCCTCGACGTCCGTGTGCACGGTGACGCCCTCGATCGCGCCCACGGCCTCCTTCGCACGCTCGGCGTCGGGGTCCGCCACCGCGGCGACCCTGGCGCCGCTCACCACACGGTCGAGTCGTCGTACGTGGTCGGCACCCATGTGTCCCGCGCCCAGGACCGCCACACCCAGAAGTTCGCTCACGCTCCGCCGGCTCCTTCCCCGTCCGCCGCGCACCCGCGGGGGCGGGTACCTGTACGGCGGACAGGGTTTCACGGGCGTCAAGAGGGGAGGGCGCCCTCAGGTGCGGCGGCGGGGCTCAGTACCGCAGGACGCCCGCGATGCCCTCCACCTCGCCCAGCGCGCCGTCCGGTACGAAGCGCACGTCGGCGCCGGTCTCCAGGCACTGCTCGACGATCTCGTCCACGATGTCCTCGCGGGCGTCCAGGTCGCCGCTGTCCGCCGGGATCAGATGCTCGCCGTCGTCGCGCATCGTCACCTTGAAGTTCTCCTCGACGGCCAGCAGCCGGACCCGGCCGGTGTGGGCGCTCTCCCACAGCTCGTCGACGCCGGCGGCGAAGTCCTTGCGTCCACGGGCCGCCTCCAGTTCCCGGGCGACGGCCTCGACGGAGCCGCGCGCCTCGTCGTCGAGGACGGGCCGCACCGCCTGCCACACGGCCTCGGCCGTGCCGTGCGCGAGGCCGCCGTGCGGGACCAGCACCGCGTCCCGCACGGTGTTCCCGGTCTCCTCCAGCAGGGACAGCGCGGGCTGCGGGCCGGTGACGTAGAGCGGCCGGGGGTGTTCGCGCAGAACCCTGCCCATCACGGTGTCGGCGTCGCGCAGGAACCGGCGCGTGGTCTCGTCCCGGAAGGTGCTCGGCGCGTCCCCGATCCGCTCCTGGCGTTCGGGGTCGAAGTCCAGCGGCGGCCGGTGCATCGGGAATCCGCCGGTGCGGTCCTCGACGACCCGGCCCGCGCCGCCGCTCCACAGCGTGACCCGGTCGGCGGCGACCGACAGCACCCAGAACGGCCGCTCGGCGGCCTGCGCGGCGACGAGGTTGCGGGTCAGGAAGGTGTCCGAGAGGACCACGCGCTCCGGCACCGGGCGGGCGAGGGTCCAGACCTGGTGCTCGCCCGGAGCGGCGAAGATCGCCAAGCCGTCCTCCATGTGCGAGAGATCGACCTCGGCGAGGGCCCGGTCGAGTTCCCGGGACACCTCGATACGCCGTTCGCGGGTGACCGAGGGATCGTCCTCCAGCTGCTTCTTCGCCTCGGCGACCACATTGCGCAGCCGGACGGGGTCCTGGGCGTTGTCGGGTTCGCGGCGGTGCGTCGGCGTCAGCACGGACACGGCCGGGTACGGGCGGGGGCGCCGGAGTTCGGCGAGGGCGGCGGGACTCAGATCGTGCTCCATGTCAGCACGATAGGACCGATGGGCGTATCGGGCATTCGGAGCAATCCGCCACTCGCTCGTTCCCGTCCCATCTGCCGGGCTCAGCCGTCCTCGTCCCGGGGCTCAGTCGTCCTCGTCCCGGGGTGCGTCGGAGCCGCAGGAGCTGCCGTCGCGCGGCAGGGAGCCGTACAGCAGGAAGTCGTCCACCTTGCGGTGCACGCACTCCGACGACGCGTAGCCGGTGTGTCCGTCGCCCCGGTTGTCCAGGACCACGGCCGAGGGGCCGAGGCGCTCGGCCGTCTCCACGGTCCAGTCGTACGGCGTGGCCGGGTCGCCCCGGGTGCCGACGAGCAGCATCCGGGCGGTGTCGAGGTCCTTCACCTCGTCCCGGATGTAGTCGGTGCCCTTGGGTCGGCCGTGGCACATCAGCACCTGGGTGAGCCGGTACCGGCCGAAGACCGGCGACGCCTCCTCGTAGCGTGCGCGCAGCCGGTCCAGGGAAGCGGCCACCTGGGCGGCGGTGGGGCGGTCGGGGTCGTCGGCGCAGTTGATGGCCATCAGGGCGGCCGGCAGGTTGTCCAGCGGGACGTCCTCCGGGTCGGTGAGGCCGCTGTGGGCGCCCGCGGGTTTCTGCGCGCGGACCGGGAAGGTGACGCCGCCGGACACGAAGCCCTCCAGGCCGCGGGTGTCCCCGTCCTCCATCAGCTGTGCGATGGCCCGCTGCAGCAGCGGCCACAGCTCCTCGCTGTAGAGGGCCTGGCCGATGGCGCCGACCATGTCCTGTCCGGAGAAGGGCTCGCCGAAGCCCGACGGCACGGGATCCTCGTCGAGGGAGGCGATGACCTGCTGGACCTGGCGCCGGGCGGTGCGGGCATCCTGCCCGAACGGACAGGCGATGTCCTCCACGCACCAGTCGAGGAAGTTCTCCAGTGCCGTCTGCTGGCCCCGCGCGCCGGCCAGGCCCTGCTCGGTCAGCGGCTCCGTCAGCGTGTCCACGCCGTCCAGCACCATCCGGCCGACCTTGTCCGGGAACCGGGCGGCGTAGACCGCGCCGAGCCGGGTGCCGTAGGAGAAGCCGAGGTAGTTGAGGCGGTCGTCGCCGAGTGCCCGGCGCATCACGTCCATGTCGCGCGCCGCGTCGACCGTACCGATGTGGGGCAGCACCGGACCGGAGTGCCTCGCGCACTCGGCCGCCGCGTCGCGCAGGCGTCGGAGCACGTCGGCGGGGTCGGCGAGCCCTTCGTCCCCGTCCGTCGCCTCGATGATCTCCGTGGTGGCGGGGCCGCAGGTGACCGGGGAGGACCGGCCGACGCCGCGGGGATCGAAGGTCACCACGTCGTAGCCGTTGGTCAGGTGCATGAACTCCTTGCCCCCGGCGGAGAGTTCGGCGACCCCGGAGCCGCCCGGACCGCCGAAGTTCAGCAGGACCGAGCCGCGCGAGTCACCGGTCGCCCGGTACCGGGCGAGGGCCAGGTCCAGCGTTCCGGCCCGCGGCCGGTCGTAGTCGAGGGGGACGGTGACCTTGCCGCACTGCAGGTCCTCCGGCGCCTCCAGGCCCTCGCACGCCGACCACTTGATCCTCTGGTCGTAGAACCGGGACAGGCCGGGCTCGGCGTCGTCCGCCGTCGCGGCGGGCAGCCCCGCCCCCAGCAGGGCCAGCCCCAGCACTCCGGTGGCCGCGCGGCACCTGACCGAGGGCAGAAGCGACAGCTTGGCCAGCATCGATGCCTCCCGGGGCGCCCCGTCGCGGACCGGTGGTCGACGCCCTCGCCCACCATAAGCGGGGCCCGGACGCCTCGCCTCCGGGCGCCGGCGCGGTCCGTGGACGGGACGCGGCGGGCGTACGGACGCTTTGCCGCGCGTTCGACAAGGCGGCCACTCGATGGGGTGAAAGGCGTATAAGCCATAACTCGGATGGTGCGCCCGCGTTTTAACCGGTGCGGGCGAGTGCCCGTGACCATGTCTGGAAGGCAGGGAACCTCATGAGAAGGGTTACCCGAAACGGTGTGTTCGCCGTCGCCGCCTCCGGCGCGCTGGCCGTGACGATGCCGGCGTACGCGGCGTTCGCGTCCGACGGCGCCGCCGCGGACGGCTCGGCGGCCGGCTCGCCCGGGCTGATCTCGGGCAATACCGTGCAGCTCCCCGTGGACGTACCGGTCAACGTGTGCGGCAACACGGTGAACGTGGTGGGGCTCCTCAACCCGGCCGCGGGCAACACGTGCGCCAACACCGGAGGGAACGGTTCGGCGGAGAAGGGGGCGGGCGCCTCCGGTGGCGACGCCGCGTCCGGCACCTCCGGCGGCGCGGTCGCCGAGGGCGGCGCGAAGGATTCGCCGGGCGTGCTCTCCGGCAACGGCGTACAGCTGCCGGTCCACCTTCCGGTGAACGTCAGCGGCAACAGCGTGAACGTCGTCGGCATCGGCAATCCGGCCGTCGGCAACGAGTCGACGAACACCTCCGGCGAACGCCCCGAGCCCGAGCGGCCTGCCGAGCCCGAGCGGCCTTCGGAGCCGGAGCGGCCTTCGGAGCCCGCGGCGCCCGAGGAGGAGCGCTCCCGGCCGGAGGCGTCCTCGCACACCCCCGCGCCGCACCCGTCGGCGTCCCTCGCCCACACCGGTGCGGACCGCACCCTGCCCGCGCTCGCGGGCGGCGCCGCGCTCGTCCTGGGCGGAGCCGTGCTCTACCGCCGGTTCCGTCCGGCGGCCGCGAACTGACCGACCGCCGGCGGTCGACCGCCGGCACCCGTCCCGGGGGCGCCGCACAGGGCGCCGCCGGGACGTGCCGTTTCCGGGCCCGGCCCGGGCCGCCCAGGCCGCCCGTGACGCGAGGGCCGGCCCGGGGGCCCGCCCGGGGCCCGTCCGCTCAGGCCCGCTCCTGGTGGAACCGGCGGTGCAACGCGTGGATCTCCCCGGTCAGTTCCGGTACCGGGCCCTCCACGGTCACGCCGGGCGCCACGTCCCGGACCGCCAGCGTGCGCACCGGCGGCGCGGGCACGCCCAGCTCCGCCAGCCAGGTCCCGAGCTGCTCCGACGAGGCGACGTACACGATGCGTCCGAGGCCGACCCAGGCGTGCGCGGCGGCACACATCGGGCAGTGCTCGCCGGAGGTGTACACCGTGGCGGCGGCCCGCTCCTCGGGGGAGAGGTGCGCGGCCGACCAGCGCGCGAGTTCGAACTCCGGGTGACGGGTGCGGTCGCCCGAGGCCACGCGATTGCGGTCCTCGGCCAGCACCGTGCCGTCCGCGCCCACCAGGACCGACCCGAACGGCTCGTCGCCGGCTTCCAGCGCCTCGGCCGCCAGCTCCAGGCAGCGGCGCAGGTGCGGCAGTTCGACGTCCTTCACGACCATGACGTTCGGCCCTCCTCGGCAACGTGATCCTCACCGGCAGCCTACGTCTCCGGGACGCCGTTGCTAAGAGCTGTCGCCATGGTTATAGTCTCTAACTAAAGCGAGAGGTCGTAGTCGCCAAGTCGTAGTCGCCCGGTCGTCGTCACCTCGCGCCGGCCGCGCACCGGAACCGAGAGAAGGGCCCGTCATGTCCGTCACCGCACCGCAGTCGGCTGTCCCGCACACCGTCCTGGGGTCCGGCCCCGCCGGCACCGCGCTCGCCCGTGAGCTGGTGCGCCGGGGCCACCCCGTCCGCCTCGTCGACCGCAGGGGCGACGGTCCCGCCCTCGCGGGCGTCGAGCGGTTCGCCGCCGACGTGAGCACGGTCGAGGGCGCCCGGGCCGCGATCGGCGAGGCGGCCGTCGTCCACCACTGCGTCAACGTCGCCTATCACCTCCAGGTCGAGGTGATGCCCCGCGTCCAGGAGGCCGTCCTGACCGCGGTCGAGGAGAAGGGGGCCCGGCTGGTCGTGCTCGACACGCTGTATCCGTACGGCGAGACCGGGGGTGCGGTGATGACGGAGGGCAGTCCCTGGCAGGCGACGAGCCGCAAGGGACGGATGCGCGCCGAGCTGGACGAGCGGTACCTCGCCACGCACCGGGCGGGCCGCGCCCGCGTGGTCCTCGGCCGCAGCGCCGACTTCGTCGGCCCGGGCGTGCTCGGCTCGACCCTCGGGGCCGCCGTCTTCCCCGGGGCGCTCACGGGCGGGGAGGTCGTCGGGATCGGCGACATCGACCTGCCGCACAGTTACACCGACATCCGGGACGTGGCGGCAGGTCTCGCCACGCTCGGGGAACGCCCCGAGGGCGACGGGCGTGTCTGGCACCTGCCCACCGCGGCCGCCGTCAGCACGCGCCAGGTCCACACGGTGATCGAGAAGCGCGTGGGCAGGCCGCTGAACGTCGTGCTGCTGACGGAGCCCCGCCCCTTCGGCCCGTTCGACGAGCGGTTCATGGCCGAGTACGCGGAGATGTTCTACCAGCACACGGAGCCCCAGATCATGGACTCCACCGCCTTCGAGCGGGCCTTCGGTCTCGCCCCGCGATCGCTGGAGGACACCGTGGACGCCACCGTGACCTGGTACGAGGAGTGGCTCGCCGCACGGTGACGCCCCGCGCGGCCGGCCCACGGGCGTGCGCGGGCCGGTCCGCGGGGGCGCGGGCCGGCCTGTGGTGTGCTGTTCCGCCTCTAGGGCTTGCGCATGCTCTTCGCCGCCGTGGCGGCGCACACGGACCCCAGAGCCAGCGTCAGGGCGCCGATGATGATGTTGTTCCAGATGACACCGGCGTCCGGGTTCGTGCCGACGATCCACGGGGAGATGATCATCCAGATGCCCATCGCGCACATCGCTCCGCTGAGGCCGTACATGCGTTCCGGGGCGCGGGTGAAGCCGAGGGCCAGCAGGCCGATGGCGACGCCGATGATCAGGTTGTGCGCCACGAGTGCGGGCTGACTCGCGGTGAAGTGGACTATCCACGGGGACACGGCACAGTACAGGCCGAGCAGGAACACCGGCCCGTCCACGAGTGCCACATCGCGACCGCCGAGCATGCGGGCGTATCGCGCCTGCATTTCCGGGGCGTCGGGATGACTGGTGATGTCACCTCGGGGGTGCGAGACGTTGGCCATGAGTCGTCTCCTTCGAGTAGCCGGGGCCGAACCGCGTCTGACGCGGTGTGCGGTAGCGCCGTATATGCACCATTCTGCTCTTATTTTCTCCTTATGTGTAGTCGGGGATCGATGGGACATGTCCACGCGGAACGCGGGCAAACGCTCAGGCACGAGAGCGTGAACGGACACGGAGGCAGTGGAGGTGACCGCCGCTATGGGCGAGAAGGTGTTGGAGCGGTTTCCAGCGGGTTCTCCGCGCGGATCGTGGCCGGCCGAGGAGTACGCCGCACGCCGCCGTGCTCAGGGTGAGGCCGCGACCGTCGTGATGGACCTCAGGTCGGACGCCTTCCTGGTCGTCGTCCCGGCCCGCGACGAGGACTGAAGACAGAGGACCGAAGGCAGCGGGTGGAAGGCAGCGGGCTGAAGGCAGCGGACTGAGAGACCGGGGCCCGGGAACGCGCGACGGCGCGTTCCCGGGCCCCGCGCCGTCGCTCTTTGTCACACGCGTGTGAAATCCCGGTCCGCGATCCGAGACCGGTCCGCTTTCCGTTGACCCTCCTCGACGGCTGCTGCCACGATCGACGGCATGACCACGCGACCGGACCTCACGCGGCGACGCCACGTCGACCTCGCCCGCGTCTCCAGCGCCGCCTGTCGCGCCGCGGCCTGATTCCGCCGATCCGCCGCCCCGTCCCCGACCGCCTCGTTCCGTTCACCGCGCCGCACCGGCCCGGTGCTCGCGTGCGAGCGCTTCCCCCGCACCGCCCGCACGCGGCCGCCGTACGCGCCCGCCGCCTGTGGTGCCCGCGACGTCTCGTCGGCGCCGCCCACCGGTGACACCGCCGCCCCTGGTCCCCGTGCCCGCCCGGCACCCGGCGCCGGCCGGCGGACGCCGTGCGCCCGCCTTCCCGAAAAGAGGACCCATGGCCACCGTCCTGTCCGTCTCCGGCAGCCCTTCCGTCTCCTCCCGCACCCACCGCCTGCTGCGCCACCTCGACGACCGGCTGACCGCGCAGGGGCACGACGTGATCCCCCTCGACGTGCGCACCATCCCCGCCGACGCCCTGCTCGGCGCGGACTTCCGGCACCCCGCCATCGCGGAGGCCGCGGCGCTGGTCGCCCGCGCCGACGGCCTCGTCGTCGGCACCCCCGTCTACAAGGCCTCCTACTCCGGCGTCCTGAAGGCGCTCCTCGACCTGCTGCCGCAGTACGCCCTCACCGGCAAGACGGTGCTCCCGCTCGCCACCGGGGGCTCCACCGCCCACGTCCTGGCCATCGACTACGCGCTCCGCCCGGTGCTGAACTCCATGGGCGCGGCGCACATCGTGCAGGGCTGGTTCACCCTCGACCGGGACATCTCCGTCCAGGAGGGCGGCGCGGTGACCGTGGCCGAGGGCGCGGCGGAGGCCCTCGCCCAGGTGGTCGACCAGTTCTCGGCGGCTCTCGGCGCCCGCGTCCACGGCCCCGTGCTGGCCGCCGCGGGCTGACCGCAGGATCCGTCCCGTCCGCCCCCTCGCGATCGGTCCGCCCCCTTGCGACCCGCGACCCGCACGACCCGCGCGCCCCGCATGACCCGTACGACCTCCCGAACGGAGACCCCCGTGTCCCTCACCTTCCACTGGTTCCTGCCCACCAGCGGCGACAGCCGCGATGTCGTCGGCGGCGGCCACGGTGCCCCCGCCACCGACTCCGGGCGCGACCGGCCGCCCACGGTGGCCTACCTGAGCCAGATCGCCCGCGCCGCCGAGGACCTCGGCTTCGTCGGCGCGCTCACGCCCACCGGTGCGTGGTGCGAGGACGCGTGGCTGACCACCGCCATGGTGTCCCGGGAGACCGAACGCCTGAAGTTCCTCGTCGCCTTCCGCCCCGGCTCCGTCTCGCCCACGCTCGCCGCGCAGATGGCGTCCACCTTCCAGCGGCAGACCGGCGGACGGCTCCTGCTCAACGTCGTCACCGGCGGTGAGAGCCGCGAGCAGCGGGCCTACGGCGACTTCCTGGACAAGGACGCCCGCTACCGCCGTACCGGCGAGTTCCTGCACGTCGTGCGGGCGTTGTGGCGGGGCGAGGCGGTGACTCTGCGCGGCGAGCACGTCCAGGTGGAGGACGCGCGGCTGGTGCGGGTGCCCGACCCGGTGCCCGAGGTGTACTTCGGCGGCTCCTCGCCCGTCGCCGGCGAGGTCGCCGCCCGGCACGTCGACGTGTACCTCACCTGGGGCGAGCCGCCCGCGCAGGTCGCCGGCAAGATCGCCCGCATGCGGGCACTGGCCGCCGAGGAGGGCCGCACCCTGCGCTTCGGCATCCGGCTGCACGTCATCACGCGGGACACCGCGGAAGGGGCCTGGGCCGAGGCGCACCGGCTGCTCGACGGCTTCCACCCCGATACCGTGCGGGCCGTGCAGGAGGGGCTCGCCCGCAGCGAGTCCGAGGGACAGCGGCGCATGCTCGCCCTGCACGGCGGGGCCCGCGACAACCTGGAGATCCACCCCAACCTGTGGGCCGGCATCGGGCTGGTGCGCGGCGGCGCGGGAACGGCCCTGGTCGGCAGCCACGACGAGGTCGCCGACCGGATCGCCGAGTACCACGCGCTCGGCATCGACGAGTTCGTCCTCTCCGGCTACCCGCACCTGGAGGAGGCGTACTGGTTCGGCGAGGGCGTCCTGCCGCGCCTGGCCGCGCGGGGCCTGTGGCGCCACCCGGCCGGGACGCGGAGGGACACCGGCGCGCCGGTGCCGCTCGCGGTCTAGTCGTACGGTCACCGGGGCCGGTTGTTCGGACGGACGGACCCGGAACTCAGGACCATGACCCGGAACCGGACCCCGCCAGCGCGGCCAGGTGGGTCCGGCGAACCGGTGCCGTCTGGCCCTGCACGAGGAGGAACATCGCCTCCCTGGCCAGTCGTTGGGCCGGGCCGTCCAGGCTCATGGCCCGGCCGCCCCCGGCCACGACCGCCGCCGTCGTGGCGGCCCGCAGGAGGTCGTACGCCCGCGTCCGCAGCGCCAGCCGCTCCTCGACGTGCTCGTGCGGGACGGGGTGGTCGGCCAGGGCGTACGCCCGCGCCCTGACCTCGTCGAGCCGGGACCGCAGCGCGTCGGCGGTCCCGCGCCCGTCCGGCGCGCCGCCGAGCAGGTCGAGGGCCGCGCGGGCCACTCCGAAGACGGCCGGGGAGGTGTTGGTGCTGCGGGGCACGTCGACCCCGGGCGAACTCCTCGCGCGACGTGCGCAGCACCACGGCGTCCCCGGGCACCCACAGGGCGTCCAGTTCGACGGAGACCGTCCGGGCGGCCGACAGCGCCGCCAGCCGCATGGGCGCCGACGGCCGCAGCCCCGGCTGCGCGCGGGCGTCCGTGACGGCGAACACCACCTCGTCCGCCTCCGTCACGCCGGCGAGCAGCATCACGTCGTTCAGCCCCCAGCCGGTGTACCAGGGCACGGTGCCGTCGAAGCGCAGGCCGCCCCGCTCGTCGGTGGCGCGCACCTGGACCCGGGAGGGGGAGCGGACGTGCGCGTAGGCGATGCCGCCGAGCAGTTCACCGGTGGCGAGGGGGCGCAGCAGGCGTTCGCGCGCGGGCAGCCCGGGCTCCGCCCCGGCGAGCAGCCGTACCGGCGTGTGGTGCTGGGTCTGCACGAACCAGGTCGAGCAGCAGGCCCCCGCCAAGATCTCCGCGACCTCCCGGGCGACCGCGTCCGGGGCGCCGGCCCCGCCGTACTCCTCGGGGGCGCTCACGCCGAGCAGCCCGGACGCGCGGACCGCCTCGATGTGGCTCACGGGCACACCGTCCTGGTCGACGCGCTGTGCGGACGGAGCGAGCAGGCCGTCCGCGAGCCGACGGGCCTCGGTGACGAGCGGGTGGGGTGTCGTGGTGGTCATGGGGCGATTCTCGCGACCGGGCTCCGGCCGCGACGAGGGCACCACGGAAAGCGGGCGGCGCGGTGAGGGAGAAGCGGGCTGCGCGGTGAGGAAGAAGCGGGCGGTGCGGTGGGGAATGTATTTTGGCACCTGAAAGGTTGGCATATACATCTAGAGCATCTAGAGTCCGGTCGCACGGTCGCCCCTACCGACCGGTCGACGTCTTCCCCACCAGCGAGGCACCCGTGAACCACCCCGCCCCCGAGCAGCCCGCCGACACCGTGGCCCGCCTGCGCGCCACCTTCCGCACCGGCCGCACCAAGCCCGTCGAGTGGCGCACCGCGCAGCTGCGGCGGCTGCGGGCGCTGCTCACGGAGAACGGCCCGGAGCTGGAGGCCGCGCTCCACGCCGATCTGGGCAAGAGCGCCGCCGAGGCGCAGCGCACCGAGATCGGCTTCACCGTGCGCGAGATCGACCACACCCTCGGCCACCTCGACGACTGGCTGCGCCCCGAGCCCGCCCCCGTCCCGGCCCATCTGGGCGACGACGCCACGGCCTGGACCCAGTACGACCCCCTCGGAGTCGTCCTCGTCATCGCGCCCTGGAACTACCCGGCCCAGTTGCTGCTCGCCCCCGTGGTCGGCGCGCTGGCCGCGGGCAACGCCGTGGTCGCCAAGCCCAGCGAGCTGGCCCCGGCCACCTGTGCCGCCCTGGCCCGCCTGCTGCCCCGGTACCTGGACACCGACGCCGTGGCCGTCGTCGAGGGCGGCGTCCCCGAGACCACGGCCCTGCTCGCCGAGCGCTTCGACCACGTCTTCTACACCGGCAACGGCACCGTCGGCCGCATCGTCATGCGCGCCGCCGCCGAGCACCTGACCCCGGTCACCCTCGAACTGGGCGGCAAGTCCCCGGCGTTCGTCGACCGCGACGCCGACCTCGACGTCGTCGCCGCCCGGCTCGTGGCCGGCAAGTTCCTGAACGCCGGCCAGACCTGTGTGGCCCCCGACTACGTCCTGACCGACCCGGAGACCGCCGCCGCCCTGGAGCCGGCCCTGGTCCGCGCGGTCGAGGCCCTGTACGGGACCGACCCGGCGCGGTCGGCCCAGTACGCCCGCATCGTCAACGAGCGCCACTTCGACCGGCTGACCGGCCTGCTGGACTCCGGCCGCGTGGTCGTCGGGGGCGACAGCGACCGTACGGCGAAGTACATCGCGCCGACCGTGCTCGCCGACGTGACCCCCGACGCGCCCGTCATGCGTGAGGAGATCTTCGGTCCGATCCTGCCGATCGTCACCGTGCCCGGGCTGGACGAGGCGATCGACTTCGTCAACGACCGCGACAAGCCGCTGGCGCTGTACGTCTTCAGCGAGTCCGACGCGACCCGGGAGCGGTTCGCCGCCGAGACGTCCTCCGGGGGTCTGGGCCACGGGCTGCCGCTCGCCCATCTCACCGTCTCCGACCTGCCGTTCGGCGGGGTGGGGGAGAGCGGCATGGGGAGCTATCACGGCCGCTACTCGATCGAGACGTTCAGCCACCGCAAGGCCGTCCTGAAGAAGCCGCTCGGCTGAGCCGCCGCCGCACGTCACCCTCAACCCGGCCCAGGATCGGCCGGGTTGACTGGTCTACACCCTTGACTGGTACAGACCAACGCGGTTGAGTGTGCCTCCACACCCCCCACCACGGCCGCCCCCACGCCGTGGCCGGCCCGCCCGGCACGCGCGCGCAAGGCTCCGCTCCTCGCTGCCCTTGTACGGGAGCGGCCGTGCTCCGCCGAAGGAGGCAGACCTGTGTCGAGGCGCCGTATATCCGCCGTGGTGACCGCACTCGCCCTCGCGACAGCCGTGCCCGCGTTCCTGCCCGCGTCCGAGGCGTCCGCCGCCGCGTGCTTCAGTTACCCGGCCTGGTCGGCCGGCAAGTCCTACAACGCCGGCGACATCGTCCGCTACACGGACGGCAAGGCCTACATCGCCGAGCACGCCAACCCGGGCTACGACCCGCTCATCAGCACCTGGTACTGGGAGCCGTACGCCTGCGACGGCGGCTCCGAGACGCCGGCCGGCACCTTCGTGGTCACCGAGGCCCAGTTCAACCAGATGTTCCCGGGCCGGAACGCCTTCTACACGTACCGCGGCCTGACCACCGCGCTCGCCGCCTACCCCGGCTTCGCCAACACCGGGAGCGACACCACCAAGAAGCAGGAGGCCGCGGCCTTCCTCGCCAACGTCAGCCACGAGACCGGCGGCCTCGTGCACGTCGTCGAGCAGAACACCGCCAACTATCCGCACTACTGCGACTGGAGCCAGCCCTACGGCTGTCCGGCCGGCCAGGCCGCCTACTACGGGCGCGGCCCCATCCAGCTCAGCTGGAACTTCAACTACAAGGCGGCCGGCGACGCGCTCGGCATCGATCTGCTGGGCAACCCCTGGCTGGTGCAGAACGACGCGGCCGTCGCCTGGAAGACCGCCCTGTGGTACTGGAACACCCAGTCCGGGCCCGGCACCATGACGCCGCACAACGCGATGGTCAACGGCGCCGGTTTCGGCCAGACGATCCGCTCCATCAACGGCTCCCTGGAGTGCGACGGGAAGAACCCCGCGCAGGTCCAGAGCCGCGTCACCAAGTACCAGCAGTTCAGCCAGATCCTCGGCGTCTCACCGGGCGCCAACCTCTACTGCTGAGCCGCGCCGGATGCGCGGGGCTCCGCCGGCCTCGGAGGCGGTCACGGCGGAGCCCGCGTGCCCCCGGCCCCCCGGTCGGCCCGCCCGTCCGCCACGCCGCCCGTCCGCCCTGCGGTGGGCGGGCGCCCTGTGTCTCGCCGGCCCGGCCCGGGCGGGCGCCCCGCGCCTCACCGGCGGGGTCCGACGCCGCGCTACACGGCCCACGCGCCGTCCCGCATCAGGTGCCGCTGCCGCAGCTCGTGCTGCTCGTGCCACGCCTGCACCGCGAGCGGGCGCACCCGGAACCAGGCGTACGAAGCGCTGTCCTCACGCGGGTCCCAGCCGGTCTTCGCGCGGAACGCGTCGGCTGCCGCGGACGGGACCTCGCGCCGGCCGAACGTCGCCACCTCGCCGTCGATCAGCACGACGTCCCTGGTGTCCCCGAGCGCCAACCGGACCCGGCCGCCGTCTCGCAGGTTGCGGCCGGTGGGGTTGGTGAGCCGGGTGCACAGCCAGACCGACTCCGCGTGCCACACGAACCACAGCGGAACCAGGCACGGCAGCCCGTCCGCGTCCGCCGTGGACACCCAGACGTCCTCCTCCCGCTCCAGACGGTCCAGCACGTCCTGCTTGCGGCGACCGGGCTCGCGCGGCGGTGCGGTGATCCTCATGGCCGCGACGGTAACGGGCGGGCGGCGCTCGCGCCTCGGGCCCTGGGCTGTCCCGCGTCTCCGTCCCGGGGCCTAGGGCCGTGCGACCGGAGACTGGCGCCGCGAGACTGGCGCCGCGATGCGTTTTACGTATAACCTCTCCCGTCAATCGCCCGTCCCGAAAGGTCCCGATGACACGCATCGCCCTGGTCACCCTCGTCGTCGACGACTACGACGAGGCGATCCGCTTCTACACCGAGGCCCTCGGATTCCGCCTCGCCGAGGACGCGCCCCGGCCCGACGGCTCCCGCTGGGTCGTCGTCGAGCCCGCCGGCACCACGTCGGGCACCGCCCTGCTGCTGGCCCGTGCCAAGGGGGAGGCCCAGCGCGCGCGGATCGGCGACCAGACGGGCGGGCGCGTCGGCTTCTTCCTGCACACCGACGACTTCGCCCGCGACCACGCCCGCATGACGGCCGCGGGCGTGACCTTCCTGGAGGAGCCCCGGCACGAGCCCTACGGCTCGGTCGCCGTCTTCCAGGACCTGTACGGCAACCGCTGGGACCTGCTCCAGCCCGCCGCCTCCTGATCCGTCCCCGCTTCCCGCACCGACCCGCCGAGGAACGACCGCACATGTCATCTACGCGCATAGACACCGAGACCCTCCGCCGCCTTCCCAAGGCGGTGCTGCACGACCACCTCGACGGCGGCCTGCGCCCCGCCACCGTCGTGGAGCTGGCGCGGGCCGTCGGCCACCGCCTGCCCACCACCGACCCCGCCGAGCTGGCCGCCTGGTACTACGAGGCCGCCAACTCCGGCGACCTGGTGCGCTACATCGCCACCTTCGAGCACACCCTCGCCGTGATGCAGAACCGCGAGGGACTGCTGCGCACCGCCGAGGAGTACGTCCTCGACCTCGCCGCCGACGGCGTCGTCTACGCCGAGGTCCGCTACGCCCCCGAGCTGATGCTGAAGGGCGGTCTCAGCCTCGCCGAGGTCGTCGAGACCGTCCAGGAGGGTCTGGCCGCCGGTATGGCCAAGGCGGCGGCGGCCGGTACCCCGGTCCGCGTCGGCACCCTGCTCTGCGGCATGCGGATGTTCGACCGCACCCGCGAGACCGCCGACCTCGCGGTCGCCTTCCGGGACGCCGGTGTCGTCGGCTTCGACATCGCGGGCGCCGAGGACGGCTTCCCGCCCGCCGACCACCTCGACGCCTTCGCGTACCTGCGCCGCGAGAACGTGCCCTTCACCATCCACGCCGGCGAGGCGCACGGCCTGCCCAGCATCCACCAGGCGCTCCAGGTGTGCGGCGCCCAGCGCATCGGCCACGGCGTGCGCATCACCGACGACATCCCGGACCTCGCGGCGGGCAAGCTCGGCCGCCTCGCCGGCTGGATCCGGGACCGCCGGATCGCCCTGGAGATGTGCCCGACCTCCAACCTCCAGACCGGCGCCGCCACCTCGATCGCCGAGCACCCCATCACCGCGCTCAAGGACCTCGGCTTCCGCGTCACCCTCAACACCGACAACCGCCTCGTCTCCGGCACCACGATGACCCGCGAGATGTCCCTGCTGGTCGAGCAGGCGGGCTGGACGGCCGAGGACCTGCGCACGGTCACGGTGAACGCCCTCAAGAGCGCCTTCATCCCGTTCGACGAGCGCCGGGCCCTGATCGAGGACGTGGTCCTGCCGGGCTACGCCTCGGCGCTCTGAACGAGCCCGCGCGCGTAGGCGGCCTGTCCGACGTGCTGGAGGTCGTCGGACAGGACGCTGACCAGCCGCACGCCCAGCGTGACCGGCGGGTCCCAGTTGTCGTCCACGACCCGCTCCAGGTCCCCCGCGGTCAGGGAGCGCAGGGCGCCGAGCGTCTGCTCGTGCACGGCGTCGTGGTAGCCGGTCAGCAGGCCGGCCGAGTCGACCCGCACCTTCGCGACCTCGGCGGAGCTGTGGCCGTACCCGGTGTCGTGCCGGGGCAGACCGAGGCCGAAGCGCTTCTCCCACCCGCCGGTCAGCCACACCTGGTCGAGCCCGAAGGCGTCCGCGACGTGGTCGTCCTGGACCCGGGTGAGGTGCCAGACCAGCCAGGCGACGGAGTTGGCGTCGTCGGCGGGACGGGCGTTCAGGCCGTCGGGGCTCAGGCCCTCGACGGCGGCGTGGACTTCTTCCTGGATGCGGCCGTAGCCCTCGATGAGGATGTCCTTCGCGTGCATACGTCCACCATCGCGCAGTCCGCCCTCACCCGCCCCCCGTTTCCAGCAGCCCCATCAACGCCCGCGCGGCCGGGCTCGTCGCCGCGGCCGGGGGCAGCAGGGCGATGGTCTCGTACGCCGTCTCGGGGGAGTCCTTCAGGGGCAGCGAGGTGAGGGAGGCCCGCTTGTGCCGGAAGTGGCGCGGCACGACGGCGATGCCGAGGTTCTCGTCGAGCAGGTCGAGCAGCCCGTGCACGTCGTTCACCTCCAGCGCGACGGTCCGCCGTACGCCCGCCTCGGCGAAGGCGGTGTCGGTGACCCGGCGCGGGCCCCAGTCCGGGTGGAAGTCGACGAAGACCTCGTCGGCGAGATCGTGCGGGGCCAGGGCCGCGCCGCCCGCCGCGAGGCGGTGGTCGGGATGGCAGAGCACGGTCATCGGTTCGCCGGCCAGCGAGACCGACCGCAACTGGTCGGTGTCCGCCTGCGTGCGGTAGGCGAAGGCCAGGTCGAGCCGCCCGGCCGCGACCTCCTCCGCCAGCTCGCCCGAGCCGGCCTGCCGCAGCCGGATCTCCACGTCCGGATGCCGCCCGCGGAACGCGGCCAGCAGCCCCGCCACCGGCACCCCGGCGATGCACTGCTCGCTGCCCAGCGACAGCGTCCCGCGCAGCACGCCCTGCACCGCGGCGACCGCCTCGTGCGCCGAGCGCACCTGGGCCAGGATCCGCTCGGCCTCGCCCAGCAGCGCCCGGCCCGCCTCGGTGAGCGTCACCCGGCGCGTCGTGCGGACGAACAGCGGCGCCCGCAGCTCCCGCTCCAGCGCCCGGATGGACGCCGACAGGCCGGACTGGGACACCATCAGCCGTTCCGCCGCCCGGGTGAAGTGCTGGTCCTCGGCGACCGCCACGAAGTGCTGGAGATGACGCAGTTCCATGACTGAGAAGCGTAGCCGCACAATTCCATCGGATTCTTCTGTTGGACCACTGCCCGCAGGTCACGACAGAGTGGGACACGGTTCCGCCCAAGCCCCGTACCCCGGGTGCCAACCCCTCTGGAGTCGCGTTGTACACCGCACACCCCGACCGCTACGCGGACATGCCCTACCGGCGCACCGGACGCAGCGGCCTGAAGCTCCCCGCGCTCTCGCTCGGCCTGTGGCACAACTTCGGCCCGGACCGTCCCGTCGAGACGCAGCGCGCGATCCTGCGCCGCGCCTTCGACCTCGGCGTCACCCACTTCGACCTCGCCAACAACTACGGCCCGCCGCCCGGCTCCGCCGAGTCCGCCCTCGGCGAGGCGCTCAGGGCCGACTTCGCGCCGTACCGCGACGAGCTGGTCATCTCCACCAAGGCCGGCTACCTGATGTGGCCCGGCCCGTACGGCGAGTGGGGCTCGCGCAAGTACCTGCTGTCGTCCCTCGACCAGAGCCTGACCCGGATGGGCCTGGACTACGTCGACGTCTTCTACTCGCACCGCCCCGACCCGGAGACTCCCCTGGAGGAGACGATGGGTGCCCTGCACACGGCCGTGCAGCAGGGCAAGGCGCTGTACGTCGGTGTGTCCAACTACTCCCCGGAGCAGACCCGCGAGGCCGCCCGCATCCTCGCCGAGCTGGGCACCCCGCTGCTGATCCACCAGCCGCGCTACTCCATGCTCGACCGCCGCCCCGAGACCAGCGGCCTCCTGGACGCCCTGGACGAGCTCCAGGTCGGTTCCATCGCCTACTCCCCGCTGGAGCAGGGCCTGCTGACCGGGCGTTACCTGGACGGCATCCCCGAGGACTCGCGGGCCGCGAGCGACAGCCCCTTCCTCAACTCCGACGCGCTCACCGAGGAACTGGTCGGCAAGCTGCGCGCCCTGGCCGACATCGCCAAGTCGCGCGGACAGTCACTGGCCCAGATGGCGCTGGCCTGGGTGCTGCGCGAGGGCCGGGTGACGTCCGCCCTGGTCGGCGCGAGCAGCCCGGCGCAGCTGGAGGACAGCGTGGCGGCCATCGGGAACCTCGGCTTCGAGGCCGGCGAACTGGCCCGGATCGACGAGATCGTCACACGGTAGGACGCGCACCGGAACCCCGCACCGGGCCCCGGGGGCGACCGCCGCCTCCGGGGCCCGGTACGGGTGGCGGGGCCCGCACTACGGTCAGGAGCCGAGCCGCTCCTCCAGACGCACCGTGACGGTGTCGCCCTCCTCCTTGCCGATGACCTCGCGCAGGGCCGCCTTCACGGGCAGCTTGTGCGTGCCGTCGCCCAGCGCCATGAAGGAGCCGCGGAACGCGTGCCCGTCGATCGTGCCGCGGACCTTGACCAGCCCCCGGGTGCCGAAGAACTCCGCGGACTTCGGCCAGACCAGGTACGTCCAGCCGCCCTTCTCCGGGCTCCTGCGCAGCACCTCGGTGAACTCCTCGTCCAGCTCCTGGTTCGTGGCCATGCCGTCCTCCGCTTCCGCAGTGTTCGTGTCCCGGTAGACCGCCGGGAACGGCGGAACTCATCGCGGCGGCCCGCCACAGCCGTCCCCACCGGCCCGGGCCGCCAGTGGTCCAGGCCACGGCGGCCACCCCGGACCCGCGCGTCCGGCCCGCCCTCCACGCCTCCGGGCGAGTGGCGAGGGCGCCCTGCGTGACGGCGCGTGGACGCGGCCCCGTGGGTGCGGCCTCGTGGATCGGTGTCCGGCGCGAGGTCGCGGGCGCTGGTCAGGGTCCTGGCGACGGAGGCGGCGGCCCGGTCGCGCCTCCCCGCCCGGGGTCGCGGGCGCCTTCGCTCGCCCCGGGGTGTGGGCCGGCCCGCCTCAGGGCGACCTGGGCGGTGCGCCGAAGGGCGTGGAGGCGGGATCGGACGCCGTAACGTTTCGGCCAACAATGGCCGTGAATATGCCAGGAGACTGGCCGGAAATTCATGGTGACAGTGGTTCAGCAGTGAACATACTCACCACTAGGGCGTCTCACACCATGCGACAGCGCCCTCACGCACAGCACACGAGCCGCACGGACGCCATGCCCGACCGGCAGGGGGCTGAGCGACGGGGAGGGGAGCAGTGCACGACGAGTTCCTGTGCCATGTCACCGCCTACGGTGTCTGCGACGGCCGACGCATCGGTGTACCCCTGGGAACCTACCGGGCTCCCACGCTCGCCCTCGCCCTGTGGTGGCTGCGCGACCGCGCGTCCTGGATCGCCGAGCGGCTCGATCCGCAGCCCGACCACCCCCACTTACCCCGCGGGGCCCTGACCCCGGTCGCCGACGACGCCCCCGACGTGCCGCTCGCCCTGCGGACCTGGTGCGCCGACGACCTCCAGCAGGAGCAGGTCGCCGACGAGCTGGCCGCGGGACGCCTGGTGCGCGTCGCCACCAGCGACGAGACCACCGAGTACGAACTGATGGCCGAGTCCGTGGACGCACTGCGCATGCAGCGGGCCTCCCCGCCCCTCGTCGTCCCCGTCGCCTGAGCGGCCGGACCTCCGGCGGACCCCTAGGACCCGGCCGCGGACCGCCCCCGCCGCCTGCCCGCCCACCGCGCGAGCGACGCGCCGATGAACCCCGTGACCAGCCCCCACAGCAGGGCGAGACCGACCGCCGACCACAGGCGGGGCCGCAGGAACAGCTGCCCGGACAGTCCGCCGCCCAGGTCGCCGATGCCGAGCACCGACAGGCCGTAGTGCGCGGAGATCCGGCCCAGGAGGCCGACCATGAGCACCGTCAGCGCCAGCGCCACGGCCATGCGCACGGCGTGCAGCCAGGCCGGGGTCCCGGCCGGGGAACGGGACGCGAGGACGCATCCCGCCGCCAGGAGCAGGGCCGCGGCGGCGACCAGGAGCCACCACCACCGCCCGTCGTGGTCGGTGAGGGTCCCCAGGTTCAGGGCCGACACGTCCGGCGTGCGCAGCACCTCGTCCAGCACGTGCGGCATCGGCAGCCCGAACGGCCCCTCGACCCGCCCGTCCCAGGTGGCACCGAGGCCGATCGTGAACGCGAGCCACGCCAGGTTCGGCAGCCCGAGCAGCAGTACGGCGAAGGTGTCCACCGGGTGCCCCTGGGTCCCGGCGACGACCAGGCCGGCCACGCCGCCCACGACGACGCACGCCAGCAGCAGGGCGGTCATCGCGTACGCCGCCGGCCGCACCGAGGTCCGCGTGCGCGACAGCCGCCCGGGCAGCGGCGCCCCGGGCGACACCAGCAGGGCCAGGACCAGCACGCCCGCCAGCCACAGCAGCCCGAAGAGGACGGTCAGCGGCACGTCCGTGGTGAAACCGACGGTCGGGGTGACGCCGAACAGGTCGCCGAGCTCGTCCAGCAGGCCCTCGCCGAGGGAGACCTCGAAGGTCTGGCGGGCGGCGAAGGCCAGGGCGAGGAGGGCGAGCAGCCACAGCACGGCGATCCGTCCGGCCCAGCCGGCCAGCTCCGGGACACCGGCGACGGCCCGGTGGCGCAGCGGACGCAGAAACCCCCAGGCGATCACCAGCGCGCCGGCCAGCGTCACGGACAGCGGGAGCACGGTGAGCCCCGCGTCGGTGTCGGCGAAGCCTCCGGCGTCGCCGGACAGCTCCAGCGCACCGCCCACGGCGGTGACGACGGTCGCCGTCACGACCCGGGGAAAGGCGTGGTCCGGCAGGTCCGTGGCGCCTGCCGCCCACAGTCCCAGCGAGGCCACCACTCCCATGGCGACCAGCCCGGCCAGCACCGTACCGAGGGCCTGGAGCCAGCCGTGACGGGCGCCGCCCGCGCCGGGGGACCTGGGGGAGGTGGTTCGGGAACTCACGCTGTCACGCTAAGCAGCACCCGCACGTACCGCCCGCCGACAGGGCCGTCCGCGCTCACCGGCCCCCCGGCCGGCCCGCGGCATCAAAAGCCCGCCGCTCGGTTCCGTGTTCAGTCCCCGCGGACGACGAGGGCGTGGTCGCCCAGGCCCAGCAGGCGGTCCGCGGTCACCTCGCCCCGGGTCGTGAAGACCGCGAGGATCCGGCCCGTGGCGGGATCGAAGGCCGCGTCCAGGACCGTGCCGTGCGCGGTGCCCGCCTCGGTGAGGACCCGGTGGCCCAGCAGGTCGTGGCGGGGCGGGAGGGGGTCCGGGGCGGCGGCGTCACCGACCCGTACGGCGCCCGGGCCGATCGCCCGCACCGCCTCCCAGGCCAGCACGGTCTCCCGGCGGAACCGGCCGCCGCGCAGCCGGACGTGGCTCACCGTGCCGGACGCGGCGTCGACCGCCAGGGACGTCACGGTGCCGAGCGGGTCACCCCCGGTCCCCGGCAGCACCGGCAGCCCCCGCACCTCGGTGAACAGCATCACGGCGGCGAGCCCCTCCCGTGCCCGGGTACACCGCCGACCAGAGCGGTGAGACCGGGCAGGTCGGCGGCGACGTGCCGGGCCGCGTCGTCGGGCAGGACCAGTGCCCGTCCGGCGACCGTGAGCGTCGCGCCGCGCGCCACGTACACCCGGTGCCGGTGGCGTGAGCGCCCCGGCGCGAAGCCTCTGCTCGCCGCCACGCGGAAGCCGACGACCCGGCCCCCACTGCCGCCCTCCACCACCACGTCGAGCACCGTGCCGAGCTCGGTCCCCGCCTCCGTCACCACCCTCGCCCCCAGCACCCGGGTCCGCAGGGACTGCTGGTGCGCCGTCATGGCCGCCGCGCTCACCAGGCCCCGCCGGTCGCGGATCATCACCGCGTCGTGGCCGAGCGCGTGCACGGCCGACCACGGCAGTCCTTCTTTCAGCGGACCGGACAGCAGGCCCGGCCCGGTCAAGGTGAAACCGGTGATCCGGCCCGCGGCGTCGTCGCATACGGTGTCCTTCACATGGGCGACGGCGTCGCCGCCGAGGGTGACCACCGGCCGGGTGGTGAGGCTTCGCGCGGCCATCAGCTCGTTCATCGCACACCCTTCCCTCACCCCGGGTTCCCCGCGCCACTGTGACGATGCCCGCACTGCGAGGTCACGGGGACTGCGGGGCCGAGGGCGGGGTACGAGGGCAGGTGCAGCAGTGTCCGGCCAGTCCGGCTTCCGAGAGAGAACCGCATGACCGAGTACCTGGACGGGGCAGTGATACCGACTGGTTTCGACGTGCCCGTTGAACCGCTGAGGCGGGCGGCACACTATTCCGGCGAGCCGGGATGCATAGCGCAGGCGCGTTCGTTCGCCTCGTCCTTCCTCGACCAGCTGAGGAGCGAGTGGTACGCGGCCATCGGTCCGCGGGCCGACGGCGCGGTGCTGCTGGTGGTGAGCGAACTGGTCACCAACGCCGACCGCCACAGCAGGGGCCCGTACATCCTGGAGCTGGAGGGCACGGACGCGTCGGTGGCGGTGACCGTCTGCGACAGCAGCGGCGCGGTGCCCGAGCGCTTCCCCCGCGACCCCGAACGCATCGGCCGGCACGGACTGGAGATCGTCCACGCGCTCGCGGAGACGGTCGTCGTCGAACGCGTACCGGTCGGCAAGCGGGTGCGCGCCGTGGTGCCGCTCACGGAGGCGTGAGCGGACCGCCCCACTCCTGGGAGTGGGGCGGTCCGGGGTGCCCCGCGATCTCCGTCAGGCGCAGCCCAGCTCGCCCAGCATGCCCTCGCGCAGCCGGGTGATGATCCGCTTGATCAGCCGCGACACGTGCATCTGCGAGCAGCCGAGCCGTTCGCCGATCTCCGCCTGGGTGGCCTCCTCGACGAACCGCAGGTGGATGATCTGCCGGTCGCGCTCACTGAGCTCGGCCATCAGCGGCGCCAGCGAGTGGAAGTCCTCGACGAGCCGCAGCCCCGCCTCCTCCACGCCGATGAAGTCGGCCAGCACGGACTCACCGCTCTCGGGCCCGTCGCCGGTCAGCGCGGCGTCCAGGGACGAGGAGTTGTAACCGTTGGAGGCGATCTGGCCCTCGATGACCTCGCTCTCGCTGATGTTCATCAGCGTGGCGAGTTCGGCCACGGTGGGTTCGCGGTCCAGGCGGGAGGAGAGTTCCTCGCGGGCCTTGGCCAGCTCCACGCGCAGCTCCTGGAGCCGGCGCGGCACGTGCACGGCCCACGTGGTGTCGCGGAAGAAGCGCTTGATCTCACCGACGATGTACGGCAGCGCGAAGGAGGTGAACTCGACCTCGCGCGTCAGCTCGAACCGGTCGATGGCCTTGATCAGGCCGATCATGCCGGTCTGGACGATGTCCTCCATGTCGTCACCGCGGCCGCGGAAACGGCCGGCGGCGAACCGCACGAGCGACATGTTCATCTCGATCAGGGTGTTGCGCGCGTACTGGTACCCGGGCGTGCCCTCTTCGAGCTCCGTCAAGCGCTGGAAGAACTGGCGGGACAGCTGCCGCGCGTCACGCGGCGCCACGCTGCGGGGATCCATGACGTACCCCGGTGAACCGTCGCCCGTCCCGCTCCCCGTGGTCTCTTCGACGACCTGCACCTGCGGCCGCGTCACGGCGGTCTCCATTGCCTCTCCCACGAAAGTCACGGTTCGACGTCTCCCTAGGCTCTACCCGCTTGCGGGTACCCGGGTCGCCGCGGTGCATGCCCCCGTTCTCAAGGTGACGGGAAACAGGCGCCGCTGCGTCTTCGCGGGGTGATGACCCGCTCCTCAGCGTAGTCCCGTGCGCGGCTCCCGGCACCCGGGGATTTCCCTCTGGGCGGAACGCCGGGCCCTTGAGTCGCGCGGCCGGACTCCTAGGCTGAGGAGGTGACCAGCCACGTGCCGAACGAAGCCCGCGTCATTCCCCTGCGTCCGCAGACGGTGCGCCCCAGAGCCCGTCCCGTGACCTCGCCGCCCGCCCCGGAGCCGAGGCGGCCCGTCGCCAGAGAGCCCCTGTGGCGCGATCTCGTCGGCGACGTCCTGCGGCGTGAACGCCTCGCGCAAGAACGCACGCTGAAGGAGGTGGCGGAGGCCGCCCGGATCTCCATGCCGTATCTGTCGGAGGTGGAGCGCGGCCGCAAGGAGGCGTCATCGGAGGTGCTGGCCGCCGCCGCGGGCGCCCTCGGACTGGGCCTGGGCGACCTGCTGGCGCGGGCCCAGGGAGAGCTGGTCCGCCTCACTTCCCGGCACACCGCCGGCCGCGGCCCCGGCGCGTCCGGCGCCCGGTTCGACGGGATGTGCCTGGCCGCCTGACCCGGCGCGTACGGCCCGGCGCCCTCCCCGGCGAGGCGCCGGGCCGTACGCTCAGACGCCCACCAGCCGCCGGCTGAGCACCTCGTCGGCCAGCCCGTAGGCCACGGCCTCCTCGGCGGTGAACACCTTGTCGCGGTCGGTGTCCGCGCGCAGCGTCGCCACGTCGTGGTGGGTGTGCCGCGCCAGCACCTGCTCCACCTGGGAGCGGATCCGCACCATCTCCTTGGCCCGCAGCGCCAGATCGGACGCCGTGCCGCGCTGTCCGCCGCTGGCCGGCTGGCCGAGCAGCACCCGCGCGTGCTCCAGCACGAACCGCCGCCCGGGATCGCCGCCGGCCAGCAGCACGGCCGCCGTGGACGCCGCCTGCCCCACGCAGAACGTCGAGATCGGCGCCTGGACGAACGTCATCGTGTCGTAGATCGCCATGAGCGAGGTGTACGAGCCGCCGGGGGAGTTGATGTAGATCGCGACCTCCCGGTCCGGGGCCGCCGACTCCAGATGGAGGAGTTGCGCGATGACCACGTTGGCGACACCGTCGTCGATCTCCGTGCCGAGAAAGATGATCCGCTCGTTCAGCAGCCGGCTGAACACGTCGAACGACCGCTCGCCCGCCGGGGTCCGCTCGATGACGTTCGGAATCGTGTACGTCCCCATCAGCGCAGCCCCATCCTCGGTCGCGTCGCGGCCGGGCGGACGTCCGAGAGGGACTCCAGGACCCGGTCCACCATCCCGTACTCCCTGGCCTCCTCGGCCGTGAACCAGCGGTCCCGGTCGCCGTCCCGGGAGATGGTCTCCGGGCTCTGCCCGGTGTGCTCGGCGGTGATCCGCTCGATGGTCCGCTTGGTGAACTCCAGGCTCTCCGCCTGGATCTCGATGTCGGCGGTGGTGCCGCCGATGCCGCCCGACGGCTGGTGCATCATGATCCGCGCGTTCGGCAGGGCGTACCGCTTGCCGGCCGTGCCGACGCTCAGCAGGAACTGGCCCATGCTGGCGGCGAAGCCCATGGCGAGGGTCGAGACGTCGTTGGGGATGAGCCGCATCGTGTCGTAGATGGCGAGCCCCGCGTGCACGGAGCCGCCGGGGCTGTTGATGTACAGGCTGATGTCGGTGCGCGGGTCCTCGGCGGACAGGATCAGCAGCTGGGCGCAGACCCGGTTCGCGGAGACCTCGTCGACCTGCGTGCCCAGCAGCACGATCCGCTGGTCGAGCAACTGCGCGGCCAGCCGGTCGTCGAACGGGGTCGGAGGGGTGTCGCCCTCCTCCGCCCGGGGTGGCGTGGCCGGGCCGGCGATGAACGGAGACATCGGCGCTCCTTGTCGAGTCGTCGGGGGCGTCCGCGGCGTTCGTGCCGCGGTCGTCGCTCCACTGTCGGCCCGGCCGGTGCCCCGGCGGGGACTTCTCTGCCCGCGGCAGATTCGCCACGAGCAGATCCGACGGGCCCGACAGATCCGGGAGCCTGACAGCTCCGGCGGATCCGACGCGCGCGACCGATGAGTTTCCCCGCCCGCGCCGGTCGACAGTGGTGACCGTGCTCCACCACCGGGAGGTACTCATGAGGACCGACGGATTCACCACATGTCTCTGGTTCGACGGCCGGGCGGAGGAGGCGGCCCACTTCTACGTGTCCCTTTTCAAGAACTCCGGCATCGGCGCCGTCACCCGTTACCCGGAGGGAGCGCACCAGCCCGCCGGAACCGTGCTCACCGTCGACTTCACGGCCAACGGCCAGAGGTTCGTCGCCCTCAACGGCGGCCCGGAGTTCACGTTCAACGAGGCGATCTCCTTCCAGATCACCTGTGACGACCAGGACGAGGTCGACCACTACTGGGCCAGGCTCACCGAGGGCGGCGGCGAGGAGGGCCCCTGCGGCTGGGTCAAGGACCGGTTCGGCGTGTCCTGGCAGGTCGTCCCGGGCCGGCTCGAGGAGATGTTCCGCGACCCCGACCCCGCCAAGGTGGCACGCGCCAACCAGGCCATGATGCGGATGCGCAAGCTCGACATCGCCGAGCTGGAGAAGGCGTACGCCGGTCGGTGAACCGCCCGTCGGCGCGCGAGCCCGACCCGCGATGACTAGCGTGAGGAACGGGCCGTCCCCACCGTCCAGACCCCCATCCCCGAGGGAGGCGGCAGTCATGGCCGTGCAACCTGAAGGTGCCCCTTGCTGGGCCGACGCGATGTTCGGTGACCTCGACGGGGCCAAACGCTTCTACGGCGAGGTCCTCGGCTGGACCTTCGGCGAGACGGCGTCGGAGTTCGGCGGATACACGCAGTGCTACGCGAACGGCAAGGCGGTCGCCGCCGTGGTGCCGCCGATGCCCGGCCAGGAGGGCCAGTCGCAGTGGTGCCTCTACTTCGCGTCCGCCGACGCCGAGGCGACCGCCCGGCGCGTCCGGGAGGCGGGCGGCGAGGTGGTGATGGAGCCGATGCGGGTCGGCGACTTCGGCACCATGTGCCTGGCCCGCGACCCGGGCGGTGTCATGTTCGGCATCTGGCAGGGCGGCACCCACGAGGGATTCGAGGCGATGGCCGAACCCGGCGCCTACTGCTGGGCCGAGGTCTACACGCGCGAGCCGGGCGCGTCGGACGCCTTCTTCCCCGCCGTCTTCCCCTACACGGCGAAGCAGATGGAGGAGGAGGGGGTGGACTTCCGCCTCTTCGACCTGGACGACCGCACCGTGCTCGGCCGCATGGCCGTGACGGACGACTTCCCGCCCGCGGTGCGGCCCTACATCAACGTGTACTTCACCGTCCCCGACTGCGACGCCGCCGTGGCCCGCGCCACCGAACTCGGCGGCGTCCTGCGGTTCGGGCCGATGGGCACCCCCTTCGGCCGGTTCGCCACGCTGAGCGATCCGCAGGGCGCCGACTTCTCCGTGATCGACATCACCACGACCGAGGGGGAGATGCCGAAGGTCACGGACGTCTCCTGAACCCCGTCCGGACGCCGCGCCGCGCCATGGCATGATCGGGCGCATGCGTGAACGTGTTGTGGCCGCGTGCGACGGGGCTTCGAAGGGAAACCCGGGTCCGGCAGGCTGGGCCTGGGTGGTCGCCGACGCGTCGGAGGTGCCGGTGCGCTGGGAGGCCGGTCCGCTCGGCCGGGCCACCAACAACGTCGCCGAACTCACGGCCCTGGAGCGCCTGCTGGCGTCGACCGACCCGGACGTGCCGCTCGAGGTCCGCATGGACTCGCAGTACGCGATGAAGGCCGTCACCACCTGGCTGCCCGGCTGGAAGCGCAACGGCTGGAAGACGGCCGCCGGCAAGCCGGTCGCCAACCAGGAGCTGGTCGTGCGCATCGACGAGCTGCTCGACGGCCGCTCGGTCGAGTTCCGCTACGTCCCCGCCCACCAGGTCGACGGCGACCGGCTCAACGACTTCGCCGACCGTGCCGCCAGTCAGGCCGCCGTGGTCCAGGAGAGCGCGGGCAGCGCCCTCGGCTCGCCGGAGCCGCCGCCCGCACCGGACGCCCCGGCGGCGAAGAAGACGGTGCGCCGGGGGGCGGGCACGGCCCGCAAGAGCACGGGAGGCTCGGCCCGCACCATCAAGGCGAAGTTCCCGGGACGCTGCCTGTGCGGCCGTTCGTACGCGGCCGGGGAGTCCATCGCCAAGAACGACCAGGGCTGGGGCCACCCGGAGTGCCGCACGGCCGCGGCCGGATAGCGCGGCGCCCACGTCGGGCGGGTCGCACGACGCCGCACCCCCCTCGCGCTACTCTGCGTGGTCATATGACCGTTTTGAGTGCGTTCCAGGGGTGCATGTGAAGGTCGCCTGCGTCGGTGGCGGGCCCGCCGGCCTGTATCTGTCGATCCTGCTGAAGCGGCAGGACCCGTCCCACGACATCACCGTGTACGAACGCGACCCGGAGGGTTCCACCTACGGCTGGGGCGTGACCTACTGGCAGGGCCTGCTCGACCGGCTCCACGCCCACGACCCCGAGTCCGCGCGCGCCGTCGCGGAGCACTCCGCGCGGTGGCGGGACGGCGTCGCCCACATCGGCGACCGGTCCACCCGCCACCGGGGCGACGAGGGTTTCGGCATCGGCCGCCACCGGCTCCTGGAGATCCTCGCCGCCCGCGCCCGCTCCCTCGGCGTGCGCCTGGAGTTCGCGCGCGACATCCCCGCCGACGCCCCGCCCGCCGCCGACCTCGTCGTGGCGGCCGACGGGGTCGGCAGCGCCCTGCGCACCCGCCACGCCGGCCACTTCGGCACCGAGGTCCGGGCCGGACGCAACCACTACGTCTGGCTCGGCACCACCAAGGTCTTCGACGCCTTCACGTTCGCCTTCACGGAGACCGACCACGGCTGGATCTGGGCGTACGGCTACGGCTTCGGCCCCGAAGGCAGCACCTTCGTCGTGGAGTGCGCGCCCGAGACCCACAGCGGGCTGGGCCTGGACCGGGCCGACGAGGCCGAAGGACTCGTCCTGCTGGAGAAGGTCTTCGCCGACGTCCTGGACGGCCACCCGCTCACCGGACGCCGCGGGACCGGCCCGAGCGCACCCTGGCTGACCTTCCGCACCCTCACCAACCGCACCTGGTCCCGGGACAACCTGGTCCTGCTAGGCGACGCCGCCCACACGACGCACTACTCCATCGGCGCCGGCACCACGCTCGCCCTGGAGGACGCCATGGCCCTGTCGGCCGCGCTCCACCGGCGGGCGGCCCTCCCGGACGCCCTCGCCGCCTACGAGCGGGAGCGCAGGGCGGCCCTGCTGCCGGTGCAGAGCGCCGCCCGCCTCAGCGCACAGTGGTACGAGAACCTGCCCCGCTACATGCGCCTGCCCCCGGAGCAGATGTTCGCCCTGCT
Source organism: Streptomyces sp. BK79 (assembly GCF_044142145.1). Lineage (NCBI taxonomy): Bacteria > Bacillati > Actinomycetota > Actinomycetes > Kitasatosporales > Streptomycetaceae > Streptomyces > Streptomyces sp. BK79. Next base: position 70,733 of record NZ_JBHVOC010000027.1, read on the forward strand.
CGGCCAGCGCCACTCGCCCCTGCTGCCGTACGTGCCGCCCCGGCTGTACCACCGGATCGACCGGGCGGTCGGGCGGTCGCAGGCACTGCTCCGGCTCAAGCGCCGGATCGGGCCCGCGCTCGCCCGGGCCGTGCAGGCGCGCCGGGACGCCCCGCGGAACTAGCCGGCGGAACTAGCCGGCCGAGGGTCCCGGCGCGGTGCGGGGTCCCCCCGGGATGACAGACTGGCGCCATGGACGAGCGCACTTTCGACAGGTCGGATCAGCACGCATCGGTGGTCGGCCTCGGCACCTGGCAACTCGGCGCCGACTGGGGGGACGTCGACGACAAGGAAGCCCTCGCGGTACTGGAGGCGGCGGCCGAGTCGGGGGTGACGTTCTTCGACACGGCGGACGTCTACGGCGACGGACGCAGCGAGGAGACCATCGCGACGTTCCTGCGCGGCAGGCCGGACCTGCACGTGATGGTCGCCACCAAGATGGGCCGCCGGGTCGACCAGATCCCGCAGAACTACGTGCTCGACAACTTCCGGGAGTGGAACGACCGCTCCCGCCGCAACCTCGGCGTCGACGTCGTCGACCTGGTGCAGCTGCACTGCCCGCCGCCCTCCGTCTACTCCAGCGACGAGGTGTTCGACGCCCTGGACACCCTGGTCGAGGAGGAGCGCGTCGCCGCGTACGGCGTCAGCGTGGAGACCTGCGAGGAGGCGCTCACCGCGATCGCCCGGCCGCACGTGGCCAGCGTGCAGATCATCCTCAACCCGTTCCGCATGAAGCCCCTGCGCGAGGTCCTCCCGGCGGCGCGGGAGGCGGGCGTCGGCATCATCGCCCGGGTGCCGCTGGCCTCCGGCCTGCTGTCCGGCAAGTACACCCGGGACACGGTCTTCGCCGCGAACGACCACCGCACCTTCAACCGGCACGGCGAGGCCTTCGACCAGGGCGAGACCTTCTCCGGTGTCGACTTCGCCACCGGAGTGGAGGCGGCCGCCGAGTTCGCCGCCCTCGCCCCCGAGGGATACACCCCGGCCCAGCTCGCGCTGCGCTGGATCATCCAGCAGCCCGGCGTCACCACCGTTATCCCCGGCGCCCGTTCGCCCGAGCAGGCCCGCGCCAACACGGACGCCGCCCGGCTGCCGGAGCTGTCCGAGGACGTACTCGCCGCGATCCGCGACCTCTACGACCGCCGGATCAAGTCCCAGGTAGAGGGCCGCTGGTAGGCGGCACCCACCGGCTTCACGGCACCAGGAGCAGCTGCCTCTCCCGCTCCTGGTCGCCGGAGGCCGCTCCCTCGTCGCGGGTCGTGAAGGCCCGCGAGAGGGTCTCGCTCGCCGCCTCCACGGCCTGGGGCGTGCCCTGCACGGTGACCGTCACCGGCTCCGACAGCGTGCCGCCCGCCTCCCCGGGGGCCGGGGCGGCCTCGGCAGCGGCCGACGCGTCGAAGGTCGCGGTGCGCACCGTCGCCCCCTCGTCGGCCGGCGGGGCGTCGGGTGCGCCGAAGACCCCCTCCAGCGCACGGACGACGGCGCGCGCGTCGTCGATGCCGCCGCCGCTGAGCGTCACGGTGAGCTGAGTGTCGGACATGCCTCGCCCTTCTGCTGGTACTGAGCCGGTCCCGGCCCGTGTAACCGTCCGCTGATCGCTCAAACCGGGCGCGGCCGCCTCGTCACGGAGCCTGAGCCGGGGGAACCCGGGAAGAGGGAAGGGAACGAAGGCCGAGGTCACCGGGAGGAACCGTGACGGACAGGGGCGCGACAGCCAACTCGGACCGGCGCAGAGGACGCGACGAGACCGAGGAGGAGCGGGCGGACCGGATGTGGACGGACCTGATCCAGGAGGTCCGCGTCGCGCAGATGGGCGTACAGATCCTGTTCGCCTTTTTGCTGACCGTCGTGTTCACGCCCAAGTACGACGACCTCTCCGACACGAACCAGACGATCTACCTGGTGACGGTGGTCCTCGGAGCCGTGACGACCGGCGCCCTCATAGGGCCGGTGTCGCTGCACCGCATAGTCTCCGGGCGGCGCGTGAAACCCCAGGCCGTGCGGCTGGCCTCCCGCCTGACGCTGCTCGGGCTGGTGCTGCTGCTCGCCACCATGACGTCCTCGCTCCTGCTGATCCTGCGCGTCGCGACCGACGACGGTTTCGTGCCCTACCTCGTCACCGGCGTGGTCGTCTGGTATCTGGTGTGCTGGTTCGGGATCCCCATGTGGACCCGGCACCGCCACACCTCGCGCTGAGGCCCCTCGCCCCTCACCCCTCGGCCGTCAGCTCGGCGAGGAAGTCGTCGACGCCGATGCCTTCCTCCCCCGGACGCACCACGGAGTAGGTCTCGCGCAGGAACGCGTCGACGGCCGACGCCCACGCGAACACCACGGCGCGGTGACGGCCGCCGTCGGGCCGGCAGTCGCCCAGCAGCTCGATGCGCAGCTCGTCCCACATGCCCCGCGACTCGGGCCGCAGCCGCACGTCGCCCACGCCGACCGGACGGGAGAGTCCCTCGCCCACCATCTCCCGGTCCAGCGTCCAGCGGGCGAGCACGTGGCCGTCGTGACTGAACGCCACGGTGAGCGCGAACGGGTCCGCGGCGTCGTAACCGAGGTGGGCGAGCACGGGGAGGCGGTGGCCGTCGCCCGTCCGGAGTTGCACCACCAGGGTCTTGTGCACGAGGGACTTCACGACGAGGGCCTCCAGGGGTACGGACGTAGGGCCCTCTAGTACCCCGTCCGTCGGCAAGATGCCCACACGGACGGGTGAATCGCCCCCCGAGGGTGTTTCCCGTCCGGGGCCCTCAGGTGCCGCCCAGTGCCTCGCGCAGCGCGGGCAGCAGGGTCTTCTCCGACCAGTCCAGGAACGCGGGCTGCGTCTCGCCGCCGATCTGCACCAGGGCGACCTCGGTGAACCCGGCCTCGGCGTAGGGGCGTACGGCCTCCACGAAGGCGTCCGGGTCGTCACCGCAGGGGATCGACCCGGCCACGTCGTCGGGGGTGACGAACTGGGTCGCCGCGTCGAAGGAGTCCGGGTGCGGCAGCTCGGAGTTGACCTTCCAGCCGCTGCCGAACCAGCGGAACTGGTCGTGGGCGCGCGCGATCGCCGCGTCCCGGTCCGGGTCGTAGGACACCGGGAGCTGGCCGACGCGCGGCTTGCCCTCGCCGCCGTGCCGGTCGAACGCCTCCAGCAGCCTCGGCTTGGGTTCGGTGGCGATCACCAGGTCGGCGTGCTCGCCCGCCAGCGCGCACGAGCGCTCCCCGGAGACGGCGATGCCGATGGGCGGCGCGCTCTCCGGCAGGTCCCACAGCCGGGCCGACTCCACGTCGAAGTGCGTGCCGCGGTGGTTCACATGACCGCCCTCGAACAGCGCCCGGATGATCTCCACGGCCTCCTGGAGCATCTCGTGCCGCACGTCCACGGAGGGCCAGCCGCCGCCCACCACGTGCTCGTTGAGGTTCTCGCCCGAGCCGAGACCCAGCCGGAACCGGCCTTCGGACAGCAACTGCATCGTCGCCGCCTTCTGCGCCACCACGGCCGGGTGGTAGCGGAACGTCGGACACGTCACGTACGTCATCAGCGGGATGCGAGAGGTCGCCTGTGCCGCCGCGCCCAGCACGCTCCACGCGTACGGCGAGTGACCCTGGGAGCGCAGCCACGGGAAGTAGTGGTCCGAGGTCACCGAGAAGTCGAACCCGGCCTCCTCGGCCCGCACCAGATGGCCGACCAGCTCTCGGGGGCCGGCCTGCTCGGTCATCATCGTGTATCCGATTTGCACCATGACGGGCGAGTCCCCGGCCGGGCGGAGCGAAAACGCGCGGGTGATCCGAGGCCGCCAGGGTCGGGGCCAGGGCCGGGGGCGGGTCAGTCCGAGTCCTCCCGGAACGTCTCGAGGGCGGTGGTGAGCGCCCGCTCGTTCGCGGCGTCCTCCCAGTCGGCGGCCGGCGTCGTCCAGCGCAGCGAGAAGCTCCGGCCGCCGCCGAGGAGGAAGCCGCGTCCGAAGGTGCGCACCCGGGTGCCGCCGTCCCCCGCGGTCCACTCCATGTCGGCCGCCGCACGCCCCCGGTACGTCGTCGCCCGGATCTCGCCGACCCGCCGGTAGTCGTCCGACCGTGCCAGACCGGGCTCGACCCGGTCGCGCCAGACCGCCACGGGATCCGCGCCCGCGCGCTCGCTGTAGGTGACCGCGAGGGTGCGCGGGTCGCCCCGGGCGCCGAAGACGACCCGGTAGGCCCCGTCCGGGACCCGTGAGGTGTCCACGCGCTGCCAGTCCTCGGGCAGGGCGACGGAGAAGCCCTCCGGCGCGTCGTAGCGGCGGAAGCCCGCCGGCAGGGCACTGCCCGGACGCGAGGGCGAGGGGGTCGCGCTCGGCCGGGGGGCGGGGGAGGAGGGGGCGGGGTCGCCGGTACCGGTGGGCGGTGCGCCGGGAGCCGAGGGGCGTTCCCGCGCGCCGGTGCCGGCACCGGTCGCCGAACCGCTGTCGGAGCCGGGCAGCCCGTGGGTGACGGCGAGGACGGCCACCGTGACGGTGACGACGGCCAGGGCGGTCCCGGCGGCCACCGTCCGCCGGCTCCACCCCCGGCTCACGTGGCGGGCGGCGGCGTACGCGCCCCGCAGCCGGGGGCCGGGCACCTCGCGCACGGCCGCGTCGGGATCCTCCGTCACCACCCGGACCAGGACCTCCCGGACCACCGGGCGGGTCAGCCGCTCCCGGCAGTCCTTGCGCAGCAGTCCCTGCACGACCCGGGTGAGCGGACCGGTCCGCACCGGTGTGCGCAGCGGCAGCCGGTCCACCGCCCTCAGCGTTGCCTCGGGACGGCCCCGGTCACGGAACGGCGGACGGCCCTCGACCAGCGTGTAGAGGATCGCGCCCAGCGTCCACAGGTCGGCCGCGGGCCCGAGCCGCTGGTCACGGGCCTGCTCCGGCGAGGCGTACGAGGGCGCGGTGAGGCGCGGGGTGAGGGTGGCGCCGGCCAGTCCGAACCCGGTGACGACCACGGAGCCCTCCTCGCGCACGTACACCTGGCCCGGGCTCAGCTCGCCGTGGGTGAGGCCGTGGCCGTGCGCCGCCTCCAGCACCTCCAGCAGTTCCAGTCCGACGCGCGCCGCCCGCACGTAGTTGAACGGGCCCCGGCGCTCCAGGAGTTCGCCGAGCGGTACGCCGGCGATCCCTTCGGTCACCGTCCACAGCGCACCGTCCTCCACCACCGCGTCGACCACCGCGGCGATCCGCCCGGGGCACAGCGACTGCATGGTCTCGCAGGTGCGGACCACCCGGCCGGTGGTCCGGCGGGCGCTCTCGCCGGACTGCTCGGGCGGCAGTCCGACCCGGGTGAGCAGGCACGGACGGCCCGTGCCGGTGTCCTCCCCGGACCAGGAGACGAGGTTCGTCTCCCGGTGGACGACCTCGAGGAGGCGGTACCGCCCGGCGACCAGCTCGTGTGGGGAGACGTGCGCCCCGCTCATGGCCCTCCCTCGTTCGCACCGACGGCTCTCGGCTCGACCAGGAGTACGGGGGGAGGACCGGGCCGCGTTCAACGAACACGCGACCCGTGAGCGTTTCTGACCCTTCTTCAAAAAGGGCGGGCACCCGCGGGGCGGCACCTGCGGGCGGCGCGTGCGGGAACGCGCCCTCAGCGCAGCCCGAAGCGGTCCGCCCAGGCCGTCATGTCGGCGGTCGTGGCGTTGCCGCCGCACACCACGAGACCGATCCTCGCACCGTCGCCCACCCGCTCCACCACGCGCCGGGCCGCGGGCAGCAGACAGCCGGCGGCCGGCTCCGTCCACACCTTCCCGTGCTCGGCGAGCGCCAGCGAACCCTCGACGGCCTCCCGGTCCGGCACCACGAGTACCTCGCCGACCAGCGCCGCCACATGGTCGTACGTCACCTGGGAGACGGCCGGGGCGCTGAGCGTGGTCACGAGGGACGAGAGCGCCACGGGAATCGGCTCGCCCGCCGCCAGCGCCCGGGACATGGCCTCGGCGCCCTCGGTCTCCACACCCCAGACGCGTACGCCGGGCCGCAGCGCCCGCAGCGCCGCCGCCACGCCCGCGATCAGCCCCCCGCCGCCGATGCTCACCAGGACGTCGGTGAGTTCCGCGGCGTCCTCGGCGAACTCCAGCCCGACGGTGCCCTGGCCCGCGATCACCACGGGGTCGTCGAAGGGGTGGACCAGGGTCAGGCCCTCCTCCCGCAGCCGGGCCACGAGCGCGAAGGCACTGTCCATGTCGTCGGTGAGCCGCACCAGCGCGCCCGCCTCCTCGGCGGTCTCGACGGAACGGGCCGGTGCCGTCCGCGGCATGACCACCGTGGCCTTCACGTCGAGCGCGGCGGCCATCACCGCCACCGCGATGCCGTGGTTCCCGCCGCTGACCGCGACGACGCCGGCGGCCCGCTCGGCCTCGGTCAGCGACAGCAGCTTCGCCGTCGCGCCCCGCGCCTTGAACGAGCCGGTGCGCTGGAGCAGTTCCAGCTTCGTGGTGACCGGGACCCCGAGCAGCGTGGAGAGCCCCGGGCTGGGCACCGTCGGGGTGCGTACGACGTGTCCGGCGATCCGCTCGGCCGCGGCTTCGATCTCGGCGATCCCGATCAAGGCAGTCATCCCTTCGGTGCGGGCGCGGGTCCGCGCCCCTCCGCGCACCCTTTCGCGGCACGTGTCCAAGGTCAACACCGTTCCCGGTGGGGTCGCCGGAGCGCTCTCGCGGGGCCCGGAGCCGTCCCGGGCACCCTCGCCCGGCGGCGTCGCCTCAATGCTGCTGCGACTTCTGCGGCGTCACCTCGCTCGGCCGGACCACGACGTACCCCTCGCCCTGGAGCACCAGTTGCACGGCCTCGCCCGAACCGCCGCGCAGCATCGAACCGATGGACTGCGAGCGGTGCAGGGAGGTCGACAGTCCCGCCGACCAGCCGACGACCGCGTCCGTGTCGACGTAGACCGGGTACTGGGAGGAGACCGGGATGACCAGAGGGCTCCCGTCGCACACCAGCCCCAGCCTGCCCTGGCCCGTGAAGACGCTGTTGAACAGGCCGCCGCCGGTGACGCCCGCGCCCTTCACGGTGGCGATGCGGTACGACAGCGAGGCGTCGAAGCACAGGACGTTGCGGCCGTTGACGGTGAACTCGTCGCCGGGTTCGACCTCCACGATGAAGCAGCTCTGCGCCTCGTGCGCGAACCACGCCTCGCCCTGTCCGCTCACCGCCATCAGGGGCAGCCCCTCACCGGTGACCGCGCGTTTGAGCATGCCGCCCACGCCCTGGCCCTTGCGCTCGAACTGGAGACTGCCGCGGTAGGCGACCATCGCGCCCTGCCGGGCCAGCATCTCGCCGTTCACCGTGTAACGGATGCATTTGGAGTTCTCGACGGTCATGCCCGGCGCGGTGGCGGGCTGCACCATGTGCTCGCTGGAAAAGAGGTCACCCTTCATACGGGCATAGTGGCCCGGAGGGTGTCGTTCCGCCAAGATCGCCCGGCTTTCGCTCCCGTGGGCCGGGCTCAGCCGCCGAAGAGCTGGGTCCAGTACGTGCCCGCCCGGCCGCCGCCAGCCAGCCCGACGCCGATGTGCGTGAAGTCAGCCTTGAGGATGTTGGCGCGGTGCCCGGGGCTGTTCATCCAGCCCTCCACCACGGCGGCGGGGGAGCGCTGACCGCAGGCTATGTTCTCGCCGACCGTGCGGTGGCCGGCGCCCGCCGCGGCGGCCCGGCCCCACGGTCCGCCGCCGTCCGGATCGGTGTGGGAGTAGAAGTCCCGGGCCACCATGTCCGCGCTGTGCGCCTGCGCGGCGTGGGCCAGCCGCGGGTCGGCGGCCAGCGGGGGCAGCCCCGCGCCGGTCCGCCGCCGGTTGGTCAGCTCGACGACCTCGGCCGTGGTGCGGGCCAGGCCGTCCGGGGTGAGGGGCAGGGCCCACAGCGCGGTCCAGTACGTGTCGCCCGAGGGTCCGCCGGTGACGGACGCCCACCCGGCGTGCGTGACGGCGGCGTCGTGCAGCGTGCGCCGGGTGCGCTCGGTGCCCAGGCAGTACGCGACGAACTCGGCGGGCGTGCGCGGGCCGGAGACCAGGTGCTCGCCGACGGTGAGGTAGGCGAACCCGGCCGAGACCACGCGCTGGTGGACACTGACGCCGTCCCGGGTCTCGACGCTCAGGGTTCCCGCGGCGGCCATGGCGGCGGCGTGCGCCCGGGCCGCGGAGACCAGGCGCGGATCGACGAGGACGGGGCGGGAACCGGCCGCCGCGCGGGACGAGTTGACCAGATCCAGGAAGCCGTCGGGGGCGGATGCCGTCGTCCCGCCGGTGTCCGGGGCCGGGGCGTCGGGCGTCGGGTCGTCGTCGATCTCCACCCCGAAGTCCCGGGCGAGGCCGGCCAGGCCGTCGGCGTACCCCTGCCCCAGGGCGCGCAGCTTCCAGCCCTCGCCGCGCCGGTAGAACTCCGCCAGCAGCAGCACGGTCTCCTGCCGGGGCCGGGCCGGGGTGAAGCGGGTCAGCGCGTGCCCGCGTGCGTCGTCGACCCGGAGGGTGGGGGAGGGCAGGGCGCTCAGCGCGGTCCCGGGGTCCGAGGGGCTGACCGCCACCGTCACCCGGGTGGCGCCGGGACGCAGCCGGGACGGATCGACGGTGAGCGTGTCGCCCCGCAGGCGGGCGCCGGGTGCCTGCGGCTGGTTGTAGAAGACGAAGTCGCCGTCACCGGCCACCTTGCCGCCGTCGTCCGTGATGAGCGCCGACACGTCGAAGTCACCCGGCACCCGCACGCTCACGGGCCCGCGCGGCAGGGGGATGTTGCCCCCGGGGACCAACTCGCTCATCGTGCCGCCCCGTTTCCTGGTCGCTCTCCTGGCAGGGATGTCGGTGCCGGGTCAACGTCCGCCGCACACCGGGGGTTCCCGGTACCGCTCCGGAGACGGGGCGCCTGCCGGGGGTCAGCCCGGTGCCGTCGGTTCCGGCGTGATCAGGCCCTGCCGGTAGGCGACCGCCACCGCTTCCGTGCGGCTCGCCGCGGCCAGCTTGGCGAGGATGTTGGAGACGTGGACGCTCGCCGTCTTCGCGCTGATGAACAGCTCCTCGCCGATCCGGCGGTTGCTGTGGCCGAGGGCGAGGAGCCGCAGCACCTCCCGCTCCCGGGCGGTCAGCACCGCCGTACCACCGGCGCTCCCGGCGCCCGTGAGCCGGCCGCGGCGCGCCAGGTCGTCGAGCCGCTCCCGCAGCAGCGTGGCGCCGAGCCGGTCGGCCTCCCGGCGCACGGCGTCGGCCTCGGCGGCGGCCTCGTCGCGGCGGCCGGCCGCCACCAGGGCCTCGGCCAGCCGCAGCCGGCACCGCGCGCGTTCGTAGGTGTCGCCGAAGGAGAAGGCGGCCACCGCCTTCTCCCAGGACGCCGGGTCCGGACCCGGCCCGGCGATCCGGGCCCACTCCGCCTCCGCCCGGGCCAGCCAAGCCTGGCCCTCGGGGCCCTGGGGCGTGCCGCCGTCCCCGTGTCCGGCGGACGACCGGGCCTGCTCCACCAGGTCGGCCGCGGTGTCCGCCCAGTGGCGGGCGCCCGCCTCGTCGCCGGCCCCGCGCAGCCGGACCACGGTGTCGGCGACCGCGGACAGCGCGAGGGCGGCCAGTCTGACGGTCACGAGGGGCGGTGTGCCCGCGTCGTCGGTGAGCGTCTCGACGGTGGACCGCATCGACCGCACGGCCTCCTCCGCGTCCCCGCGCAGCACCGCCGCCTCGGTGAGCACGATGCCCGCGACCAGCCACGCCATCCAGTCGAACGGCCCCTCCCGCAGGGCCCGGGCGCGGTCGACGGCACCGAAGTCGCCGCGCGCCAGGGCCACGTACAGCCCGGGGCCGATCGCGTGGGCGCCCGCGGCGGCCGGCCCCGCCGCGTCCTGCGCGCTCTCGCGCACGCACGCGTCCCAGTGACCCAGCGTGTACTGCACCAGCAGCCGCAGATACCGCATCTCCCGCGGGTACGGCGAGGAGAGCAGCCCGGAGCGGCGGGCCCGCTCCAGGCCCTCCGCCGCCCACGGCAGGCACTCCTCCAGGTCCCCGGACTCGAAGCAGCCGATGGCGAGGTTGAACAGCGCGCGCAGCTCCACCGGCGCGTTGCCCGCCCGCCGGGCCAGCTCCCGGGCCTCCAGCAGCCGTTCGCGGCCCCGCGCGGTGCTCCGGTTGCCGCCCTCCAGACTGGTCAGGGAGATCAGCAGGTCGGCGCGGGCGTCGGTGACGTCCAGCGCCTCGGCCACCGCGAGCGCGCGGCGGGCCACCTCCAGCGCCGTCCCGTTGTCCCCGACCTGGCGGGCCGCCACCACGTGTGTGGCCGCCGCCCACACCCACGTCGCCGACGGCGGGTCGGCGGGGATCAGGGCGAGCGCCTCGCTGCTGTGGGCGAACGCCGCCGACAGGTTGTCGACGCTGAGCAGGTTGCCGGCGAGCGTGTAGCGGACGCGGGCGGCGAGTTCCAGGTCCGCGTCCTGGCCGAGACCGGCCAGCGCGGAGCGGGTGAGGGAGACCGCGCGGTGCAGCTCCCCGGCGTCCGCGGCGGCCGCCGACGCGCGCAGCGTGAGCGTCACCGCGTCGGGGCCGGCGGGCCGCGCGTCGGCCCCGACCGCCGGCCACAGGTCGAGGGCCGTCTCCAGGTGCCGCAGCTCCTCGGCGGGCGCGCCGACCCGCCGCGCGTGGTCCGCCGCCTCCAGCGACGCGGCCAGTGCCTCGGGCAGGTCATGGCTCGCGCGGTAGTGGTGGGCGCGCTCGGCGGCGCTCCCGGACCGGCGCTCCGGCCCGCCGAGCAGCCGGGCGAACGCCCCGTGCAGCCGGGTCCGTTCCCCGGGGAGCAGATCGGCGTAGACCGCCTCCCGCGCGAGCGCGTGCCGGAACGAGTAGCTGTTTCCGTCGCCGGAGACCAGCAACTGCCGTTCCACCGCCTCCCGCAGCGCCGTCTCCAGCTCCTCCTCGGGCAGCCCCACGGCGTCCCGCAGCAGGTCGTGCCCCACGCGGCGCCCGGCGACGGCGGCGGTGCGCAGCACCTGCTGGGCGGTCTCGGACAACTGCTCGAACCGGATGAGCAGGACGTCGGCCAGACCGCTGGGCACGCCACCGGCGGGCGCGTGGGAGGCCGCGACCAGCTCCTCGGCGTAGAAGGCGTTGCCCTCGGCCCGCTCGACGATCCGGCGCACGGCGGCGTCCGGCAGCGGACGGTCCCGCAGTCCCCGCACCAGCCGCGCCACGTCGCTGTCCGGCAGGGGGCGCAGCTCCAGGCGCTCCACGGCGGGCAGCCGCACCAGCTCGGCCAGCAGGGGCCGCAGGGGGTGGCGGCGGTGCAGGTCGTCCGTCCGGTACGAGGCGAACAGGGCGAGCCGGTGTCCGGGTGCCCCGCCGGCCGGCCGCTGGAGGACACCGCGGCCGAGCAGGAACCGCAGCAGGTCCCGCGAGGACTGGTCGGCCCAGTGCAGGTCCTCCAGCACGAGCAGCAGCGGCGCGACGCCCGCCAGCTCGGCCAGCAGCGCGGCCACGCCCTCGAACAGCCACAGCCGCGACCGTGGGGCGGCGCCCCCGTCGTCCGGGCCCCCGCCCAGCAACCGGTCGGCCACCGGATGGGCGGCCAGCACCGCGGCGAACCGCTCGTCGGCGGCCAGCGCGCCGAGGATCTCGGTGAACGGCAGGTACGGCAGGCCGACGTCGCCCAGGTCGACGCAGTGCCCGGTGAGCACGGTCGTCCCGGCCGCGGCGGCCCGGGCGGCGACCTCGTCCAGGGTCCGGGTCTTGCCGACCCCGGCGTCCCCGGCGATCAGCACCGCGCGGGCCTCCCCGGCGCGGGCGCGTTCCAGCACGCCGACGAGACGCGCGAGTTCGTCCTCGCGGCCGACGAGCGGGCTGGTGAATGACGTCTGTTGCACGCCGCCATCCTGGCACGCGGGTCCGACAACGGGCCCGCCGCGGAGCAGGCCGGCACCCTGCGGCGGGCGCGGGCCGGCCCCCTCCGGTGGGCGCCTGGCCGCCCGCCGACCGCGATCGGGCCGCTGAGCCCGACCGGCGTGGACGCAGGGCGCCGTGGCCGGAGGCGTGCGGTGGTCGCAGGCGGCTGTGGCCGGGGCGTGCTGTGGTCACAGGCGGCTGTGGTCGGGGCGTGCGCTCCGGTGCGCGGGGGGCGCAGGCGCCCGTGCTCAGGGTCGCTGTGATCGCGGGCGGCTGTTGGTCGGGGCAGGCTGGGAGTGGGCCGCTGGGGGTGCGGGTGGCTGGGCTCGGGGTCGCTGTGGCCGCGGGCGTCTGCTCTCGGTGCGCGCTGTGGTCCGGGTCCGCCGTGGGCCAGCAGTTGCGGTCGGGGCACGCTGCGAGCGGGCCGCGCGGGGCCGGGCCCGGCGCGCGGCGGATCCGCCGCGTGGGCGTATGCGCCGTGCGGGCGGACGCGCCGTGCGAGCAGACACGCCGTGCGGGCGGACGCGCCGTGCGAGCAGGCCGCCGCACGGGCGTACGCGGCGCGCGGGCGTATCCGCCGCGTCGGCGTGCCGTGCGGGCGCATGCGCCGCGCGGACGGGCGGCGGTGGGTCCGTCGTGGTCAGCGGCGCAGGGTGCGGGCCCAGTCCGCCGGTACGCGTCCCGCCGGTCCGGGGGACGGCTGGTCCTCGGGCCGGCTGACCGGCGGGGCCAGTTCGGGCCCGGACTCCCGCAGCTCGTCGGAGGCGTAGTCCCAGTACCAGTCCTCACCCGGCTCGAAGCTCTGCACCACCGGATGCCCGGTGGACCGGTAGTGGCCGGTCGCGTGCTGTCCGGGCGAGCTGTCGCAGCAGCCGACGTGGCCGCAGCCCGCGCAGCGCCGCAGGTGGAACCACCAGCCGCCCGAGGCGTCGCACTCGGCGCAGCCGGTGCCGCTCGGCGGGGCGGTGGGGTCGATTCCGGTGTCGTCGGTCATGCCGGCTCCTCGGTCGGTTCGGATGCGGCGGCGGTGAGCGGCAGCAGCACCTGGAAGCGGGTGTCGCCCGGCACGGACTCCACCTGGAGCGTGCCGTGGTGCTTGTTGACCACGATGCGCCAGGAGATGTCCAGACCGAGCCCGGTGCCCTCGCCCACCGGCTTGGTGGTGAAGAACGGGTCGAAGATGCGCTCGCGGATCTCCGGAGCGATGCCGGTGCCGGTGTCGCGGAACTCCACCAGCAGCCGGTCGTGGTGGAGCGCGGTCCGCACGGTCAGCGTGCCGTCGCCGCCCGCGCCGTTCATGGCGGCCACCGCGTTGTCGATCAGGTTGGTCCACACCTGGTTCAGCTCCGCCGGGTACGCCGGGATGTCCGGCACCGTGCGGTCGTACTCCTTGACGACCCCGATCCGGGGGCCGATCTTGCCGGAGAGCATCAGCAGCGTGCTGTCGAGCAGTTCATGGACGTCGACGTGCCGGTAGGGCGCGCGGTCGAGCTGCGCGTACTGCTTGGCCGCGTCCACCAGGTGCGAGACGCGGGCGGTGGAGTCCGCGATCTCGTTCATCAGCAGCTCGGTCTCGACGGTGTAGTTGAGCCAGCCGACCGCCCCGGGCAGCATCTCCTCGTCCACCGCCGCCGCGACCTGGTCCAGCCAGTCGGTGTCCAGGCCGGCCTGCACGAAGACCGGCGCGATCTGCCAGCCGTGCTCGATGCCGCGGTCCTCCAGCCAGTCGGTGAGCGCGTCCTCCCGGTCGGCGGCCTCCAGCGGGGTCAGCGCGGGGGCCTTGGCGACCCGCTCGGCCGTGCGCTCCTGTATCTCGATGAGCCCGGCGAGCGCGTCGCGGGAGAACGGCCCCTCGGCGATGACGGCCAGCTTGTGCCGCATCTTCGCCACCCGCTCCCGCAGCGTCGAGGTGGCCCGGACCGCGGCCGCCGCGGGGTTGTTCAGCTCGTGCGTGAGTCCCGCCGACAGCGAGCCGAGCGCCAGCAGCCTCTCGCGCTGCCCGATGGTCCGCTGGCTGTTCTTGGAGCCGAAGAACAGCCCTTCCAGCAGGTGCACCGCCATCGGGAACCACTCCCGCATGACGCTCGCGAACGTCTCGGCGGGCAGCACGAAGAACCGCGTCGGCTCGGTCACCCGCATCGAGTTGGTGTACACCTGCGGCACCCGGTCCCCGACGTACGCCTGCATCGCGCCCGCGTACACCCCGCGCTGCGAGGTGCGGTTGGTCTCCACGTCGTCCGCGCCGACCCGGCGGGAGAGGACGACCGTCCCCTCCAGCATCACGTAGAAGCACGTCGCGTCCTCGCCCTCGGTGTACACCGGGCCGGGCTCGAACAGCTCCACCCGGCCCTCGGCGCACAGCCGCCCCAACTGCTCGGGCGTCAGCTTCTCGAACAGGAACAGCTCCCCGATCTCCCCGGGGCTGCACGGCATCGGGCGCCCGCTCACGACTGCTCCAGGTACCGGTGGACGAGCATCACGGCCATGGCTCCCTCTCCGACGGCGGACGCGACCCGCTTCGCGGACTGGGCGCGCGCGTCGCCCGCCACGAACACGCCCGGGACGCTGGTCTCCAGGTGGTACGGCGGCCGGTCCAGCTCCCAGTCGCCGGGCGGCCGCCCGTCGGGGGTGAGGTCCGGTCCGGCGAGGATGAACCCGCGCTCGTCCCGCAGCACCGTGCCGTCCAGCCAGTCGGTGAGCGGGGCCGCGCCGATGAACACGAACAGCCACTGGGCGTCGACGAGTTCGGTCGCACCGCTCTCCGCGTCGCGCAGCGTCAGCCGCTCCAGGCGGCCGTCGCCGTGCGCGCTCTCGACGACCGTGCCGCAGCGCACGCGGATGTTGGGCGTCTCCTCGATCTGCTGGATCAGGTAGTGCGACATCGACGCGGTCAGGGAGCCGCCGCGCACCAGCAGCGTCACGGACTTGGCCCCCCGGGACAGGTACATCGCCGCCTGCCCGGCCGAGTTGGCGCCGCCCACGATGTACACGTCGTGGCCCTCGCAGGAGGCGGCCTCGGTCAGCGCCGAGCCGTAGAAGACGCCGCAGCCGGTCAGGTCGTCGGTGCCGGGCGCGGTGAGCTGGCGGTAGGAGACGCCGGTCGCCAGAATCACGCTGTGCGCGGCGATCGCCGAGCCGTCCGAGAACCGTACGACGCGGGCCGCGCCGTTCGCCTCCAGCCCGGTCACCTCGCGCGCGGTGAGGATCTCGGCGCCGAACTTCGCCGCCTGCCGCCGGGCCCGGTCGGTGAGCTGGCCGCCCGAGACGCCGTCGGGGAAGCCCAGGTAGTTCTCGATGCGAGAGCTCTGCCCGGCCTGCCCGCCGGTCGCCGACCGCTCCACCAGCACCGTCCGCAGCCCCTCGGAGGCCCCGTACACCGCCGCGCCGAGCCCGGCCGGGCCGCCGCCGATCACCACCAGGTCGTAGAAGTCGGCCGTCGGCGTCGTCGCCAGACCCACGCGCGCGGCGAGGTCGGGCGCCTCCGGCTCGACCAGCGGCGTCCCGTCCGGTGTGATCACCACCGGCAGCCGCCGCCCGTCCTGGCCCGCCGCCGACAGCAGCCGCCGCCCCTCCGGCTCGTCGGCGGAGTACCAGCGATAGGGCACCTGGTTGCGGGCCAGGAACTCCCGGACCTCCGAGGAGCGCGCCGACCAGCGGTGCCCGACGACCTTGGTGCTGGGCACGGGCCGGTGGTCGCCGGCGCGCCAGGCCGCCAGCAGGTCGTCCAGGACCGGGTAGAGCTTCTCCTCGGGCGGGTCCCAGGGCTTGAGCAGATAGTGGTCCAGGTCGACGACGTTGATCGCGTCGATCGCGGCGTTGGTGTCCGCGTACGCGGTCAGCAGCACGCGCCGGGCACCCGGATACACGTCCAGGGCCTGTTCCAGGAACTCGATCCCGTTCATCCGCGGCATCCGGTAGTCGGCCAGGATCACGGCCACCAGGTCCCCGCGCAGCTTCAGCTCCCGCAGTGCCTCGAGCGCCGACTCGCCGGACTCCGCCCGCACGATCCGGTACGACGCGCCGTAGCGCCGCCGCAGGTCCCGGGCGACGGCGCGGGAGACCCCCGGGTCGTCGTCCACGGTCATGATGACGGTCCGCGCGGCCCCGTCCGCCTGTGCCATACGTCCCCCACGTCGAACGGCCGGATTCACGGCACGGCGTCCCCGTCACCGCACCGGCCTGGGGCCCATCGTATGGTCGATCGCCGGGCCCCGCTCAGCCGGCGGGCAGCCCGCCCCCGGCCCGGCACACGGAAGCCTCCCCCCTCGGACGTGCCCTTCGGCACCGTCTCCCGGGACCGTGCCCGTGATCTCAGGACGGCGTAGGGAAGACTGGGCGCCATGGACGTCACCGCGACACAGGGAGGGAACCGCATGACGCGCCCGATCACGGCAGGGGTCGACGGTTCGCAGGAGAGCCTGGCCGCACTGGCCTGGGCCGCCGGGGAGGCGGTCCGCCGCGGAGCGCCGCTGCACGTCGTGCACGCCTGGCGGGTCCAGCCGCAGGACGCGGCCGGCGCGCAGGACCGGGACGCGCAGGAGCGGTGGGTGGGGGACTCGGTCGCCGAGTGGGTCCGGACCGTCGCCGGGGCGCACCCCGGCCTCACGGTGTCCACGGAGGTCCGTGAGGCCGACGACGCCGTCGCCGTGCTGCTCGCCGCCGCGGCCGAGGCCGAGACGCTGGTCCTGGGCTCGCGCGGCCACGGGGCGGTGGTCGGCTTCCTGCTGGGTTCCGTCGGCCAGCAGGTGATCGCCGAGGCGCCCCGGCCGGTCGTCCTGGTGCGGGCCGGGGAGGAGGCCGCGGCCGAGGCCGCCGACGGCGAGGTCGTCGTCGGGCAGCAGGGCGAGCCGGAGGACAGCGCCGACGTGATCGGGTTCGCCTTCGAGGCGGCCGCCGCGCGCGGCGCCACCGTGCGCGCCGTGCGGGCCTGGGCGCTGCCGACGGTGTTCACCTACACCCCGGGCTCGATGCGGCTCGCCGACGAGGCCGGGGGCCTGGAGCAGTACGAGAGGAAGGCCCTCGGCGAGGCGCTCGCCCCGTGGCGCGAGCGCTTCCCCGACGTCCGGGTGGTCGAGCACGTGGAGATGGGCAGCGCCGGGCAGGTCCTGCTGTCGGTGGCCGGCGGAGCCCGGCTGATGGTCGTCGGCCGCCGTGCCCGCCGTACGGCGGTCGGTGCCCGGATCGGCTCGGTGGCGCACGGTGTGCTGCACCACGCCCAGTGCCCGGTGGCGGTGGTCCCGCACACGTGACGGACCGGCCCGTCGGGCGGCGGGCCGCTCACTCCGCCGTCGGCTGGAGGGTCTCCCGGGCCCTGGGCAGGACGTTCTCGATGTAGTCGGCGACGGCCGTGTCGAGGCCGATGTCGTGCTGGGCCCGCTCGGACAGGTACCAGCGGTGCTCCAGCAGCTCGTGGTAGATCTCGGCCGGGTCCATCGCGCCGCGCAGCTCCACCGGCACCGCCCGCACGGTGGGCCGGAAGACCTCGCGCACCCAGCGGTGGGCGAGGACCTCGGGGCGGGCGCCGAGGGGGTCGCCCGGGGCGTAGTCGTCCTGGGTGGCCATCCAGCTCTCCAGGTCGTTCAGCAGCCGCCGGGCCTGGTTCTCCTCGGCGTCCAGGCCGGTCAGGCGCAGCAGCTGGCGCTGGTGGTGGCCCGCGTCGACGACCTTGGGCACGAAGGTGACCGTGTCGCCGTTGGAGGCGTGCTCGATCTGCATCTCGGCCACGTCGAAGCCGAGGTCGTTGAGCCGCCGGATCCGGCGCTCGATGTAGTGGTACTTGCCCGCCGGATAGACGGACGTGCGGGTCAGCTCCTGCCACAGGCCCCGGTAGCGGGCGCAGATCTCCGTGCCGAAGTCGACCGGGTCGACGGACGGGTGCAGCGCCCCCGACGCCTCCAGGTCGAGCAGCTCGCCGCTGATGTTCACCCGGGCCAGGTCGAGGTCGTAGTCGCGCTGGCCGTCGCTCAGCCGGGCGTGCAGCTCCCCGGTCTCGGCGTCCACCAGGTACGCGGCGTAGGCGCCCGCGTCGCGGCGGAAGAGCGTGTTGGACAGCGAGCAGTCGCCCCACGCGAACCCGGCCAGGTGCAGCCGCACCAGCAGCACCGCGAGCGCGTCCATCAGGCGGTGCATGGTCGCCGGGCGCAGCGTCGTCTCGAACATCGACCGGTACGGCATCGAACCGCCCAGGTGCCGGGTGATCAGCACCGGTTCCAGCGCCTCGCCGGCCGTGTCCGTGCGGCCGGTGACCACGGCCAGCGCGTCCACCGCGGGGATGGCGAGCCGGTCCAGGTCGCGCAGCAGCTGGTACTCGCGCAGCGCGGGACGTTCGGCCAGCTCCTTGACGGCGACGACCTCGTCCCCGGCCCGGGCGTAGCGGACGACGTGCCGGGAGATGCCGCGGGGCAGGGGCACGAGGTACTCCTCGGGCCACTCCTCCAGCGGCGTCTGCCACGGCAGTTCGAGCAGGAGCGCGGGGTGCTCCGGATTGGTGGCGCTGATCTGCAAGGCCATGCCCCGACTCTAGAACGTCCGTTCCCGGCCCCGTGGCGCGGCTGCCCCGACTCCGGTACGGCCGCCGGTCCCGCGGGCGCCGGGGCGGCGGTTCAGCGCACGCCGCGCGGACGGAACTGGACGCTGATGCGAGGGCCCGCGGCGCGGGTGCTCTTGGGGACGCAGTGCTCCCAGGTGCGCTGGCAGGAGCCGCCCATCACGATCAGGTCGCCGTGGCCCAACGGGCGGCGCACCGTGTCGCCGCCTCCTCCGACCGGGCGCAGCAGCAGGTCCCGGGGGGCGCCGACCGACAGGATGGCGACCATCGTGTCCTGGCGCGCGCCCCGTCCGATCCGGTCCCCGTGCCAGGCGACGCTGTCCAGCCCGTCGCGGTAGTGGCACAGCCCGGCCGTGGTGAAGGGCTCGCCCAGCTCCCCGGCGTAGTGCGCGCTCAGGGCGTCGCGCGCCTCGGTGAGCAGCGGATGCGGCAGCGGCTCGCCGGCTCCGTAGAACGCGAGCAGCCGGGGCACGTCGACCACCTGGTCGTACATGGCCCGGCGCTCCGCGCGCCACGGCACGTCGGCGGCCAGCCTTTCGAACAGCGCGTCGGCGCCGCTCAGCCAGCCGGGCAGCAGGTCGATCCAGGCACCCGAGCCGAGGTGTGTGCGGCGCAGCCCGTCGAGCGGTCCGAGCCGGACCTCGTCCGTCTGGTCGAAGAGCGATCCCTGGAGGTGCGTGGTCATGGGACCAGCGTACTCCCGATTCGAATACGCGTTCTATCTTCACCCTGGCCCTCGCACGTGCCCTGCACGGCCCTTCCGATACACCGCCGTATCGGATACGTTCTCGCATCGGAGACGGGGAGGGCCGGCATGGCGGCGAAGGCGACGACCGGGCGGGTGACCAGGCGGCGGGCGCGGACCCGCGCCAATCTCCTGGAGGCGGCGTACACGGTGTTCGCCGCCAAGGGGTTCGGCCGGGTGTCGATCGAGGAGGTCTGCGAGGCGGCCGGCTACAGCCGCGGCGCCTTCTACTCGAACTTCGACAGCCTCGACGAGCTGTTCTTCGCCCTCTACCGGGAGCGGGCCGACCTGATCGCGGAGCAGGTCTCCGGCGCCCTCGCCCTCGACGGGCCGGACCTGGACGTACCCGCCGCCGTGGACCGGGTCACCGAGGTGCTCCTGCTGGACCGGGACTGGCTCCTGGTGAAGACGGACTTCCTGGTGCACGCCGCCCGCGACCCGGACGTGGCACGCACCCTGCTCGAGCACCGGGCGCGCCTCAGGCACGTGATCGCCGACCGGCTCGCCCGGGCGCGCGGGCACACCCGCCTGCCGGCGGTGCTCGGCGACGCCGGCGGCGCCGCGTACGCGGTGGTCGCCGCCTACGACGGAGTCACCACCCAACTGCTCCTCGACCGGGACGTGGAGCACGCCCGGACCTGGTTGCGCGAGCTGCTCACCGCGCTGCTCACCGAGGGCGGCGCCACTTCGTGAACAGCCCCGCCACCCCCAGCCGCCCCGCCACCTCCAGCCGCCCCGCCACCTCCAGCCGCCCCGACATCCCCAACACCCCCAACACCCCCAACACACGCAACGAGAAGGGACGGTCGCCATGGATGCCGACGTCATCGTGGTCGGAGCGGGCCTCGCGGGCCTGGTCGCGGCCCACGAACTGACCAGCCGGGGACGGAGGGTGGCCCTCGTCGACCAGGAGAACGCGGCCAACCTCGGCGGGCAGGCCTTCTGGTCCTTCGGCGGCCTCTTCCTCGTCGACTCCCCTCAGCAGCGGCGCCTCGGCGTCAAGGACTCCTTCGACCTGGCCTGGAGCGACTGGCAGGGCAGCGCCGGCTTCGACCGCACCGACGACGAGGACTCCTGGGCGGTGCGCTGGGCCCAGGCGTACGTCGAGTGGGCGGCGGGGGAGAAGCGGTCCTGGCTCGCCGGGCACGGCATCACCTTCCTGCCCACCGTCGGCTGGGCCGAGCGCGGTGATCTCCGGGCCGCCGGGCACGGCAACTCCGTGCCCCGCTTCCACATCGCCTGGGGCACCGGCACCGGAGTCGTCGAGCCCTTCGTGCGCTACGCGAGGCAGGCCGCCCGGGACGGGCTGCTCACCTTCCACCACCGCCACCGCGTCGACCACCTGGTCGTCGAGGACGGCGCCGCGCGCGGCGTGCGCGGCACGGTCCTGGCCGAGGACCACTCGCCCCGCGGCGTCGCCTCCAACCGCGACGCGACCGGCGAGTTCGCCCTCACGGCCCAGGCCGTGATCGTCACCTCCGGAGGCATCGGAGCCGACCATGACATCGTCCGCCGCCACTGGCCCGAGCGCCTGGGCACCCCGCCCGCCAGGATGATCACCGGAGTCCCCGCGCACGTCGACGGGCGGATGCTCGACATCAGCGCCGAGGCGGGCGCCCGCCTGGTCAACCGCGACCGGATGTGGCACTACACCGAGGGCGTGCGCAACTGGGACCCGATCTGGCCCGGCCACGGCATCCGCATCCTGCCCGGACCCTCCTCGATGTGGTTCGACGCGCTCGGCCGCCGTCTGCCCGAACCCTGCCTGCCCGGCTACGACACCCTCGGCACCCTCCGGCACCTGCGCACGACGCCGGACCTCGCCGCTCACGACCACTCCTGGTTCATCCTCACCCAGAAGATCATCGAGAAGGAGTTCGCGCTCTCCGGCTCCGAGCAGAACCCCGACATCACCGCCAAGGACCGCGCCGGCTTCCTGCGCGAACGCGTCCTCGGCAAGGGCGCGCCGGGCCCGGTGGACGCCTTCCTGCGGGAGGGCGCGGACTTCGTGACCGCGCCGAACCTGGAGCAACTGGTCGACAGGATGAACGGGCTGACCGACAAGCCGCTCCTCGACGCCGCCCTGGTCCGCCGCCAGATCGAGGCCCGCGACCTCCAGCTGGCCAACCCGTACGCCAAGGACGCCCAGGTGCAGGGCATCCGCAACGCCCGCCGCTACATCGGCGACCGCCTCGGCCGCGTCGCCGCCCCGCACCGCATCCTCGACCCGGCCGCGGGCCCGCTGATCGGGGTCAAGCTGCACATCCTCACCCGCAAGACACTCGGCGGCATCCAGACCGACCTCGACTCCCGGGCCCTGGGCGCCGACGGCACACCGGTCGACGGCCTCTACGCGGCCGGGGAGGTGGCGGGCTTCGGCGGCGGCGGAGTGCACGGCTACAACGCGCTGGAGGGCACCTTCCTCGGCGGCTGCCTGTTCTCGGGGCGGGCGGCGGGCCGGGCCGCGGCACGGCAGACCGGCTGACGGCGGCGGACCGGCTGTGGGGGAGAGGGAGGGGCGGAGCGGCTGCCGGCGCGGCCTCAGGTCGCGCCGAGGAGGCGGAGCAGCACGGAGGCGTGGCTCCGGGCGGGCGACTTGGACGCGGTCAGCAGCGTCACGTCCCCCTTGCCCGCCAGCTCCCGCAGGTGGTCGAGGAGTTCCGCCGCCTCCGGGGCGGCCAGCTCGGCCTCGTACCGCTCGGCGAACTCCTCGTACGTCCCCTCGCCCGCGTGGTACCAGCGGCGCAGCTCGGCCGACGGGGTGAGCCCCTTGGGCCACTCGTCCACGTGCGCGGCGTCCTTCGCCACACCCCGCGGCCACAGCCGGTCCACCAGGACCCGCACCCCGTCGTCCGGTTCGGGCGGGTCGTAGACGCGGTGCACACGGACGCTCATGGCCGGCCCCTTCCAAGTGACGCTCCCGCGAGCCTACGGCCGTCACCCGCGGTGCGCCGGTGACGTGTGGGCCGTCCGGGCCGGCCCGGGCGTCGTCGAAGAGGCCCGGGCCGGCCGCGCGCCAGGGTCAGCCGGCCCTCCGGCGCACGGACTCGCGCCGCTTGAGCGCCCGGCGTTCCAGCTCGCTGGTCCCGCCCCAGACGCCGATGGTCTGGCCCGTGTCGAGTGCCCAGCGCAGACACTGCTCCTGGACCGGGCAGCTCCGGCACACCGTCTTCGCCTGCTCGGTCTGCAGAGCGGCCGGACCGGTGGTGCCGATCGGGAAGAACAGGTCGGGGTCCTCCGTGCGGCACGCCGCGTGCTCTCGCCAGTTGTCCATGAAAGTCACCTGCGATCGGTATCGTTCGCGCCCTCGTGAATGCCTTACTCCGTTGCGGGTGACCGGTCGGCCGCGGGATGAAACCGGCGACAGCCTTCCGGATGCCGGCATTCCCTAGCCCCGCAGCGACTCCTGAGCCGCCGTCACCACCGCGTCGGCCACCGTGGCCAGCGCGGGGGAGTCGAGCTTCCACTGCTGCCAGTACAGCGGCACGTCCACCGCGAGATCCGGGGCGAACTCGACCAGCCGTCCGGCCCGCAGCAGGGGTACGGCCTGCGGCTCCGGCACCATGCCCCAGCCCAGTCCGGCGGCGACCGCCTCGACGAAGCCCTCCGAGGTCGGGACGAGGTTGCGTACGGGGCTCGCGCCGGTGTGGCCGAGGCGCCGCGCGAATCCGTCCTGGAAGTCGTCCCGCCGGTCGAAGACCACCACGGGCGCCCCGGCGATCACCTCCCGGGCCGGCCCGTCCAGATGCCGCGCCGCGAAGTCGGGCTCGGCGCACGGGAGATACCGCATCCGCCCCAGGTACCGGACGGCGCAGCCGGGGACGGGGTCGGGCGAGGAGGTCACCGCGGCCATCACCACGCCCTCCCGCAACAGGGTGGCCGTGTGGTCCTCGTCCTCGCGGCGCAGCTCGAAGCAGAGCCGCGGCTCCCGGGGCATCCGCGTGAGGGCGCCCAGGAACCAGGTCGCGAGGGAGTCGGCGTTGACGGCCACCGAGACCCGGGTCGGCTCTCCGGCCCCGCTCAGCCCCAGCTCCGCGTACGCGTCGCGCTTCAGCCGGGCCACCTGGCGGGCGAGGCGCACCAGCACCGCGCCGGAGTCGGTCGGCCGCACCGGCTTGGTGCGCAGGAGCAGTACCCGGCCGGTGCGCTGCTCCAGCGCCTTCACCCGCTGGCTGACCGCGGACGGCGTCACGTGCAGGGCGGCGGCGGCCGCGTCGAACGTGCCCTCGTCCACCACGGCCAGCAGGGTGCGCACCTGGTCCAGGGGAAGGTCGGCGAAGGCCACGTGGGCCGCTGCTGTCTTCACGAGCGCTAAGGATACGTAAGAATCTTTAGCTGTACGCCCAGTGATCGTCCGCTTAGCGTCGGGGGCATGACCAACGCACTCACCGCCGCCGCCGCGGGCTTCGGCACCGGCCTCTCGCTCATCGTCGCCATCGGTGCCCAGAACGCCTTCGTCCTGCGCCAGGGGGTCCGCAGGGACGCGGTCCTCGCCGTGGTCGGCATCTGCGCCCTGTCCGACGCCCTGCTCATCACCCTGGGTGTCGGCGGCGTCGGCGCGGTGGTGGTCGCCTGGCCGGGCGCGCTGACCGCGGTGGGCTGGATCGGCGGGGCCTTCCTGCTCTGCTACGGCGCCCTCGCCGCGCGGCGCGTGTTCCGGCCGGCCGGTGCGCTGCGGGCGGACGGCGACGCGGCCGGCTCACGCCGTCGGGCGATCCTCACCTGCCTGGCGCTGACCTGGCTCAATCCGCACGTCTACCTCGACACCGTCTTCCTGCTGGGTTCGGTCGCCGCCGACCAGGGCCCGCTGCGCTGGACCTTCGGGCTGGGAGCCGCGGTCGCCAGCCTGTGCTGGTTCGCCGCGCTCGGTTTCGGCGCCCGCTACCTCGGCCGTTTCCTGGCCCGGCCGTCGGCCTGGCGGGTGCTCGACGGACTGGTGGCCGCGACGATGATCGTCCTCGGCGTCAGCCTCATCGCGGGGGCCTGAGCACGCCCGGTCGCGCGGGGCCCCGAGGGCGGGGCCGCCGGCGCCTCACAGCGAGCCGCGCCCGTGCAGCGCGTAGTGCTCCATGAGCCGCCCCCGGGTGGTCTCCAGCCGGTGCGCGAGGATCTCGGCGACCGACCGCACCAGCACGACGCCGAGCTGCGGGTCCTCGTCGCACAGGGCGAGGACCGCGGAGGCGTCGAACTCGTAGGCGCGCACCGGGCAGAAGGCCTCGGCGCCGAAGTCCCACTCGTACGGCGGGAACAGCCAGGACCAGCCGAGCAGGTCCCCGGCGCCCAGGCTGGCGACCGTGACCCGTTGCAGCGGGGTCACCTGCTGGGTCAGGGAGACCGCGCCGGAGCGGACGACCCAGAAGCGGTCGGCCCGGCCGCCCGCCTCGAAGATCCGGGTGTCCTCCGGGAAGGACACCTCCCGGGCCAGTGCCGTCAGCCGCCCGCGCTGGGGCTGGGGGAGGGCGGTCAGCAGTTTGATCGCTTTGGTCATGGCACGGGGCTCCTCGCCGGCGATTCGGTTCCGGGGCTTTCCCTATGCCCATTTCAGTCGCTGTCGGCGCCCTGAGCACCTCGGCGGACGGCGGATCCCGTGCGGATTCGGTGCCGGAACGGGGGACGGTGGCCGCGCGGGCAGTAAAAAGCCCTGGCTGGACGGGGGAAGCCAGCCAGGGCCGTGAGCGGTGACGTCGAAGGACGCGCGGTCGACTCCGTCGCCACAGATGGATGAACGCTAAACCATCTTCCCGCGTTCCGCGAAACCCGGGCGCCGTCACGTGACCCGTCTCACTCGCCGCCCTCCGCGACGACCCGGATCCTCTCCAGCGCCGGATCGCTCGGGTCCGGGAGGAACATGCCCGCGTCCAGACCGGTGCGCAGGTACCGCAGGACCGGCTCGGTCAGCCGCTCGCCGGGCAGGACGGCCGGGATGCCGGGCGGGTACGGCGTGATCATCTCCGCCGCGACCCGGCCGGCCGCCCGGCCGAGCGGCACGTCCTCGGTGGGCCCGAAGAACGCGTCCCGGGGAAGCGCCACCTGAGCCATCCGCAACCCGGACGGCGAGGGCACCTCCACGCGGGGCGCGGGGCGCAGACCCGGAGCGGCGTGGGCGAGGTCCTTGAGCGCGGCGAGCAGTTCGCCGCAGGTGTCGTGGTCGTCGCCGTGGGTGATCTGCGCGCCGATGCGCCGGTGATCCGTCAGGTGCGCGACCACACCCCGGTGCTCGCGCAGCCAGTCCGCCGCCTGGAACCCCGACACACCGAGCCCGTCCAGGTCGATGACGACGGGCAGCGGATCGAAGCCGTGGGCCAGCCCGGGGCCGCAGAAGTCGTCCCGGTCGTTGACGTGCATGCCGTCGATCTCCTCGACGGCGGCCCGGACGCCGGCGGCCAGCTCCAGCGCGCCGCCCATCAGCTCCCGCCCGTGCAGCGCCATCTGCCGCCGCCAGCCGTCCAGCCCGGCGAAGATCAGTGCCGACGGGCTGGTGGTGCCCAGCAGGTCCGCCCGCATGCCGAGCAGCTTGGGCGGGACCAGGTCGCCGCGCAGATGGAACACGGAGCCCTGCTCCAGGCCGCTGCCCATCTTGTGGATGCTGGTCACGCAGATGTCGGCACCCGCGTCCATCGCCCAGGACGGCAGGTCGGGGTGGAAGGGCAGGTGCGCGCCCCAGGCCTCGTCGACGATCAGCGGCGCCGAGCGCCGGTGGCAGACCTCGGCGACGGCCCGCAGGTCGGCGCTCGCCCCGTACGGCGTCGGACTGGTGATCAGGGCGCCCTTGGCGTCGGGATGGGCCGCGAACGCCCGCTCGAACTCCTCGGCGGACGGCGGATGGGCCAGGTGCCGTTCGGCGTCCCAGCGCGGCTCGACCCAGACCGGCTCGATACCGGACAGGATCAGCCCGGAGACGACGGACTTGTGGGCGTCCCGCCCGATCAGCAGCTTCTCGTGCGGCCCCGCCACCGCCAGCATCGCGGCCTTCACCGACAAGGAGGAGCCGCACGTCGAGAAGAACGTGTGGTCGGCGTGCACGGCGTCGGCCATCAGCTCCTGGGCCCGCTGCAGCACCCGCCCCCGGGTGAGCCGGTCGTCCAGTCCGCCGGTGGCCAGCACGTCACCGTGGAAGACGGCGTCCCCCAGCACCTCGCGCACCGCCGGATCCGCCCCGCGGGCCTGCTTGTGCCCCGGCGGAGTGAACGACAGCCGTCCCTCGCGGCGGTAGTCGACGAGGGCTTGCAGGACGGGGGCGCTGGTGTGGTCGGCGGTCATGCCGGTCCGGTTTCCCGGAGGGCACCCCGTCAATCCGCCCGGGGCCGGTCCTCACGCGTCCGGCCGGGGGTCAGCACCTCGTCCAGCACCCGCAGGACCGCCTCGTACGCCATCGTCCGCACGGCGGCGTCCCGAGCGCCCTCCGGGTCGGTCGGCCGCAGCTCGTCCCGCCGCGCCCGCCAGGCCAGCTCCTGCTCCCGCGCACAGGCCCTCGCGCGGTGCATGCGGCGCAGCAGTTCGTCCGAGTCCACAACATCCGTCATGCCCTTCGCGTACCCCCGCGGGGCGCCCGGATGGCTGCTGAGCCGGACGGAGGACGGGATGTTTGGGGGTACGGCCAGAGGTCAGCCGGAAGTGACGAGGTTGCACGGCGCGCCCCGAACGGCGCGGACCGGCGCCGGGACGTCCCACCGATCAGGGAGCTGACGGATGCGTGACAGGCATACGACCCCACCTGTCGTCGAGCAGGACGGCACCCAAAGGCACCGGCGGAACCGGCCCCGCCGCCCCGCCGAGGCGCGCCGGGCCGTCGAACGCGTCGTCACCGAACGCGGCGGCGACGGCCGCGCCTCGTGCGACGCGCACGCCCTGTCGGACGCCCTGCTCGTCGCCTCGGAACTGACCACCAACGCGATCCTGCACGGTGGCGGCGTCACCGACTTCCAGGTGGACGTCGTCGGGCCCGGGCTGCGCCTGTCGGTGTGCGACCGCAGCCACGACCTGCCCGTCGCCCTGCCGCGGACCGACTCCCAGGGGCGCCGTCGTCCCGGCGGCCACGGCTGGCCCATCGTCTGCCGCCTGGCGCGGGACGTACGCGTGGCAGACCTTCCCTCGGGAGGCAAGTGCATCACCGTGGTCGTTCCGCTGTACTGAGTACTTTTCGAAAAGCGGAGTTTGTTCCCCCGGGGTGGGGGCAGTCGCAAGTTCGTGCTTCGGACCGGAGGCGCAGCAGCGGGAGCGGTATGGCCGCTTCTACCCTCCGGGTGAGGTGACCCGGACAGTGCCGTTCCCGCGGAAAGTCCCCTGAGACCACCGTTCAGGAGCGAATCCGCATGCTCATCGAAACGCCCACCACCCGTCCCACGACCCCCGAGTCCGCGAACGCCCCGTCCGGCGCGTCCGCCCGTCGGCGGCACGACGACGCCCCCGACACGATGGCCCTCTTCGCCCGGCTGGCCGGGCTGGAGGACGGCCCCGAACGTGACGCCGTCCGCGACGAGCTCGTCACCGCGTGGCTCCCCATGGCCCACCGCATCGCCGGACGGTTCCGGGACCGGGGCGAGTCCATCGAGGACCTGCGCCAGGTCGCCGCGCTCGGCCTGGTGAAGGCCATCGACCGCTTCGACCCGGAGCGAGGAGCCTTCGAGAGCTACGCCGTGCCCACCATCACCGGCGAGGTCAAGCGCCACTTCCGCGACCGGATGTGGGCGCTGCGCGTGCCCCGCCGGGTCCAGGAACTGCGCAACAAGGTGCGCGTGGCCCGGCGCGAGCTCACCCAGAGCCCGGGCAGCCCCGAACCCTCGGTGGCCGCCCTCGCCGCCCACACCGGGCTGAGCGAGGAGGAGGTCAGCGCCGGGATGGAGGCCCTGGAGAGCTTCAGCACCCTCTCGCTGGACGCCGAACTGTCGGCCGGCGACGACGGCTACAGCCTCTCGGACACCCTCGGCGAGGCGGACACCTCGTACGACACGGTGATCGACCGCGAGTCCGCCAAGGAAGGACTGCGCAGGCTGCCCGAACGCGAGCGGACCATCCTCTACATGCGCTTCTTCGAGGACATGACGCAGAGCCGTATAGCCGACTGCCTGGGCATCTCGCAGATGCACGTGTCGAGGCTCATCAGCCGCAGCTGCGCCCGGGTGCGCGACGAGGCGATGGGGCAGCGCACGGGCGGCCACCGCAAGACCACCCGCCCGGTGCGGTCCTGACGGGCCCGGGGGGCGCAGCGGTGAGTACCGAGCCCGTAGGACCGGAGAACTCAGGAGGAACGAGACGGATGCTGATGCCCCACCCCGCGGTGCTGCGCGGACTCGTCGAGGAGTACGAGGCCGCGGCGGCGCGCGAGACGGCCGACGGCACGGGCGTCCCGTGTCCCCGCACCCGGGACCTGGCCTACACGCTGTGCGTGTCGACCGGCACACGTGACGTACGGCAGGCCCTGGCGGCCGCCCGGCACCACCTGGCGGCGACGCCGGCGCGGGTCCCGGCGCCCGCCGCCGGGCCGGTCCCGGTGGACTGACCCGCGGGGACGGGCAGACACGGTGGTCCGGCCGCCCGCACACCGTCGACCGGTGTGCGGGCGGCCGGGGTGTGCGCGGGGGGTGACGGGGAATCCGCAGTCCGGGAGGGGATCGTATGAACATCGGCATGACCGCACGCACCGGCCGCGGCAAGGCCCGCAGGGCCGCGAACGGCTCGGCCGCCGAGGGGGCCGCCCGGGCGGGCTTCACCGCTCGCGGCGTCATCTACCTGCTGGTCGGCATCCTCGCCCTCCAGATCGCCTTCGGCACCGGCAAGCGCGAGGCGGATCGGGGCGGCGCCCTCGCGGAGCTGGCCGACCAGCCCTTCGGCGCCGTCCTGCTGTGGGCGCTGGGCGTCGGGCTCGCCGGCATGGCGCTGTGGCGCCTGTCGGAGGCGCTCTTCGGGGTCACCGGCAAGGACGGCCACACGGCGAAGAAGCGGCTCCCGGCCGCCGCCCGCTGCCTGTTCTACGCCTTCGTCGCCTACTCCGTCCTGGCCTTCGCGGCCGGTTCCTCCGGCGGCGGCTCCAGCGACCAGCAGTCCCGTGACGCCACCTCCAAGGTGATGGAGATGCCCGCCGGGCGGTGGCTCGTGGGCGTCGCCGGCGCCGCGATCGTCGTCGCCGGAGTGGTCATCGGCGTACAGGCCCTGCGCCGCAAGTACCACAAGAAGCTGAAGCTGGGCGCGCTCAGCCCCCGGGCCCGGCGCCTGGTCGACGTCACCGGTGTCGGCGGCGGCGTGGCCCGCGGCCTCGTCTTCGCCGCGGCCGGCGCCTTCGCCGTCCGGGCCGCCGTCGACTACCGGCCCGACCAGGCCAAGGGGCTCGACGACACCCTCCGCTCCTTCGCCGAGACCCCCCTCGGGCCCTGGCTCCTGGTCTGCGTCGCCGCGGGCCTGGTGCTGTTCGGCGTCTTCTCCTTCGCCCTCGCCCGATGGCGCCGCGTCTGAGCCGCGCCGCACGGGGAACACGGGGCGAATGAACGAACACGAGATTCCTCCGCCGGACGGACGTCCCGTGGACGTCTACCTGGACCTCCTGCGCGTCCGCATGGAGACCGACGACTACCGGCTGCTGCTCAGCGTGGTGGAACCGGTCCTCCAGGCGATCGACGAGCACCAGATGCCCACCATCGACTTCTCCCTTGACGGGGACAACGCCGAGGCGCTGCCCCAGGAGATCCGGGACGAGGCCGCCCTGGTCATCGCCACCGCCGTCACCGGACGGCTGGACAACGAGGTCGTCGAGATCGACACCGACGAGACCGGTCCCGTCCGGGTCGTCACCGACGCGGCCACCGCCTCCGACCCGGAGCGCCTCGGCGAGATAGCCGACTACCTCAAGGAACGCCACCGGCAGAACGAGGAACTGCGCGGCATCGCCGAGGCCAGCGGTCTGCCCAGCGACTTCTGACCGTCACCGCTTCGGCGCCCTGACCTCGACCCCCAGCGGCCGGGCGAGGCCCACCACGGCCTCGTCCAGGCGCTCCAGGTGCCGCAGCACCCGCCCGGTGATGCGGCCGTAGCGCGGCACGCCGGCGGCGTCCGCCTCCAGCAGCGACGCGATGCTCGGCCCGGTCTCCACCTCGGTCACGGCGTCCTCGTCGGCGATGCGGGCGGCGATCGCCTCGATGTTGCGCACCGTGCGCCGCACCGCCCCGCGCAGCCTCGGGTCGGCCGCGATGGAGGGATGGGTCGGCAGCAGCTCGGCCGTCGCCGCCAGCGACCGCGCGTGATAGGCACACGTCTCCAGCAGCGCCACCACGTACTGGGCGGTGTCGCGCCGGGCCCGCAGCGGCGTGATCGGATGGGTGAGCGGCGACGTGGCGGCCCGCAGTTCGCCCAGGGCCTGGTCCAGATCCCGCGCCGTGTCCAGCAGGTCGGCCGCCGGACCGCCGCTGAGCTGGTCCACGGCGCCCTCGGTGACGTCGGTGAGCCGCTCCAGCACCGTGCCGAGCAGTTCGTTCGTACGGCGGTCGGTGCGTATCGGCAGCACCAGGGCCGCGGCGACGATGCCGCACGCCGCGCCGAGCGCCGTCTCCTCGATCCGCAGCAGCAGCACCGAGAGGCTGTAGGTGTGCAGCAGGGTGTACAGCAGCCCGAGCATCGCGGTGACGAAGAACGACATCAGCGTGTAGGACAGCGGCGCCGTGTAGAACATCGCGAAGATCAGCAGCAGCACCAGAGCGAACGCGGTCCAGGTGTGGCCGCCCACCAGACCGGCCAGCACGATGCCGGCCACCACCCCCAGCACGGTGCCCAGCAGCCGGCGGTAGCCCTTGACCAGGATCTCCCCGGTGGACGCCGTGTTGATGAAGACGATCCAGCAGGTGAGAACCGCCCAGTACCAGCGCTGCGAGGACAGGAACTCCCCGCCGACGATGGCCAGCGAGGACCCCACCGCCACCTGCACCGCGGCCCGCGTGGTGGGCCGCCGCAGCCCCGTCGGCTCCTCCTTCGCCGCGTCCTGCTCACCGGCGTCGATGGCGGCGTCCTCGGCGTCCAGCTCCTCCCGGGAACGGGCCGTCGCCGGAGTGTCGTCCGACTCGTCCTGCGGCCCGTCCAGGGCGATCCTGAGGCCCATGACCGCGCGCGCGGTCTCACCGATGCCGCGGAACACGTCCTGCACGGCCGGTGTCGCCTCGGGCAGGTTCTCCCCGTCCCGGTAGCCCAGGAGCCGGTTGCGCAGGTGGGACAGCGCGGTGCCGCGGGCCTCGGCGGGCGGCCGCAGCACCAGCGTGCGCAGCGCCGCCAGATCGCGCCGCAGGATCTCCGTGGCCTCGCCGGGCGCCGGTGAACGCCCCACCGAGGGCGCCGGCGCGCCCGGCAGATGCAGGGTGAGGGTGTCGGCCCGCTCGGCACTGCGCGCGGTCAGCAGCAGCAGACCGAGCCGCTCGGCGGCGATCTCGGCGTCCGCGACGCGCCGCTGCACCAGACGTGCGACGGACTCGTCGGGGGTGCCGTCCTCCAGCCGGGACTGGATCATCAGGGCGGTCTCGTGCAGCCGCGCGGTGCCGTCGCGCAGGTGCTCCAGCGTCTTGTCGATCTCGTCCGGGCCGGCGTCGAGCAGGTCGATCTGCGTGGCGAGGAGCTGCGCCAGCCGGGCCCGGAAGGCCTGCCGCAGCCGCTGGAGGATGCCCGCCGGTGTCGCCGGAACCACCGCGAAGCGCACCACCGCGCTGCACGCGAACGCCACCGCGATGGCGCCCAGCAGTCCCGGCAGCACCGACGGCTTCGCGCCGACGAACAGCGAGAGGAAGTAGACCTGGAAGCCGATCAGCCCGAGGGCCGTGCCGCGGTCGCCGAACCGGCGGACGAAGACCGCGCAGAAGATCAGGACGACGAAGAAGACGTCACCGACGACGACCCACGAGGTGAGCAGCGAGCTGACCGACACCGACGCCAGGGCGACGGGCAGGCCCAGCGCCAGCGTGACGGCCTGGGCGCCCAGCTCCTTCTCCCGGATGGCGAAGGTGGCGACCATCGCCGCCATGGCACCCGCCACCAGATGGGTGACGTCCGCACCGAACGCGGCGAGCACGCCCAGAGCGAGGGCGATGGCGCCCACCGTCCGCAGCCCCGCCGTCAGCCGCAGCAGACCGGGATCGGACGCGGCGACGCGATCCCTCAGCCGTGTCCGCACCGAGCGCCCCGCTGCCCTCACGCCGCCGTACACTCTCCCGACTCGCACGCCCGACTCCCGGCCGGTTCGTGCCGAGATCCACTTCTCAGCATGACATGCCGGGGGCCGTCCCCGGCCGCCGGGTCACAGCCGCGCCCGGCCCGCCTCCCGGACGTGCTCCCGCACCTGCTCCGGCGTCAGGTACGCGTCCGTGTACTCGAAGTCCTTCAGCTTGGCCGGCTTGCGGGCCTGGAAGCCGGTGCGCACGAAGTCGTCGCCGGCGACCGCGTTGAGCGCCCAGTTCGTCGCCACCCGGGCCTTGGCCACGCCGGTGCGCAACGCCGACCAGTGGTAGCCGCGGGCCACGGCCTGGGCGGGCAGGCCCTTGAGCTCGACGCCGAGCGGCTTGGAGACCGCGTCGGCGCCGCCGAGGTCGACGACGAGACCGAGGTCCTTGTGGACGTACGGCCGCATCGGCTGGTTGCGCAGGGTGGCGATGAGGTTCTCGGCGACGTGCCGGCCCTGCCGCATCGCGTGCTGGGCCGTCGGCGGGCAGACCGCGCCCTCCTGGCCCTTGGCGAGGTCGGGCACGGCCGCGGAGTCGCCGAGCGCGAACACGCCGTCGTGGTTCGGCAGACACATCTCGGCGGTGACCGCGAGCCGCCCCCTGACCGTCTCCGCGCCGAGCGTGGCCATGAGCGGGCTCGCGACCACACCGGCGGTCCAGATCAGCGTGCGGGTCGGCACCACCCGGCCGTCGGTGAAGGTGACCTCCTCCGGCCCGGCCTTGGCGACGGAGACCCCGAGCGAGATCTCGATGCCGCGCCGCGTCAGCACCTCCTGCGCGTCCCGTCCGAGCTTCTCGCCCAGCTCGGGCATCAGCTTCGGCGCGATGTCGATCAGATGCCACTTGATCAGGCTCGGGTCGAGCCGGTTGTAGCGCTTGACGGCCGCGTGCGTCAGCCGCTGCAGACACGCCGCGGTCTCCGTCCCCGCGTAACCGCCGCCGACCACCACGAACTGCAGCCGCGACGCGCGCTCCACGGGGTCCTGGCTCGCGTCGGCCAGGTCGAGCTGCGCGATCACGTGGTCCCGGATGTACGCGGCCTCCGCCAGCGTCTTCATGCCGAACGCGTTGTCGGTCAGGCCCGGGATGTCGAAGGTACGGGTGATGCTGCCGGGGGCCAGCACGATGTAGTCGTACGGCTCGTTGACGATCTGGTCGGTGATGGTGCGCACCACGCAGACCTTGGCCTCGAGGTCCACCCCGATCGCGCCGCCCGGGATGATCCGGGTCCGGTAGCGGCTGCTGCGGCGCAGCGAGAGGGCGATCGACTGGGGCGTCAGCACGCCGGAGGCGACCTGGGGCAGCAGGGGCAGGTAGAGCTGGTAGGAGAACGGTGTCACCAGGGTGACGTCGGCTTCGTGGGGGGAGAGCCTGCGCTCCAGACGACGGACGCACTCCACGCCGGCGAAGCCTGCGCCGACCACCAGGATCCTGGGTCGTGTCACGGTGTTCATCCCTTTCTGCGGCTCCGGGCGGTGGGCCGCGAACGCCGTTCGCCTGCCCCTGGATCGCTGTTTCGCACCTCGTCGATCCCACCCCGGCGGGGCCGGTTCGGCCAGCCGGGCGCGGCAGGCAGGCGACACTCCTGATCACCACCATGCCCCGCCCGGGACCGGAGCGCACCGGGCGGGCGTGAACACCCGGGAACGCGTTCGTGGGGGAGTGGTGACGCGACCGGTCAGGACGAGCGGACGTGACACAGCAGCAGGCACACGTCGTCGTCCCGCTCGGAGTCGCTGAGCAGGGGCCGCAGGATCCCGTCCGCCGACGCCTCCAGGTCCGCCTCGAGCTCCGCCGTGCCGAACGATCCGAGCGTCTCGGCCAGCCGCGCGATCCCCGGGTCTATGCCGAGGGCGCGGCGCTCTACCAGGCCGTCGGTGTACAGCGCCAGCGTCGAACCGGGCGCCAGGCGCACCGAGTGGTCGGCGATCTCCTGCTTCAGCGGAATGCCCAGCATCGCGCCGGGTTTCTCGTCCAGCGTGCGGACCCGCCCGTCCGGGGTACGCAGCACGGGCGGCGGATGGCCGGCGGCCGCCCACGTGACGGTCGGGTCGTCGGGGTGGAAACGCGCGATGACGGCCGTGGCGAACAGGTCGGGCTGGAGGTGGTGCAGGAACGTGTGCAGCCGGGTCAGCAGCCGGCCGGGGCTGCCGCCGTCGACGGCGTAGGCGCGCAGCGCGGTGCGCAGCTGGCTCATCATCACCGCGGCGCGCAGCCCGTGCCCGGTCACGTCGCCGACCACGGTGATGACGCCGCCGTCGGGCTGCCGGAAGGCGTCGTACCAGTCACCGCCGATGTTCAGCCCGTGGGTGGCCGGCAGGTAGCGCGCGGCCAGCCCCAGCCCCGGCGGGGCCGGCAGCTCCGTCAGCAGGGCCCGCTGGAGCGTCTCGGCGATGTCGCGGTTGTGCTGGTAGCGCTGGGCGTGGTCGATGGCGGTGCTGGCCCGGCGGGTCAGCTCGACCAGCATCACGGCGTCGTCCGGGTCCCAGCGCTCGCCGGGCGGGGACAGGGTCACCACGCCCAGGGGCGCCTGCCGGGTGGACAGCGGGATGCACAGCAGGGGCCGGTCCGGGGCCAGCGCCGAGGGCGGCTGGTCGTCGACCCCGGGCAGGCCGCCCGGATCGGCGGCGGCGTACTGCGGCCGCCCGGTGCGGGCGGCGACCACGGCGGCGGCCGGATGGGCGGGGCCCGGCCGCTCGCCGTCCTGGTCGAACAGCCAGACGTCGACGCTCGCCGCGTACTCGGGCACGAGCAGTTCCGGCAGCCGCCGCACGATCTCGTGATGGTCGAGCGACGCCGTCAGCACCGCGCTCGCGTCCGCCAGGAAGGTCAGCCGGCGACGGGCGTGCTCCGCCTCCGTGCGCGCCTTGCGCTCCGCGGCGAACGCCTCCCGCTGGGCCCGCCCGGCGGCGTCCAGCTCGGCGTGCAGCGCGACGACCCCCTGGTTGGTCTGCTGCAGCTCCTCCCGGTGGAAGTCGACCAGGTTCTCCTGCTCGGTGAGCCGGTCCAGCACCAGCGCCGTGTCCTCGTCGGCGCCCAGCAGGGCCTCGGCCAGCGCGGCCGGATCCTCCACGTCCGCGTCGGCGTCCGCGGCCGGCACCGGCTCCGGGCAGGGCACCGTGACCCGCCACGGCGGCTGACCGGCGGCGGCGTCGTCGCGCGAGGGGGTCACCACGGCGTGCAGCACGGTCGCACCGGCCTCAGGCGTGGCGCGGGAGGCCGTGCCCGTCTCCAGGGTGAGCCGCCAGGTGCCGCCCTTGGTCAGGCACAGCCGCAGCTGCGTGCTGAGCGAGGCCGCCAGCCGCGTGCGCTCCAGGGGCGGCACACCGTGGGCGGCGGCCAGGCGCGCGGCGGCGACGCGCGCCCGAGCCGCGTCGGTGACGTCGGTGATCTGCCAGGTGCGGGTCATGGGCCATCCGGCGGGGTCGAGGTCAGTACGGCCACGGCGGTGTCGTCCCGCACCGGGCGCGCCGGACTGCTGGCGTCCCGTACCGTCACGGCGGCCGTCACCGCCGGGTCGGTCGTCGTGCGGCAGGTGTCGGAGGTCGGGGTCCAGCGGCTCGGCAGGCCGTCGCTGTGCAGCACCAGCACCCGGTCGTCCGCCCAGGTGGCCTCCTCCTCGCGCAGGGTGGCGGGCCGGTGGGTGCCGACGATGCCGGGCCGGGACACCAGGTGCCGCCAGGTGCCGTCCGCGCACAGCCGCGCCCCGATGTTGCCGATGCCGGCGAACCTGAGCGTTCCGGCGCCCGCGTCGACCTGGGCCAGGGCGACGGCCGCGCCACGGGTGCCGGCCAGTGCCGAGTCCAGCCGCCGCAGCGCGTCGGCTGGCGCGAGGTGGGCCGCGCCGCGCAGCGCCTCGACGGCGGCACCCGAGGCGCGGGCCGCCTCCGGGCCGTGGCCCAGCCCGTCGGCCAGCATCAGCGTGACCCGGTCCCCGGACCGGACCCAGGCCCATGCGTCGCCCGAGTACTCCGCGCCGCCGAACGGGACGTTCACGGCGCCGGCCCGCAGCCGGGCCGCCGGGCCGGGCGCACCCGCGGGGCGGTCGGCCACGGCGCCGACCCGGGCGACCACCACGGTGCCCCGGCCCGGGACGCTGTGCAGGTCGAAGCCGTCGGCGAGGCGGGCGCAGGTGCCGAGCCCCGCGCCCAGGGAGTCCGAGGTGGTGAAGCCGTCGCGCAGGGCGGCATCGACGTCGGCGATGCCGGGACCGTGGTCGAGCGTGGTGATCTGCACCAGCGTGCGCTCCTCCCGCGCGGACGCGAGCACGGGCGGCGTGACGACGTCGATGAGCACCTGGCCGCCGCCGGCGTGCTTGAGCAGGTTGGTGGCCAGCTCGGTCGCCACCAGCGAGGCGGTGGCGGTGCGCTGCTCGTCCAGCCCGGCCAGGGCCGACGCGTGCTCCGCCGCCACCCGGGCGTCGCGCACCCGGGTGGAGTCGTGCACCGGAACGTCCCACACGCGCGGCATCAGGACTCCTCACGCGGGCGGGGAGCCCGGCCGACCCAGGAGGTCACCCGCACCGTGGTGCCCGCCCCCGGGCTGCTCTCGATGGCGAAGTCGTGCACGAGGCGCCGGGCGCCGCCCAGCCCCATGCCGAGCCCGCCGCCCGAGGTGAAGCCGTCGCTGAGCGCCTGCTCCAGGTCCGCGATGCCCGGCCCCTCGTCGCTGAAGGTCAGCCGCAGCCCCTGGACGCCACGCTCGGTGACGGGCTCCGTCTCCATCGTGCCGCCGCCGCCGTACACGAGTGTGTTGCGGGCCAGTTCACTGGCCGCCGTGACCAGTTTCGTCTGATCCACCAGGCCGAAGCCCAGCTGGGCGGCCGCCTGCCGCACGTGCTGACGTACCCACACCAGATCCATGTCCGAACGGATCGGCAGGCGGGCCTGGGCGCCCGCGGCAGTGTGCATCACGGACTCTCCTGGCGCAGGCCGCCGTAGCGGTACGACGGGGCGTGCCCCGTAAGCAGTTCCATGGCCACCTCGGTGCTGAGCGCGGTGTGCACCCTGGGCAGCGTGAGGCCCAGTTCCACCAGGGTGATGGCGACCGCCGGCCGCATGCCGACGACCACGGTCCGCGCCGCCAGCAACTCGGTCTGCCCGGCGATCTCCGCCAGTACCCGGCCGAGGAAGCTGTCGACGATCTCCACGCCGGAGATGTCGATGACCACGCCCGTGGCCCCGCTGCGGGAGATGGTCTCGGCGAGGTCCTGCTGCAGTTGCTGCGCCGTGCTGTCGTGCAGGTCGCCCTGAAGGGTGACCAGCAGGATCTCGCCGAGCCGGAGGACCGGTACATGACCTGTCACGGGACCCCCGTGGGGCCCCGGGAACGCCTCGCTCACCGGGTGACCGCGCCGTTCGAGCCGGGGTTCACGATCCCGACGCCGAGCTGGTGCAGCACGTACCCCAGCGCGTCGGCGAGGCTCGCCCGGGTGACCACGGTGCCCAGGTCCAGACCGAGGTGGACCATGGTCTGGGCGATCGCGGGACGGATGCCGGAGACGATGCACTCGGCGCCCATCAGCCGGGCCGCCGCGACCGTCTTCATCAGGTGCTGGGCCACCAGCGAGTCGACGGTCGGGACCCCGGTGATGTCCAGGATCGCGTAGCGCGCCTGCTGCTCCACGATCGACTCCAGCAGCGTCTCCATGACGACCTGGCTGCGGGCGCTGTCCAGCGTGCCGATCAGCGGCACGGCCACGATGCCGTCCCACAGCTTGATGACGGGGGTGGCCACCTCCAGCAGCTGCAGGCGCTGGCGGTCGATGAGCGCCTGCCCCTCGCTGAGCGCCGTCTGCATGACCACGACCCGCAGGGTACCCATCAGCACACTCAGCGTGGTGACACAGTCACGCGCCTGGTCGGCCGGGAGGTCGTCCGGCAGGTCGGACAGCAGCAGGTTCTCCACGGGCGGGCGCAGCGCGGCCAGCTCGCCCGACACCTGGGCGGTGCTCAGGCCCGCCCGGGAGCGCGCCGCTCCCATGCGCGCCAACTGCTCGCGCACCGTCGTGAATCCGGCGGCGTCCGGGTCCTCCACGCGCCCCGCGTCGGCGACTTGGGCCAGCGCGTCCACCACGGCCTTGCCTGCCTCGACCGCCTCGTCCCGCGAGACGGTGAACACGGCACGGAACAAGGGCTCGTCCGCCCAGCGCTGGGCGATCTGCTCACGGCGCCGCCGGAGAAAGTCCCTGACCTCGTTCGTCGGCGATCCCGCTGTTCCCTCCGCCAGTTCCGGCACCTGTTCCACTCCTCATCCGCGTAGCGCCGCGCACCCGCCAGGAGGCAGCGTGGCGGCGACGTGACTCTGCCGGGCGACAACTGTAACCACCCGCCGACCTCGTACGACACCTGCTCCCGCGCGAACGGTCCGGATGAGCGCCGGTGAGGAGCGGGAACTCAGATTTCCGGTACCTGCGGCCCCTCCGGCTCGGCGTCGACGCGGGCCAGTGCCTCCTCGACGCTCTCGGAGACCGGCACCGTGATGCTCACGCCCGTCAGGTCCAGGACGCGCCGTACCGCGGGGGTGGGCGAGATGATGTGCACACTGCCCGGCAGCTTCCGGGCTTCCTGGTAGACCCTCAGGATGATGTTCATGCCGGAGGAGTCCATGAACGGAACCTGTGACAAGTCCAACAGGAAGTGCCACCGGCCGTGGTGGAGCTGGTTGGCCAGATGGTGCTGGAACTCGGTCGCGGTGTCGACGTCCAGGTAGCCCTCCACCTTCAGCAGCGCGACCTCCTCCCGCTCCAGCGTCACCTCGACGGACAGCGGGTTCTGGGCTATGGGCACGTGTACCTCCAACAACGATGCGACCGGTGCGGTGGCGCGTCATGTCCCTCCGCGCCCGGCGGTTACCCCCGATTCCGTCCGTCACACCTGCCCGTCCCAGAACCCCCGCGGCGCCGCGTCGCGCCACCTCACCCGACCCTTATGCCGACGAGACACGTGTCGTCGTCCGTGTCCGACCTGCTGTAGGTGAGCAGGCGGTCCAGGTGCTGGTCCAGGGTGTTCGGCGCCGGACGGACGGTGCCCAGCAGCTGGGTCAGCGACTCCTCCACCGAGCGGTCGCGGCGTTCGATCAGGCCGTCGGTGTACATCAGCAGCGTGTCCCCGGCGGCCAGCTGCACCTCGGTCTCCTCGTACGCCGCCTCCTCCACGGCACCCAGCAGCAGGCCCCGGACCAGCGGCAGCGGTTTCGCCTCGGGACCACGCACCAGCACCGGCGGCAGATGGCCCGCCCTGGCCCAGCGCAGCGTGCGCCGGACCGGGTCGTACAGGCCGCACACGGCGGTGGCGGTGACCCCGCCCGTCAGGTGGTGCACGACGATGTTGAGCCAGGACAGCAGCTGCCCCGGCCCGGCGCCGGTCACCGCCAGACCGCGCAGCGCGTTGCGCAGGACCACCATGCTGGTCGCGGCCTCTATGCCGTGCCCCGCCACGTCCCCGACGCACAGCAGCACCCGCCCGTTCGGCAGCATCACGGCGTCGTACCAGTCGCCGCCCACCAGCTGCTCCGTCTCCGCCGGCCGGTACCGGACGGCGACCTGGAGGTCCGGCACCTTCAGCGGGGACTGGGCCGGCGGCATGATGGCGTGCTGCAGCTGCAGGGTCAGCCGGTTGCGCTCGATGGCCTGCTGCTCGCTGTGCGCCAGCTGGTCGCGCGTCGCCGCGAGCGCCACCTCGGTCCAGTGCTGGGCCGAGATGTCCTGGTAAGCACCCCGTACGACGAGCAGACGGTCGTCGGTGTCCAGGACCGGCTCGGCCACCGCCCGCACGTGCCGGGTCACCCCGTCCGGCCGCTGCAGCCGGAACGCCGCCGAGGCGGGCCGCCGGTGGTGCAGCAGGGTGCGCAGGAACCGGCCGATGGTGACGGCGTCGTCCGGGTGGGCGTGCGCGGCCAGGTCCTCCAGCGGTACCGGCGTGCTGGTCTGCGGGCGCCCGTACAGGTCGAACAGCTGGCCGTTCCAGGTGATCTCGCCGGTCAGCAGGTTCTCCTCGAAGCCGCCGATGCGGCCGAGGCGCTGGGCGTGCTGGAGCAGGCTGGCCAGCCGCGCCGTCTCGTCCTCGATGCGCCAGATGAGCAGGACGGCGTTGCCGTGCCGGCTGACGCTGATGTCCGCCACCGCCGACAGCGGCACCTGATCCACCAGGGCGGTCAGGTTCATGCGCCGGGCCCGGAACGGCTCGCCCGTGGCGTACACCCGCTCCACGTTCTGGAACAGCTCGCTCTCCCCGGCGGCCATCGGGTAGGCCTCCAGCAGCAGCGCCCCGCCCACGACGGCACGCGGCCGGCCGGCGGGGTCCAGGAAGCTCTCGTTCACGTGCTGGATCCGGAAGTCCGCCAGGTTCCCCGACGCGTCCAGATGCGGCACGAGGACCAGGGCGGGGTCGTACAGCCCGTCGGCCAGGTCCATCAGCTCCACCGCGTCCGGCATGACCCGGGGCTCCTGCCCGGTGCCGGGCGGCGGCGTGTACGACTCCAGCGTGTGCGCGCACAGCTCCGCCAGGGCCTCCACCTGGCGGACCACCTGGGGCGGCTGCGGGGGCAGCGGCATCGGCCAGACGATCTCCAGCACGCCGTGCAGACGGCCCCCGGTCCCGGCGGGCACGGCGACCCGGCCGCCGTCCGGGTACTGGTGCCGGCCGACGCTGGGCAGGCCCGTCCCGGCCAGGGAGGTGAACCACTGGCCCGCGCGCTCGGTCAGCCCGCGCCGGGCCACCGTCGCCACGTCCGGCGGCACGTACCGCCAGCGAGTCGCCTCGGCCGCGGACAGGCCCGCGCTGCCGGCCAGCGTGAGCGATCCGTCGTACCCCGCCGCCCAGATCGCCACCGCGACCGCGCCGAGCGGGCGCAGCGCCTGCTCCAGCAGGGCGTCGGCGACGGCCTGGGTGTCGTCCGCCGCCAGGGCGCCGCTCTCGGCGGCCCGCAGCCGCACGGCGGCCGACCCGGCCCCCGCGTCCCCGCTCTCCGCTCCCTCCGCGTCCTCCTCCGCCGGCGCGGTCTGCACGGCGGCGGTGGCCGCCAGGAAGGCGTCCGTCACCTCCGACATCCGGTCCCGGGCGGCCTGGTTGATGACGTCGACCGCGAACTCCAGCGGCGTCACCTGGGACTGCTCGGCCAGCTCGGCCAGCTGCCGGGCGGCCTGCGCCGGGCCGCACCCGAGCCGCGCCACCAGGATGCCCTTGGCGAGCTCGATCAGTGCCCGGCCCTCGGCCTCCGCCTGGGCTGCCCGGACCTCGCTGCTGAGCCGGTCCACGGTGGCCGCCAGCCTGCCCACGGGCGACAGCGGGGTCATCGCGCGCAGGCCGGAGGCCGGCCCGTCGGCCGCGCTCGACCGCGGTGGC
The DNA here is from genome assembly GCF_044142145.1 of Streptomyces sp. BK79. NCBI lineage: Bacteria > Bacillati > Actinomycetota > Actinomycetes > Kitasatosporales > Streptomycetaceae > Streptomyces > Streptomyces sp. BK79. The sequence continues at coordinate 112,428 of NZ_JBHVOC010000027.1, forward strand.
CCGGACGCCGGGGGCGGCGTGGCGGACCCGGCCGGCGGGGTGCCGCCGACCGGTCCGCCGGGCTGTTCGGACATGGTCACGATGGAGACGCTCCTCCTCTGGAGACCGTCACGGGGCGTGGCGCGGGGCGCCGTGCACCGTCCGGACCGTCGGTGCGGGGGACGGGGACCGGCGCGCTCATGCGGGCAGCCACCGTCGGACGCAGGCGATGAGGTCCTGGGTGTCGACGGGCTTGGTGACGTAGTCGCTGGCGCCCGAGGCGAGGCTCTTCTCCCGGTCGCCGGGCATCGCCTTCGCCGTCACCGCGATGATCGGCAGCTCGGCGTACTCGGGCATCCGGCGGATCTCGGCCGTCGCCGTGTAGCCGTCCATCTCCGGCATCATCACGTCCATCAGGACCAGCGCGACCTCCGGGTGGTTCACCAGCGTCTCGATGCCCCGGCGTCCGTTCTCCGCGTGCAGGACCCGGAAACCGTGCAGTTCCAGGATGCCGCTGAGGGCGAACAGGTTGCGCGCGTCGTCGTCGACGACGAGGACGGTCCGCCCGGACGGCGAGGCGTCGGCCGACGGCGCCTCCAGGTGCTGCGGCTCCTCGGGACGGACCAGGGAGAGCACGTCCCCCGGCTCCTCCGCGGCCAGGTGCAGGGCGATGCGCTCGCGCAGTTCGTCGAGGCTGGAGAGGAACTCCAGCGCCCCGCCCCGCGCGCCCGTGCGCAGGCTCTCCTCCAGGGCCGCGTCCGCGCGGTGACCGCTGTGCACGAGCACCGGCACGCTCGCCAGCGCCGAGTCGCCGCGCAGCGCCTCCAGGAAGCGGGACGCCTCCGCGTCGGGCATGCCCAGCTCCAGCACGACGCAGTGGCAGGACTCGGCGGCCAGCGCGCCGGCGGCCTCCTGCGCGCCCACGGCCGTGATCACGTCGAGCGGGGGCCGGCCGCCCGCGTCGTCCCGCCCGTGCGTCAGGTCGGCGATCACACTCTCGGCGACGAGGGTGAGCAGACCCCGCGGCCGCTCCTCGACGACGAGCAGCCGTCTCGGGCGCTGCCGGTGGCCGCTCGCGAGCTCGGGCACCGGCGCCTGCCGGGCGAGCACGTCGGCGGCCGACTCGGCGGGGACGCGCTCGGGACCCCGGGCCAGCAGCTCCTCGAAGTCGGGCCGGGCCACCGGCAGGTACAGCGTGAAGGTGCTGCCCCGGTCGGGCGTGCTGTCCACGGTGACCGCGCCGCCGAGCAACTGGGCGATCTCCCGGGTGATGGACAGACCGAGCCCGGTGCCGCCGTACTTGCGGCTCGTCGTGCCGTCCGCCTGCTGGAACGCGCCGAAGATCGACTCCAGGTTCTGCTCGTGGATGCCGATGCCCGTGTCCTTCACCCGGAAGGCCACCACGGCGGCGCCCCGGAGCACGCCGGCGGGCACCTCGTCGTCGGACGCCGGTTCGACGGACAGCTCCACCCCGCCGCGCTCGGTGAACTTCACCGCGTTCGACAGCAGGTTGCGCAGCACCTGACGCAGCCGTGAGTCGTCGGTCAGCAGGTCCGCCGGCGCTCCCGCGGCCGTGGCCACCGTGAACTCCAGGCCCTTCTGCGTCGTCATGGGCCGGAAGGTCGCCTCGACGTACTCGATGAGCTGCCGCAGCGTCACCCGCTCCGGGGAGACGTCCATCTTCCCCGCCTCGACCTTCGACAGGTCCAGGATGTCGTTGATCAGCTGGAGCAGGTCCGAGCCCGCGGAGTGGATGATGCCCGCGTACTCGACCTGCTTCGGGGTGAGGTTGCGCGAGGGGTTCTGGGCGAGCAGCTGGGCGAGGATCAGCAGGCTGTTGAGCGGGGTGCGCAGCTCGTGGCTCATGTTGGCCAGGAACTCCGACTTGTACTTCGAGGCCAGCGACAGCTGCTGGGCACGCGCCTCCAGCTCCTGCCGCGCCTGCTCGATCTGCAGGTTCTTCGCCTCGATGTCCCGGTTCTGCGTCGCCAGCAGGGACGCCTTGTCCTCCAGTTCGGCGTTGGAGCGCTGCAGCTCCTCCTGCTGCACCTGCAGCTCCGCCGAGCGGGCCTGCAGCTCGGCGGTCAGGCGCTGCGACTCGGCCAGCAGCTCGTCGGTACGGGCGTTGGCCACGATCGTGTTGACGTTCACGCCGATCGTCTCGATCAGCATCTCCAGGAAGTCCCGGTGGACCTGCGTGAACGGCGAGACGGACGCCAGCTCGATCACGCCGAGGACCTGCCCCTCGACCACGATGGGCACCAGCACCAGCGCGGTCGGCACCACCTCGCCGAGCCCGGAGGAGATCGTCACGTAGCCCGGCGGCAGCTCGTCCACCGCGATGGTGCGCCGGCTGCGCGCGGCCTGGCCGACCAGGGTGCGGCCGAAGGCGATGCGGGTGGGCCGGGACGCCTCCTCGGGATAGCCGTAGGAGCCCACGAGCCGCAGCTCGGGCCCGTCGTCGCCGTCCTCGGCCAGATAGAACGCGCCGTACTGCGCCGACACCAGCGGCACCAGCTCGTCCATGATCAGCTCGGCGACCACGGGCAGGTCCCGGTGCCCCTGCATCAGGCCGGAGATGCGGGCGAGGTTGGTCTTGAGCCAGTCCTGCTCCTGGTTGGCCCGGGTGGTCTCGCGCAGGGACTCCACCATCGAGTTGATGTTGTCCTTGAGCTCGGCGACCTCGCCGGAGGCCTCCACGTTGATCGACCGGGTCAGGTCCCCCTCGGCGACGGCGGAGGTCACCTCGGCGATCGCGCGGACCTGACGGGTGAGGTTGCCGGCCAGCTCGTTGACGTTCTCCGTCAGGCGCTTCCAGGTGCCGGAGACCCCCTCCACCTCGGCCTGGCCGCCGAGCCGGCCCTCGGTGCCGACCTCGCGGGCGACGCGGGTCACCTCGTCGGCGAAGGCGGAGAGCTGGTCGACCATCGTGTTGATCGTCGTCTTCAGCTCCAGGATCTCGCCGCGCGCGTCGACGTCGATCTTCTTCGACAGGTCGCCCCGGGCCACCGCGGTCGTCACCAGCGCGATGTTGCGCACCTGGCCGGTGAGGTTGTTGGCCATGGAGTTGACGTTGTCGGTGAGGTCCTTCCAGGTGCCGGCGACGTTCGGCACGTGCGCCTGGCCGCCGAGGCGTCCCTCGGTGCCGACCTCGCGGGCCACGCGGGTCACCTCGTCGGCGAACGCCGAGAGCGTGTCGACCATGGTGTTGATCACGTCGGCCAGCGCTGCGACCTCGCCCTTGGCCTCGACGGTGATCCGCTGCGACAGGTCGCCCCTGGCCACGGCGGTGGCGACCTGGGTGATGGAGCGGACCTGGCCGGTGAGGTTGTTGGCCATGGAGTTGACGTTGTCCGTCAGGTCCTTCCAGGTACCCGACACACCGCGCACCTGGGCGCGCCCGCCCAGGTTGCCCTCGGTGCCGACCTCGCGGGCGACGCGGGTGACCTCGTCGGCGAAGGCGGAGAGCTGGTCGACCATCGTGTTGATGGTGTTCTTGAGTTCGAGGATCTCGCCGCGGGCGTCCACGGTGATCTTCTGCGACAGGTCGCCCTTGGCCACGGCGGTGGCGACCTGCGCGACGTTGCGGACCTGACTGGTCAGGTTGCCCGCCATGAAGTTCACCGAGTCGGTGAGGTCGCGCCAGGTGCCCTTGACGCCCTGGACGTCGGCCTGGCCGCCGAGCCGGCCGTCGGTGCCGACCTCGCGGGCGACGCGGGTGACCTCGTCGGCGAAGGCGGAGAGCTGGTCGACCATCGTGTTGATGGTGTTCTTGAGTTCGAGGATCTCGCCGCGCGCGTCGACGTCGATCTTCTGCGACAGGTCGCCCTTGGCCACCGCCGTGGCGACCTGGGCGATGTCCCGCACCTGCGTGGTGAGGTTCCCCGCCATGGCGTTGACCGAGTCCGTCAGGTCCGCCCAGGTGCCCGAGACACCCGGCACCTTCGCCTGACCGCCCAGCGTCCCCTCCGTGCCGACCTCGCGGGCCACCCGGGTGACCTCGGAGGTGAACACGGACAACTGGTCCACCATGCCGTTGAAGACCTTGGCGATGTCGCCCATCAGGCCGTCCGCCTCGTCCGGCAGACGGGTGCCGAAGTCCCCGTCCCGTACGGCCGTCAGGCCGGCCAGGAGACGACGCAGCTCCTGATCCCCCGGACCCGTGTCCACGGTCCCGGTGCTGTCGCTGGTCATGTGCGCCCTCGTTCCGCTCCCCAGGAGCCCTCGGAGCGAGGACTCTGAACCCCCTCCGGACCGCTCGGGACGGTCCGGCCTCTTGTGCGTGCATTTCCGCAGTTCACGGATCTGCCCCAGGAGAAAAATACGCCAGAGGCTAACCCAGGTCTCCGGCACGGACAAAGGCGGGACCCGACCCGGTGCACCGAAGCCCTCGAACGGGTCCCGACGCGCATGGAGGTGCCGCAGAGGGGTACCCGGCGCGATTTTCCCCCGATCATCGGCCCGAGGAGCCGAATGCGGCGGCCCGGGCCGGGTATCCGGTGTGTGGAGCCGGCCCGGCCCGCAGCCGCCCGGCCACCACAGTCGTCAGCCACACGGGAGGGATGGGACAGCGTGCCGATGGAGAGCATCTGGTCGTACGCGGCGCACAGCGGTCACGTGGAGGGACAGGACCTGACGGGCTGCACCGTGGTCGCCGAGGACGGCACCATCGGACACGTGGACCGGCAGGCCGAGCACTTCGGCATGCGGCATCTGGTCGTCGACACCGGCGTCTGGGTCTTCGGCCGCAGCGTGCTGGTGCCGGTCGGTGTCGTCAGGGGCGTCGACCTCGAGGCCCGTACCGTCACCGTGTCCTGCACCAGGGCAGAGGTGAAGGCCGCGCCCCGGTTCCGGACCGACAGCGAGACGATGGACCGCGCGTACCTGGCGTCCGTCGGCGACTACTACCATCGGCTGCCGCCGCGGGAGACCTCCGCGGACTGACTTGGAGCCGAACGACAGCACGGCGACCACCAGGGACACCACTGACATGGACGAAACCGAGGGGATCATCGCGGCCTCGACCGGCGCGGCGCCCGGCGCTCCGGCTCCGACCTCCGTGACCAGCGCGGCGACGGCACGCGCGTACGCCGAATCGGTGGCGCGCGCGCAGTGGGGGGCGGGTCGCGGCGTGCGGGAGGAGGACGTCGTCGACCTGCTCCTGGTGGTCTCCGAGCTGGTCACCAACGCGATCCGGCACGGTGACGGGCTGGCCGGCTTCGAGGTCCGGCCCACGGACGAGGGGCTCTGGATCGCCGTCCACGACCACAGCCCGGTGGTGCCCCGGGCCGCGTACACGTTCCCCACCCGGCACCGCGGCAGCGGCTACGGCTGGCCCCTCGTCGCCCGCCTGGCCCGCAACATCGCCGTCGAGCGGCGCCCGGAGGGCGGCAAGACGATCAGCGTGCTGGTGCCGCTGCGCGACGCCGAGACCCGCTGAGCGCGGCACCAGGGCAGGCGGCGGTCACCAGGGCAGGAAGACATGGATGTCCTTGCCCCGCTGGCCCGTGACGACGCTCACCTGGTCGGACAGCGTGTGGATCAGGTGCCAGCCGATGCCGCCGCCGCCGTTGCTGGGGTGGAAGGGGCGCGGCGCGGGCTCCGTGGTGCTGGTGTCGTGCATCACCACGTGCACGCCGTCGAAGGTACGCCGCAGCCGTAGCTGGAAGGGCCCCGGGGCGTACTGCACGGCGTTCGCCGCCAGTTCCGTGACGACGAGCAGGATGTCGTCCCAGTGCTCGGGCGCCGAGGGCGGTGCCGCCCGCGCCAGGTCGTAGAGGAACTCCTCCGCGACCAGGCGTGCCCCGGTCACGTTGTGCAGCTCCCCGGTGAAGCTGGCCGTGCGGTTCGTGATCTCCTCGGAAGCCAGTGTCCTGTCCCAACGCGGCTCGGCTGCCATCTCGCCTTCCCGGCCCGGCACCGGCCGGGCGTCGTCCTCTCTTCGCATTCCCTTCGTTTGTTAGTTCCCGTGCCGGCCGAGCCTACGCGCGTCGTTGTGCGGCGCCCGGGGACAGCCGGACGCGGGGCGGAACACGAGGGCAGGCACGGCGCGGGACGGGCCGGCCCGCCGGTCACCGGAGGAACACGTTGTCCGCGTCCTCCCAGCCGGCCGGCTCCTGGGGCGGGGACGGCGGACGCCGGCGCGACCGCGAGTCGTACATCGCGTCGATCTCGACGGCGTAGGTCCGCACGATCTCGTCCCGCCGGAGCTTCATCGACGGCGTGAGCAACCCGTTGCTCACGTCGAACGGTTCGGGCAGGACGCGGAAGACCCGGATGGACTCCGAACGCGACACCGCGCTGTTGGCCGCGGCGACCGCCCGCGCGACCTCCTCGCGCAGCGCGTTCTCCTCGCGTGCCTCACGGAGCGGGGCGTCGCCCTGCAGGGCCAGACCCGCCCGCCAGTGCGTCAGGAACTGCGGGTCGAGGGTGATCAGGGCACCGACGCAGGGCCGGTTGTCGCCCACCACCACCGCCTGGTGCACGAGCGGGTGCATGCGCAGCCGCTCCTCCAGGGCGGCCGGGGCCACGCTCTTGCCGCCGCTGGTGATGATGATGTCCTTCTTGCGGCCCGTGATCGCCAGGTAGTTCTCGTCGTCCAGGTGCCCGATGTCCCCGGTGGCCAGCCAGCCGTCGCGCAGCACCTCGCGGGTGGCGGCCTCGTCGCCGACGTACCCCTGGAACAGCGACGGCCCGCGCACCAGGATCTCCCCGTCGTCGGCCACCCGGATCTCCATGCCGGGCAGCGGCTGCCCGACCGTCCCGGACTTCTCCCGGCCCAGCGGCTGCATCGTCAGCCCGCCGCTGGTCTCGGTCAGGCCGTAGCCGTCGTGGACGTACACGCCGATGCCCTCGTAGAAGAGGGACAGCTCCCGGCTGAGCGGCGAGCCGCCGGACGTCGCGCGGCGCACCCGGCCGCCCAGCGCGTCCCGCAGCCGGCGGTACACCGTCCGCTCGTACAGGGCGTGCTGGAGGCGGAGGTCGACGCCGGGGCCGGGGCCCCGGCCCAGCCGGCGGCGCTCCAGCGCGGCGGCGAAGTCCCGCGCCGTGGCCGCGGCCCGCTCGAACAGCGCCCCGCGGCCCGCGCGCTGAGCCGTGCGCAGGAAGTTCTTGTAGAACTTCTCCAGGACCGACGGGACGGCGTAGAGGTACGTCGGGCGCAACGAGCGCAAGGAGGCGGACAGTGCCTCCTCCGTCATCGCCGGCTCGTGTCCCATGAGCAGTCCGCCCCGGACGCACAGGTTCTGGATCATCAGCCCGTACACGTGCGAGAACGGCAGGAAGGCGAGGACCACGCCCTGCTCCCCGGGCGGAGCCACCGTGTGGCCCCAGCCCTCGATCAGCGTGTCGCACGGCCCGGCCAGGCTGCGGTGGCTCAGCGCGCAGCCCATGGCGCGGCCGGAGGTGCCCGAGGTGTAGGCGACGACCGCCGTGGAGTCCGGCAGGACGATGCGGCGCATGGAGTCGACGGTGGCGAACGGCAGGAACGCGCCGCGCGCCACCAGCGTGTCCAGCGCCCCGGCGTCCAGCTGCCAGACGTGGCGCAGGGACGGCAGCGACGCGCACACCGAGCCGACGGTCATCACGCTCTGCTCGTCCTCGACCACCACGGCAACGCAGCCGGCGTCCCGCAGGATCCACTCGACCTGGTCGCGCGACGAGGTCGGGTAGATGGGCACGACCTCGGCGCCCACCGCCCACAGCGCGTAGCTGAGGACCGTCCACTCGTACCGGGTGCGGGCCAGGATCGCCACCCGGTCGCCCGGCGAGATCCCGCAGGCGATCAGGCCCTTGGCCAGGTCGACCACCTCGTCGCGGAACTCGACGGCCGTCACCTCCTGCCAGCCGGTGGAACCGGTCCCCGGACGGCGGGCGAGCATCGGCAGGGTCGGCGTGCGGGCCGCCGTCTCGAAGAGGCTGTCGGCGAGCCCGCCCGTCAGGAGCGGGACGGCCCGGGGAGCGAGAGCGAGGTCGCGCATGCGCTGGCTCCTGACATGTACGGACGGTGACGCCGCCGACGAGCACCGTTATCGGCGGTGCTGAATCTAGCCGAGGCGACGGCGGCGGGTGGCCCGGACGGCAGAAGTGTTCCCGCCCGGTGATCTCGCCGGATCGGGGGACCCGGAGGTCATGAGATACACGAATCCGGACCCGGAACCCGAACGCAGCACCGGACTGGAGCCGGGCAGCGGTGTGCCGCCCGGCGAGACGCCGCCGGGGGAGAGCAGCATGTCCGAGGCCGGCCCCTGGGAGGGCCACAACCCGCCCAAGGGCTGGGCCAAGGCACCCCTGGCCGTGATCCTCGTCCTCGTGCTGCTCGTCGCGGCGGGCTTCCTGGGGTACGCCCTGGTCCTGATCCTCTGAGCACGCACGGCAACGGCCGTCGGGGACGCCGGCCCCGCCGGGGCGTCTCAGGCCGCCTGCGTCCGGCGGACGCACTCGGTGACCACGTCCCGCAGGCTGCCGGTGCGCTCCAGCAGCTCGCGCTGCACCCGGGCGCCGTTGCCGTGCCGCAGCAGCGAGGCGACGCCGTCCCGCACCCGGTCCAGGTCGCCGTCGGCGGCCAGGGCCTCCTCGACGTGCTCCAGCAGAGCCCGTACGACTGTCTCGGCGGGCATCCGCCGCATCGTCCGCGGGTGCAGCAGCTCCTCGGTCAGGCCGGACCGGGCGGCGCGCCAGGCCGCGAGGCGGAGCAGGCTCACGCTGTGGCCGGCCGGTTCCGCGCCTTCCCGCCACTCCCGTGCCGCCGTGTCGACCAGCGCGCGGGCCAGGGCGGCAATGAGGGCGGCGGTGCTCGCGTCCAGGCAGACGTCCATGACCCGGAACTCCACCGTCGGGTACCGCCGGGACAGCCGGACGTCGAAGTAGATCATCCCCTCGTCGAGGATGGTGCCGGTGGCGACCATGTCCGCGACCCGCCGGTGGTAGGTCTCCGCCGACCCGAACAGTTCCGTGGGGCCGGCCGACGGCCACCGCTGCCACACCCGGCTGCGGTAGCTGCTGTACGACGAGTCCTTGCCCTGCCAGAACGGGGAGTTCGCGCTCAGCGCGGTCAGCACCGGCAGCCAGGGCCGCACCCGGTCGATGACCGCGACGCCCTCCTCGTCGGACTCCACCGAGACGTGCACGTGGCAGCCCAGGACGAGCTGTTCGTGGACCACGACGCCGTACTGGCCGGCCATCCACCGGTAGCGGTGGTTCATGCCGACGGAGGGAGTGACCGGCAGCGGCGAGGTCGCCAGTGCCGCGACGGCACAGCCGCTCCCGCCGGCGTGCCGCCCGGCCTCCTTCCGGCAGCGGACGATCTCCGCGTGCAGCCGCTCCATGTCCGCCTGCGGATGCGTGGCGAACTCGAGCATCTGCTCGTGCAGTTCCTTCTCGAACACGTCCTGCTCGGCGTCGTCCAGCGAGGCCCGGGCGAGCACGGCGGCGGACAGCGCCCGCGGCTCACCGGTCTCGGGGTCGACCAGGAGGAGTTCCTCCTCCACTCCGACGGTGCGCACGTGATGCCGCCTTTCCATGATCCCGGCCACGACGACGAGGGGGTGCCGTCCACAGGACCACCGACTGCCCCGCAAGGGCCGCCGGACACCTCGTCGCGCCCTCCGGTCTCACAGGGCGTACGGCGCCAGCCACACGGTCGCCAGCGGCGGCAGCGTGATCCGGATGCTCCCGTCCTCCGGCTTGACCGGGTCGGGATTGGCGACGCCGCTGCCGCCGTACTGCTCGGCGTCGGTGTTGAGGACCTCCTGCCAGGCGACGGCCTCGTCGCCGACGGCGAGCCCGTACTCGTGCCGGACGACCGGGGAGAAGTTCGACACCGCCAGCAGGGGGGAGCCGTCCGCGTCGTACCGCAGGAACGCGAAGACGTTGTCCTCGGCCGCGTCCACGGCCACCCACCGGAAACCGGCCGGATCGGTGTCGCGCTGCCACAGGGCCGGGGTCCGCCCGTAGCGGGTGTTGAGGTCCCGGACCAGGTCCTGGATCCCGCGGTGATCGGCCGCCGAGTGGTACCCCTCGTCGAGCAGCCACCACTCGGGGCCCTGCTTCTCCGACCACTCCGCGCCCTGCGCGAACTCCTGCCCCATGAAGAGGAGCTGCTTGCCGGGGTGCGCCCACATGAAGCCGAGGTAGGCGCGGACGTTGGCCCGCCGCTGCCACCAGTCGCCCGGCATCTTCGACACCAGCGCCTGCTTGCCGTGCACCACCTCGTCGTGGGAGATCGGCAGGCAGTAGTTCTCGCTGTAGGCGTACACCATCGAGAACGTCATCTCGTGGTGGTGGTACTTGCGGTGCACCGGCTCGTGCGCGACGTACTCCAGCGAGTCGTGCATCCAGCCCATGTTCCACTTCAGGCCGAAGCCGAGCCCGCCGGTGTCGGTGGGCCGGGTCACCCCGCCCCACGCGGTGGACTCCTCGGCGATGGTCACCACGCCGGGGCAGCGCCGGTACACGGTCGCGTTCATCTCCTGGAGGAACGCCATGGCCGCCAGGTCCTCCCGGCCGCCGTACTGGTTGGGCTCCCACTGGCCGGAGTCGCGCGAGTAGTCCAGGTACAGCATCGAGGCGACGGCGTCGACGCGCAGCCCGTCGATGTGGAACTCCTCGCACCAGTACACGGCGTTCGCCACGAGGAAGTTGCGCACCTCGGTGCGGGCGAAGTCGAAGGTGTACGTCCCCCAGTCCGGGTGGGTCGCGCGCCGCTCGTCCCCGGGCTCGTACAGCGGGTCCCCGTCGAAGCGGGCCAGCGCCCAGTCGTCCTTCGGGAAGTGCGCCGGCACCCAGTCCATGATCACGCCGATCCCCGCCCGGTGCAGGGCGTCGACCAGGTACTTGAAGTCGTCCGGGGAACCCAGCCGCGCGGTCGGCGCGTAGAACCCGGTGACCTGGTAGCCCCAGGACGGCCCGTAGGGGTGCTCGGCGACCGGCATCAGCTCGACGTGGGTGAAGCCCAGGTCCTTGGCGTACGCGGGCAGCACGTCGGCCAGCTCGCGGTACGACAGCCCCGGGCGCCAGGACGGCAGGTGGACCTCGTACACCGAGAACGGCGCCTCGTGCACGGGCGTGGCGGCGCGGGTGCGCATCCACTCGGTGTCGTTCCAGTCGTAGTGCGAGGCCGTCACCACGGACGCGGTGTTCGGCGGCTCCTCCGCCGCGCGGGCCATCGGGTCGGCCTTGAGGAACCGGTGCCCGTAGCGGGAGTGGATCTCGAACTTGTACCGGGTGCCCTCGCCGACGCCCGGCAGGAACAGCTCCCACACCCCGGACGAGCCGAGCGAGCGCATCGGGAACGCGGTGCCGTCCCAGTGCGTGAAGTCCGTGGCGACCCGCACCCCCTGGGCGTTCGGCGCCCACACCGTGAACCGCGTGCCGGTGACGCCCTCGTGCGTCATCGGATGCGCGCCCAGCGCCCGCCACAGCTGCTCGTGCCGGCCCTCGCTGATCAGGTGCAGGTCGAGATCGCCGAGGGCGGGCAGGAAGCGGTACGGGTCGTCCGTCTCCCGCTCGCCCTGCTCGTACGCCACGACGAGGGTGTACGCCGGGATCTTTGCCAGCGGCAGCACGCCGGAGAAGAGGCCGTCCTCCTCCGACGCGAGGGCGTGGCGCTCGCCGTCGACGACCACGCTCACCTCGCGGGCGAACGGGCGCAGGGCGCGGAAGGCGACGCCGCCCGGGACGGGGTGGGCGCCGAGCAGGGCGTGCGGGTCGTGGTGGGCGCCCGCCAGCAGGCGCCCCCGGTCGACCGGGTCGAGGGGCGGGGCGGTCCCGCACGCACCGGGTGCGGACGGGACGGGACCGGACGGCTCGGGAAGCGCGGTGTCGTGGAGGGCCACGGGTCAGTCTCCTCTCACGGCGAGTCGTTCGATCGCCGCCATGGGTACGGGAAGCCAGTCGGGGCGGTGCCGGGCCTCGTACAGCACCTCATACACGGCGCGGTCCGTCTCGTAGGCGCGCAGCAGGCCGTGCTTCTTACGGGGGTCCCACCCGGCGCGGGCGGCGTAGCCGGCGCAGAACGCCTCCCGGCAGCGGCGCGCCCACTCGGGGCGCCACGGGCGGCGCTGCCGGGCGGCGTAGTCGAACGAGCGCAGCATGCCCGCGATGTCCCGGAGGGGGGAGTGGGCGCTGCGCCGTTCGGACAGCGGGCGCGACGGCTCGCCCTCGAAGTCGATCACGAACCAGTCCCGGCCGGCCCGCAGCACCTGACCGAGGTGCAGGTCGCCGTGGATGCGCTGGGCGGGCGGCCCGGAGTCGCAGGTGGACAGCGCCGCGAAGGCCGTCCGCAGGCCGGGGACGAAGGGCCGCAGGGCGGGTACGCAGTGCGCGGCGGCGGTCAGCCGCTCGGTCATCGCCGCCGCCGTGCGGTCGTTCTCCCCGGGAGGGCCGGCCGGGAAGGCATCGGCCAGCGCGAGGTGCACGTCGGCCATCGCCCGGCCCAGCTCGTGGGCCTGCACGGTGAAGTCGTCCCCGGAGGCCAGGGCGTTCAGGGAGAGGGTCCAGCCGTCGGAGGCGTCGTGCAGGAACGGCTGGAGCACACCGAGGGTCGCCTCGTACGGATGGGTCGTCCGCATCCACGCCACCGGAGCGGGGACCCGCCCGCAGCCCTGCCGGGCCAGTGCGCCCGGCACCTCCAGGTCGGGGTTGACGCCGGGCTGGATGCGCCGGAAGAGCTTCAGGATGAACTCGTCGCCGTAGATCAGCGACGAGTTGGACTGCTCCGCGTCCAGCAGTCGCGGCACGAGTCCGCCGGGCACCGGTCGCGAGGGGTCGGACTCGAAGCGCAGCGGTCCCGCCTTGCCGGGGTGCCTGAGCCGTTCCAGGAGCAGCTGGGCCGTGCGGGGGTCGTGCAGCGCGTCGTAGACCGTCCGGCCGGCCAGCGGGCCGTCCTGCACCTGCCCGATGAGCGCCCGGCCCAGGCGCGGCGACGGCTGCTCGCGCACGCCGAGCAGCAGCTGGTAGCAGTCGCCCGCCGAAGGAGCACCGCCCGGGGCGGGCACGGGTCCGTGCCCGGTGTGCACCAGGAGGTGCAGACAGCCGGGGAACAGCTCGGTCATCGACAGCAGACCGAGTTCGGCCACGGGCCGGTCCTTGCCGGCGAACCAGCGCTGGCGGGGCAGCCACTCGCGCAGCAGCTCGCCGAGCGACGCCATGGGCTCGGCGAGTTGCCTGCGTCTCGTGCGCAGGGGTGCGGTCTTCGGCATGGTGACGCGTCCTTTCCTCGGCCCGCGCTCAAACGCGGCGGCCGATGCGGGATGCGACTCGGGTGAGCCGGAACCAGTAGAAGCCGTGGCCCCCGAGGGTCAGCAGGTACGGCAGTTCGCCGATGGCGGGGAAACGGACGCCGCCGAACAGCTCCACCGGATGGCGTCCGGCGAACTCGCGCAGATCCAGCTCGGTCGGCTGGGCGAACCGCGCGAAGTTGTGGACGCACAGCACCAGGTCGTCCTCGTACTCGCGCAGGAAGGCCAGCACGGCGGGGTTGGAGGAGGGCAGTTCGGTGTACGTGCCGAGGCCGAAGGCCGGGTTCTGCTTGCGGATCTCGATCATGCGCCGGGTCCAGTGCAGCAGGGAGGACGGCGAGGCCATGGACGCCTCGACGTTCGTGACCTGGTAGCCGTAGACCGGGTCCATGATCGCGGGCAGGTACAGGCGCCCGGGATCACAGGTCGAGAAGCCCGCGTTGCGGTCGGGCGTCCACTGCATCGGCGTGCGGACC
>NZ_JBHVOC010000028.1:0-98378 GCF_044142145.1 Streptomyces sp. BK79
GGTGGCCACCGGCAGCGAGTCGTCGAGCAGGGCGTCCGAGGCGGCCAGGACCACGGCGCGCCCGGCGTCCCTGGGCACCCCGGCGGCCGCCCGCCGGTACAGCTCGGCCCCTTCCTCCAGCACCAGCCCGGTGTCGATGCCGGCCGGCACCTTGATCCGCGCGTGGTGCCTCCAGGTGGCGACGGGGTCGCTCCACGCCTCCACCCGGTACGTCCAGCGGCCCGGGGCGTCCGGGGTGACCTCGGCGCACCAGCGGTCGCTGCCCGGGGCCAGTTCGCGCATCGGCGTCCACGGGCCCGGCCGGCCCTCGGGGTCCTTCAGTACGACGTTGGCGGCCACCGCGTCGTGTCCCTCGCGGAACACGGAGGCGGTGACCTCGAACGTCTCTCCCGCCACCGCCTTCGCCGGGCGCCTGCCGTACTCCACCACCGGGTGGACGTCCCGTACCGGGATACGCCCGATCCCCACGCTCGTGCTCATCCGTTCTCACCTCCGCCGTGCTCGGGGCCGGGCGCCGCCCGGCCGTTCGGGTCAGGCCGCGCCGGAGGGGGTCTTCCGCCCCGACGGGGAGAGCAGCTCGGGCCGCTCCTGTGCATGGGTGACGAGGTTCGTGCGCAGATACCGCTCGGCGGCCTCCGCGGCCTCGCGTGCGCACCGCTTTCCCATCAGCACGCAGAGGGTGTAGCCGGAGTCCTCGAAGGTGGCCCGGACGGCCACGTCCGCGGGGGACGCGAGCATCGAACGTTCCCAGGCGCGGTAATGCCGCAGCTGCCGGGCGACTTCGCTCTTCGCGGGGAGCAGCATGGCCGGTCACCTTCCGGACGGTCCGGTGGTACGGACGATCGAGTTCTTCACACATGGTGCACGGACGGTGACGCCCCGTCTTGTTGGATCTTCAACCACTTTGCGTGGTGCCGCTCCGGTCGGCGAGGGCCGTCCGTGGCTCGTGTTGCACGAATGGACTACTGCTCTCACTCTGGAGTCACTCAGAAGCGATCAGTGCTCACGCTTCGTGTTCGGGGAGCTCGTCCCCCAAGGGACGAGGAGGAGCGAGAGCTTTCGCGGTGAGGAGCCACGACGATGAAGACCGCAGTGCCCTGCTACTACCACCTCGACGTGGAAGTGAGTCCGGAACGGGTCGGACAGGTCAGGCGCATTCTGGCCGCACACCTCCGGTTCTGGGACCTGGATAACCTCGTCGACCCCGTCTGCTCCGGCGCCGAGATGCTGCTCCGGGCGATCGACGAGCACGCGAGCGACAAGCACACGTCGATCGAGATGTGGTGGAACCGCCAGCACCTCATCACGGCCGTAGCGGGCAACGACCACGCGCTCCGTCCCGACCAGGACCTGCGCACCTGTCTCCAGCACCTGGCCGCGAACAGCGACGGCTGGGGCTGCTGCGCGGCCGACACCGGGGCCAAGGTCATCTGGTTCTCGCAGCGTGCCCGGGCCGGCGAGCGCGTCCCGCTGGTGGCGACGGCACCGGAACCCATCACCCAGGAGGGGCTGGAAGTGCCGCGAGAGATCATGCCGGTGGCCCGCCTGGCGCGGCCCGACGGCTTGCCGGACGGCATCCTGGAGGAGGCCCGGTGACCCGCGCCAGGCCGAAATGGAAGGGGTCGCCCGTGTGGAGCGGGCACCCCTATCCCCTGGGGGCCGCGTACGACGGACGGGGCACCAACTTCGCGCTGTTCAGCGAGGTCGCCGAACGCGTCGACCTCGTCCTCGTCGACGACGACGGCGGCCACAGCACCATCCCGCTCCCCGACGTCGACGGCTTCGTCTGGCACTGCTACCTGCCCGGCGTCGGACCCGGGCAGCGGTACGGCTACCGGGTCCACGGTCCGTGGGCCCCGGCCGTGGGCCACCGCTGCAACCCGGCCAAGCTGCTCCTCGACCCGTACACCCGGGCCGTGGACGGGATGGTGGACAACCACGCCTCCCTCTTCGAGCGGGCCAGGGGCAGGGCCGACCCGGGCGACAGCGCCGGGCACACGATGCTCGGGGTGGTCACCGACCCGTCCTTCGACTGGGGCGACGACCGCCCGCCGGGGCGAGCGTACTCGGAGAGCGTGATCTACGAGGCCCACGTCCGCGGTCTGAGCCGCACCCACCCCGACGTCCCCGAGGAGCTGCGCGGCACCTACGCGGGGCTCGCGCACCCCGCGGTCGTGGACCACCTGACGTCCCTCGGCGTGACCGCCGTGGAACTGATGCCGGTGCACCAGTTCGTGCACGACGGCCACCTCCAGGACCGGGGCCTGTCCAACTACTGGGGCTACAACACCATCGGCTTCTTCGCGCCGCACAACGGATACGCCGCCCTCGGCACCCGCGGCCAGCAGGTAACCGAGTTCAAGACGATGGTGAAGACCCTGCACGCGGCCGGCCTCGAAGTGATCCTCGACGTGGTCTACAACCACACCGCCGAGGGCAACGAGAAGGGCCCCACCCTCTCCTTCCGGGGCATCGACAACGCCTCCTACTACCGCCTGGTGGACGGCGACTGGCAGCACTACTACGACACCACCGGCACCGGCAACAGCCTGCTGATGCGGCACCCCTACGTGCTCCAGCTCATCATGGACTCGCTGCGGTACTGGGTCACCGAGATGCACGTCGACGGGTTCCGCTTCGACCTCGCGGCGACCCTGGCCCGGCAGTTCCACGAGGTGGACCGGCTGTCCGCGTTCTTCGACCTCATCCAGCAGGACCCGGTGATCAGCCGCGTCAAGCTGATCGCCGAACCCTGGGACGTGGGCGAGGGCGGCTACCAGGTGGGCAACTTCCCGCAGCTGTGGTCGGAGTGGAACGGCAAGTACCGGGACGCGGTACGGGACTTCTGGCGCGGCGAGGACCACACGCTCGGCGAGTTCGCCTCCCGGCTGACCGGCTCCTCCGACCTGTACCAGCACAGCCGGCGCCGCCCCCGCGCCAGCGTCAACTTCGTCACCGCGCACGACGGCTTCACCCTGCGCGACCTCGTCTCGTACAACGACAAGCGCAACGCGGCCAACGGCGAGGACAACCGGGACGGCGAGAGCCACAACCGGTCCTGGAACTGCGGCGCCGAGGGCGAGACCAGGGACCCGGCGGTCCGGGAGCTGCGCGGCCGCCAGCAGCGCAACTTCCTGGCCACCCTCCTGCTCTCGCAGGGCATCCCGATGCTCTGCCACGGCGACGAACTGGGCCGCACCCAGCGCGGCAACAACAACGCCTACTGCCAGGACAACGAGATCTCCTGGGTCGACTGGCGGCTGAACGAGGAACAGCGCGCGCTGCTGGACTTCACCCGGCGCCTGATCGCGCTGCGCGCCGACCACCCGGTGCTGCGCCGCCGCCGCTACTTCCGCGGCCAGACCGTCACCCACGCCGGCCAGCCGCTGCCCGACCTGGTGTGGCTGCGTCCGGACGCGCGGGAGATGACCGACGAGGACTGGCGGCGCTCCGACGCGCACACCGTCGGCGTCTTCCTCAACGGCGACGCCATCGCCGAACCGGACCCGTGCGGCCGGCCCGTCACCGACGACTCCTTCCTGCTGCTGCTCAACAGCCACTGGGAGCCGGGCGGTTTCCGGCTGCCCGACGCCACCTACGGCGAGCGCTGGACGACCCTGATCGACACCGCCGATCCCGAGGGCACCCCCGACGAGGCGGAGCACAAGGCGGGCACCCTGGTGGCCGTCGAGCAGCGCAGCCTGGTGCTGCTCTCCCGGCCCTCGCGCACCGGTCGGTGAGCGTCCCGGGGATCAGTCGCCGAAGCGGCGCGCGGTCACCGTGAACTGCGCGCCGTCGGCGTCCCGGAGCACGGCCTCCTCGGCTCCGAGGGAGAGCACGCTGCCGCCGTGCCGCTCCGCCGTGCGGGCACAGGCCTCGACGTCCTCGACCGCGAAGTGCACCTGCCAGTGCGGCCGGATGGCCGGGTCGGGGGCCGCTCCCAGCGCGCCCGACTCGATGCGCGCCACCACGTCTCCCTGGCTGCGCAGGACCACCTCGTCACCCTCGTACTTCACCTCGCAGCAGCCGTCGGACCCCGCCCAGTCGAAGATCTCGCCGTAGAAGATGGCGGCGTCGAAGGCGTCGCGGGTGTGCAGCCGGATGAAGGCGGGGCGCGAGGCGCGCCAGCTCTCCCAGTCGGAGAACAGCTCGCCCTCCCAGATCCCGAAGGTCGCGCCGTCCCGGTCGGCCAGCAGCGCGGCCCGTCCGGGCGGCAGCGAGATCGGTCCGACCGCGGCCGTGCCGCCGCGCTCCGCCGCCCGGGAGACGGCCTCGTCGGCGCTGCGCACGGCGAAGTACGGCGTCCAGGCGACCGCCATCTGCCACATCGAGGCGACCGCGGCGATCCCGGCGACCGGGGCACCGCCCGCCAGGGCGATCCGGAAGGGCTCGCCCAGCTTGGCGGGCCGCCACTGCCAGCCCAGCACGGCGGAGTAGAACTCCTCGGTCGCCTTCAGGTCCCGGCTGGTCAGACTCACCCAGCAGGGGGCTCCGTACACGGAGCGCGTGGACAGCAGGCTCTCGCCGCCGGAGGGGAGGGGCATGTCGTGGTTCATGGCAGTCGCGTCCTGGTCTCGTCCACCGGCAGTCACCGGCTCCACACCAGTGTCCGGCCGGGAGTGCGGCGGGCGCCTGCCGAGTACCCCGGCCGCGGCGCCGAAACGGTGGCGGACCGGCCCCGGACGGCCCAGTGGCGCGGGGCCGCACATGTGACGACGATGGATGCGTCGGAGCCGTACCGCACGGCGCAGGCGGCGGTGACACGCCGGATCCGGAGGTGACCATGCCCACGGACTGGGGCTCGGACCAGATATCCGAGCTGCAGGAGCAGGTCCGGCAGCTGAAGGAGGCGGTCGTCTCGCACGCCGTCGTCGACCAGGCCATCGGGATGATCGTCGTCCTCGGCAGGGTGACGCCGGACCAGGGATGGATCGTCCTCAAGGAAGTTTCCCAGCACACGAACATCAAACTGCGCAATGTCGCGGAACTGATACTCATCTGGGGGCGTAGCGGAGTGATGCCGCCGGAGATCCGGGCCGCCCTCGAGGACGCGCTGGACCGGCACGGCCCGACGCAGATCCCCGGTGCCGCACCGGGGGCCTGAGTCGACCGGGGATCCGAGTCAGCGGACCTCCGCGAGGATCTCCTCGCGGATCCGGTCGCAGCAGCCGCTGAGCAGCCGCGAGACGTGCATCTGCGAGATGCCGAGCTGCTGCGCGATCCGGCTCTGGGTCATTCCGGCGAAGAAACGCAGGTAGAGGATGGTGCGCTCGCGTTCCGGGAGCGCCTCCAGACAGGGCCGGACGGCCACCCGGTCCACGACCGTGTCGAAGGCCGGGTCCGGCCCGCCCAGCGCGTCCCCGAGGGCGTACCCGTCGGTGCCGGGCATCTCCGCCTCCAGGGAGAGGGCGGAGAAGCACTCCAGCGCCTCCATGCCGGTACGGACCTCGACCGTGGTCAGCTGGGCGTGCTCGGCGATCTCCTCGATCGTGGGGGCGCGTCCCGGCGTGGTCTGCGCCAGCTCCTTCGCGGACTTGCGCACCCGGTTGCGCAGGTCCTGGATGCGGCGCGGCACGTGCAGGGTCCACATGTGGTCGCGGAAGTGCCGCTTGATCTCGCCGGTCACGGTCGGCACGGCGTACGCCTCGAAGGCGTGGCCGCGCTCCGGGTCGTAGTGGTCGACGGCCTTGACCAGCCCGAGGGCCGCCACCTGGTAGAGGTCCTCCAGGTTCTCGCCGCGGCCACGGAAGCGGACCGCGATCCGCTCGGCCATGGGCAGCCAGACCTGGATCAGCTCGTCCCGCAGGGCCTTGCGCTCCGGGCCCTCCGGCAGCCCGGCGAGCCGTTCGAACGCCGCCGCGGTGTCGGGGGCGTCGTCGTGGGGGTGGGGCTTGGTTCTGCCGGCGATACGCATATGCGCACCTCCCTCAGCAGGGGTGCTGGCACGTCCTCGTATATATGGATACTGAGCGCCAAAGCGCCGGACGGCCACCCGAACGGCTGTGGACCGGTGGGCGAGACGGCGGAGGAACGGAACGTGATGTGCGGCACGCTCCTCGTGACCGCCTCGCGCGGGCGCCGGCGGATCGTCCCTGCGCAACGCTTGATCACCGATCAAAAGGGGTGAAGCCCCTGGCCACAGCGCATTCCGCTCATTTGACAGTGCACTGAGCGCACAGATAGGAAGCAGCGTCGAGAGGTCGAGAGGGGCACCGTGTACGAGCCGAACGTGGTCGGGGACTGGCAGGAGTACGACGAGCACGCCGGTCTGCGGGTCCGCGTCCACCGCCTTGAGCCGGCCGAACCGCCGCGCGGGCGCGACGACGCCGCCGAGGGGCTGACGTACTTCTGTGTCCGGGTGACCGTGGAGAACCGGGGCGGCCGGCAGCTCGGCATCCACCTGGAGGACGGCCAGGTGGACGTGCGCATCGGCCCCGACGGGGAGAGCGCCTTCCTCGACTGGCGCAACTCCCAGTTCGTCGAGGGCTTCGACGTGTATCCGCTGCGCCGGGCCACCGCCGTGCTCTACGCGGCCGGCCCGGAGGCGAGCCTCGGCCAGATCGACGTGCAGGTGCAGCTGCGGGTGGACGAGGAGTGGACCGACCGCCGCCTGTGGACCGGCGGCCTCGGGCTGTCCGACGGGGACGCCGGGCCGCTGTGCGCCCCGGTGCGGGACGGCGGGCTGGCGCACCAGGTGAGCGTCTTCCTGCGGGACCAGGCGGAGGAGGGCTCCGCCTGATCCGCGGCGCGCGGGGCGGCGTGCGGCGCCTCAGTGCGCGATGCCGTCGATGATCTCGCGGGCCCCCTGGCGCAGCAGGGCCACGGCGACCGAGGTGCCCAGCGTCGCCGGGTCGAGCCGCCCGGCCCATTCGTGGGCGTTCAGCCGGGTCTTGCCGTCCGGGGTGAACACGCAGGCCCGCAGCGACAGTTCCCCGCTCCGGTCCACCCGGGCGTACCCGGCGATCGGGCTGTTGCAGTGCCCTTGCAGGACGTGCAGGAACATGCGTTCCGCCGTCGCCTCCCGGTGCGTGTCCGGGTGGCCGAGGCCACTCACCGCGTCGATGAGCGCGCGGTCGCCCTCCCGGCACTGCAGGGCGAGGACGCCCGCGCCGATCGGCGGCATCATCGTCTCGGGGGAGAGGACCTCGCTGATCACGTCGCGGCGGCCGATGCGTTCCAGGCCGGCGACCGCGAGGAGCAGGGCGTCCGCCTCGCCGGCGGCGAGTTTCGCCAGCCGCCGGTTGGCGTTGCCCCGGAAGGGCACGCAGCGCAGGTGCGGGTGGGTGGCGGCCAGCTGGGCGACGCGGCGCACCGAGGAGGTGCCGACGCGGGTGCCGGCCGGAAGCTCGTCCAGGGTGAGACCGCCCGGGTGGACGAGGGCGTCCCGGATGTCGTCCCGCTCCAGGAACGCGGCGAACACCGTGCCCGCGGGCAGCGGGCGGTCGGCGGGCACGTCCTTGACGCAGTGCACCGCGAGGTCGGCCTCGCCCGACAGCAGCGCGGCGTCGACCTCCTTGGTGAACGCGCCCTTGCCCTCCACCAGCGACAGGTCGCCGAGCCACTTGTCGCCGGTGGTGCGCACCGGCACGACCTCGGTGCGCACGCCGGGGTGGAGGGCCGCCAGCCCGGCCCGGACGCGCTCGACCTGCGCCAGGGCCATGGGGGAGTCGCGAGAGACGATACGGATCAGTTCGGGGACGGACATGCGGACACGATAGTGCCCCGGGGGAGGAGTCCGGCTCGTGGTTCGCCCGACTGGCCGCTCCGGCTCAGGCGTTGGGGTCGAAGGGGATCCCGGCCGGCTTGGCGGCGGCCAGGTGGGAGGCGAAACTGCCGTCCTTGAGGCCGAAGTTGGCGCTACCGAAGTCGTACGCGCTCAACCTGTCGCGCAGGCCGGCCGGATAACCGTTCCATCCCACCAGGGCCGGGTACTGCCACGCGCCCTTGTGGTTCTCCGGCGGCTCGTCGCCCGAGGTCGCCAGGCGGAAGCAGTGGGTGCTGATGCCGTCCTTGTGGTAGACGATCTTCGGGTGCGTGCCGTCGAAGCGGACCGCCGATCTGGCGTGCACGCTGAACGAGCCGTGGTTGGAGGTCGAGACGTACTGCACGGCGCCGTCCCGCACCCACACCACCACGTGCTCCCAGTCGTGCCGGTGACCGCCGAGACTGCTGCCGGGCAGCGCCTGGTCCTTCTCGAAGTACAGGCCGTACATGTAGGCGCACCAGCCGTTGTCGCACTTCGCGCGCGAGTAGCCGTTGGTGTTGTCCAGGTCGGCGGCGTCGCGGCAGTTGCCGTTGAGGGCACCGGTGGGGTTGAGGCCCCCGTTGACCGCTCCGTCGGCGCCGATGGCCGGCGTGGGGTAGCAGCCGTCCGTGTCGTAGTCGTAGGCGGGCTGGTACGTCCGCTCCAGGGCGTCGGCGTTGCCGGGCAGTCCCGGGGGCGGGGCGGCGAAGGCACTCGTGGGGAAGGCGACGACGAGGGCGAGGGCACCGAACGGTGCGACGAGCCATCTCTTGCGGCGGGCTTGGGCGGTACGCGACGACACCGCGTCCTCCTCGGATTCCGGGCGCAGCCCAACGGCTGTGGGGGGAAGGGGAGTTCAGGTTCCCGTCTTTTCCCTCGCGCGCCAAGAGGGCCCGGGCGTCACGGTGGTGAAGGACAGCCCAACAATGGGTCCCGCGTCACAGGCTCACACCATGTCGTCCGGGACGTCGGCCGCCGCGTCCTCGGGCGCGAGGTCCGGGCGCAGCCGCAGCCAGGACGGCTGGCGCAGCATGCCCTCCCGGGTACGGGTGCTGTAGCGGACCTCGCCGACCAGCCGGGGGACGACCCAGCGCGCCCCCGGCACGCGCGGTACGGGGTCGAAGGGGCACGCGTCCGTCGCGGCGGCCCGCAGCAGCGCCGCCAGCTCGGCGCGTTCGGCCGCGCTCCAGCCGGTGCCCACCCCGCCCACGTACCGCAGCCGGCCCTCGGCGCGCTGGCCCACCAGGACGGCGCCGGGAAGGCCCGCCAGGCGGCCCTTGCCGGGGAGCCAGCCGCCCACCAGGACGTCCTCGCTGCGCATGTTGCGGATCTTGATCCAGGCCCGGGAGCGGACCCCCGGTTCGTACACCGAGTCCAGCCGCTTGCAGACCAGGCCCTCGAGCCCGTGCTCGCGGGTGGCCCGCAGGGCCTGTTCGCCGTGGCCGACCAGCGCGGCCGGGGTCGACCAGGCCGGCCCGGCGAGGCCGAGGCCGACCAGCCGCTCGCGGCGGCCGGAGTAGGGGAGGCGGAGCAGGGAGCGGCCCGCCAGGTGGAGGGCGTCGAACAGCACCAGGTGGACCGGCGCCCCGGCCGCCCGGCGCGCCGCCCGGCCGGGGGCGTGCGCCAGGCCCATGCGGGACTGGAGCAACTGGAAGTCGGCGCGGCCCCGTTCGTCCAGCGCCAGCACCTCACCGTCCAGGACGGCCGGGGTGGTGCCGAGCGCGGTGGCGAGCGGCGCCAGCTCGGGGTAGGCGGCCGTGATGTCGTGGCCGGAGCGGGCCCGGAGCAGCACGCTGCCGTCGCCGGGCAGGTAGACCACCACGCGCTGGCCGTCCTGCTTGGTCTCGTAGGCCCAGCGCGCGTCCTGCGCGGCGGGTGGCAGGGCGCCGGGCGTGGCGAGCATGGGCGGGATCAGCGGCAGCTCCACGGGACAGTTCTCGACGCCGCCGCGCGCCCCCACGCGCGCGGGCCGCGAGGTTCGCCTGAACGGCGCCGGGCGGGCCGGCCCGGCGGCGGGGCGGTGGCGCGGGGTGAAGGACGCGAACCTCCCGGCGGGCCCCGGTCGAGCGGTGGCCCCTGACCGTGTACGCGTTCGCAGCCGTACGCCACTGATCTTTACCGTCGAGTAATATCGCGCGGCAGGCCCCCCGGAGGAGGAACCGTGTCCCGGTCCGAACGCTCACCCCTGCTGCTCGCCGGCCTGCTG
Organism: Streptomyces sp. BK79; assembly: GCF_044142145.1. Classification (NCBI taxonomy): domain Bacteria; kingdom Bacillati; phylum Actinomycetota; class Actinomycetes; order Kitasatosporales; family Streptomycetaceae; genus Streptomyces; species Streptomyces sp. BK79. The sequence continues at coordinate 9,951 of NZ_JBHVOC010000028.1, forward strand.
GCCGCCGCGGGCGTCGCCCACTTCGCCCGCCCCCGCACCTTCGACGCGATCGTGCCGCGCGGCCTGCCCGGTACGCCCCGGGCCTGGACGTACGCCAGCGGCGCCGCCGAACTGGTGCTCGCCGCGGGCGTCGCCTGGCCGCGCACCCGCAGGGCCGCCGCGCTGACCACGGCCGCCTTCTTCGTCGGCGTGTTCCCCGCCAACGTCAAGATGGCCGTGGACTGGCGGCACCGCCCCGCACCGCAGAAGGCCGCCGCGTACGGCCGGCTGCCGGTGCAGGTCCCGCTCGTGCTGTGGGCGCGCGGCGTCGCCAAGGGCAGCGAGGGCCGGTCGTGAGCCGGACCCCCGCCGTGGGCGGGACGGTCGAGGACTTCACCCTGCCGGACGAGACCGGGGTCCCGCGCCGGCTCACGGAACTGCTCGCCGACGGCCCCGTGGTGCTGTTCTTCTACCCCGCCGCACTGACTCCCGGCTGCACCGCGGAGGCCTGCCACTTCCGCGACCTCGCCGCCGAGTTCGCCGCACTCGGGGCCCGCCCCGTCGGCGTCAGCGGCGACCCGGTCGAACGGCAGCAGGAGTTCGCCGGACGCCACACGCTCGGCATGCCGCTGCTGTCCGACGCGGACGGCGCGGTCCGTGAGCTGTTCGGGGTGAAGCGGGGGTTCGGCCTCGCCCCCACCAAGCGGGTCACCTTCGTCATCGGCCAGGACCGCACCCTGCTCGAGGTCGTCCGCAGCGAGCTGAGGATGAGCACGCACGCCGACCGGGCCCTCGCCGCGCTGCGCGCTCACCGCGGGTGACGCCACTCCCTCGCTCCGTCGCGGTTGAAACCGGGCCGCAATGGGTCAATCCTGGACGCTATGGAGCATGCCTCCGCCGTGGCGACGCTGGACGCCCACGGCACGGTGACGGGATGGAGCGAGGGCGCCCGGCGGCTGACCGGCTATCCGGCCGAGGAGGTCGTGGGCCGGGACGCGCGGGACCTGCTCGCCCGGGACGTGCCGCCCGCGGACCTCTCCGGCCTCGCGGGCCCGGCCCTGCTCCGGCACCGCGACGGCTCCACCGTGGCGCTGTGTCTGCGGGGTGCGCCCCTGCTGGGAGCCACGGGCGCTCCGGACGGGTTCGCCGTGACCGTCGAGCCGCCCGGGGAACCGGGCCGCGTCCTGACCGGCGACACCTTCCAGCAGTCGTCCCTGGCGATGTCCGTGCACGACACCGGGCAGCGCTACCTGCGGGTCAACGACACGGCGCGCCGCATGCTGGGACTGCCGGAGGAGGAGCTGATCGGACGGCGGCTGCCGGAGATCATGGAAGAGGTCGACGCCAACGGCTCCGGCTTCCTGCGCCATCTCCAGCAGGTCGTCGACACCGGCAGGCCCGCGCACTACGAGACGTTCACCCCCGCCTCCTCCCTGCTCGGCGAGCACGCCTGGACCGTCGAGATGTGGCCGGTCCGCGACACGTCGGGCGAGGTGACCGCCGTGGCGGTGGCGGGCTTCGAGACCACCGAGCAGCACCGGGCGCGGCAGCGGCTGGGCCTGCTGAACGCGGCCGCGACCGGTATCGGCACCACGCTGGACGTCGTCCGCACCGCCGAGGAACTGATCGGGTTCCTCGTCCCGCGTTTCGCCGACTTCGCCAGTGTCGACCTGCTCGACTGGGTCCTGGGCGCGGACGAACCACTGGCGGTGCCCGCCGAGGAGATCGAACTCCGGCGCGTCGCGCACCGAGCCGCCACCGAGGACTTCCCCCGGGCCTCGGTCCACCTCGGCGAGATGGACGCCTACCCCCCGTACTCGGCGCCCGCCCGAGCCCTGCGCGAGGGACGGGCGGTGCGCACCGGGCCCGGCGACCCCGGCTTCGACCGGTGGATGCGGGTCCGCAACGAGCAGGCCCCGTACAACCGCGCCTACCGGGAGCGGGTCCGCTCGACCCTGGCGGTGCCGCTGATGGCCCGCGGCACGACCCTGGGCGTGGTGGTGGCCGTGCGCGCCGCGCCCCGGCCACCGCACGTCGACGACGACACCGTCCTGGCCGAGGAGCTCGCCAGCCGGGCCGCGGTCTGCATCGACAACGCCCGCCGCTTCGCCCGCGAGCGTTCCACCGCCCTGGCCCTCCAGCACAGCCTGCTCCCCAAGGGCATGCCGGGACAGGCGGCGGTCGAGGTCGCCCACCGGTACCTGCCCTCCGTGTCGGCGGCCGGCATCGGCGGCGACTGGTTCGACGTGATCCCGCTGTCCGGCAGCCGCGTGGCCCTGGTCGTCGGCGACGTCGTCGGCCACGGCATCCCGTCCACGGCCACCATGGGCCGCCTCTGCACGGCCGTACGCACCCTCGCGGACGTCGACCTGCCCCCCGACGAACTCCTCACCCACCTCGACGACCTCGTCACCCACCTCACCGCCGGTGACGGGGGCAACGAGGTGGCCGAACTGGGTGCCACCTGCCTCTACGCCGTCTACGACCCCGTCACCCGCGTCCTCACCATGGCCGCGGCCGGGCACCCCGCGCCGGCCCTCGTCCTGCCCGACGGCACCGCACGGCTCGTCCGCATGACCGCGGGGCCGCCGCTCGGCGTCGGCGGACTGCCGTTCGAGGCGACCGAGCTGGAGCTGCCCGAGGGCTCGGTCGTCGCCCTGTACACCGACGGCCTCGTCGAGGACCGCGACCGGGACGTCGACCACGCCACCGCCGAGCTGTGCCGGGCGCTCACCGCGCCCGCCAACTCGCTGGAGACCCTGTGCGACACCGTCCTCAAGGCCGTGATGCCGGAGGAGCCCGGCGACGACGTGGCGCTGCTGCTGGCCCGCACCCGCGCGCTGGGCACGGACCGGATCCGCACCTGGGACGTCCTGCCCGATCCCGCGCACGTGGCCACCGTCCGCAGGTCCGTCATCGAGCAGTTGGCCGACTGGGGACTGGACGAGGTGGCGTTCGTCACCGAACTCGTCGTCAGCGAACTCGTCACCAACGCCATCCGGTACGGCGAGCCACCCATCCAACTGCGCCTCATCCGCGACACGGCCCTCATCTGCGAGGTCTCCGACGCCAGTTCCACCTCGCCGCACCTGCGCCGGGCCCACGCCTACGACGAGGGCGGCCGGGGCCTGCTGCTGGTCGCCCAGCTCACCCAGCGCTGGGGCAGCCGCCAGACGGGCGGCGGCAAGACCATCTGGGCCGAGCAGCCCCTGCCCGAACAGTGACCCGGACAGTGAACGGCCCTCGCGCGCGGACAGGGCCCCCTCAGAACTCCTCGTGCGCCTCGGGGTCCCCGCCGATCCGCCGGTGCGCCCGGTCCGCGATCGCGCGCATCTGGCCGGCGTCCAGCTCGAAGCCGAAGACGTCGAGGTTGGCGCGCTGCCGCGCGGGGTCGGAGGACTTGGGGATGGGCACCGCGCCGAGCTGCGTGTGCCAGCGCAGGACGGCCCGCGCGGGTGTCACGCCGTGCGCGTCGGCGACCGCGGCCACCGCCGGATCGTCCAGGAGGTCGCTGCCGCGCCCCAGCGGGCTCCAGCTCTCGGTGCGGATGCCCTTGCGCTCGTGGAAGGCGCGCAACTCCTCCTGCGGGAAGAGCGGGTGCAGCTCGATCTGGTTGACCGACGGCAGGACCCCCGTCTCCTTCTCCAGCCGTTCGATGTGCTCCGCCGTGAAGTTGGAGACGCCCACCGAGCGCACCAGGCCGTCGTCGCGCAGCTTGACCATCGCCTTCCAGGAGTCGACGTACTTGTCCACCCGGGGCAGCGGCCAGTGGATGAGGTACAGGTCGACGTACTCCAGACCGAGCCGGGCGCGGGACTCCTCGAACGAGGCGAGGGTCTCCTCGTAGCCGTGGTGCCGGCCGGGCAGCTTGGTCGTCACCACGATCTCCTCGCGGGCGACCCCGGAGGCGGCCACGCCGCGGCCGACGCCGGTCTCGTTGCGGTAGTTCGTCGCCGTGTCGATCAGGCGGTACCCCGTCTCCAGGGCTTCGCGGACCGCCCGCTGCGCCTCGTCGTCGTCCATCGGCCAGGTGCCCAGCCCCAGGGCGGGGAGAGCGGTGCCGTCGTTGAGCGTGTGCGCCGGGATGCTGATCACCGTGGGACCTTCCCTCGACTGTGCGCGGCGGTGTGCCGCCCGTCCAGCCTCGCCCACGGGAGGACCGGTGATCAACCGCACGGCGGGGCAGGAGTGGTGCCGCGTCTGCCACGATCCGTGCCGAAGCCGCATCGGACGGCCGACCGACGACCAACGGAGCGCGCACGATCCTGCGCGCCGAGTCGGTCCCGCCGTACGGCGGCGACACCACCTGGCCGAACCTCGCCGCCGCCTGCGCCGGGCTGTCCGCCCCGATGCGCGCGTTCGCCGACACCCTGCGCGCCGAACACCGCCTCGGCGCCGGCAGCGAGCCCGGACGCTGGTGAGCCGTCACCCGAGCGGGATCGTCACCTCGTCCTCGACCGGCGGGTCCAGCTCCTGCGCACGGTTGCCGGTGGCGGCGTAGCAGCGCAGCCGGATCGCGTCGGGGGCGACGTCCAGGCGCAGGAAGCTCTTGAAGAAGGGCGGGTCGTACGTCGCGGAGCCCGGCGAGAACACCTGCGTGTAGATCTTGCGCACGGGCAGCCGGAACCGCTTTCGGCGGTCGGGCCGCCGCCCGGTGCCCAGCAGCCCGGCGACCAGCCGGGTACGCCGGGTGACCCGCGCGGCGGTGCCCGGGGCGCGGGCCGGGCGGATGCCGAGACGCTCGGTGATCACGGCCGTCGCCTCGGCCTCCGTGAGGGTGAACAGGCGCCGCAGCCGCAGCCGGCGGCCGTAGAGGCGGCTGTAGAACGCGAGGGAGTCGCCGCGCAGCGGATAGCAGCGGAAGTCCCGCTCGGTGACGCCGGCCACCGAGACGCGGGGGATGGTGTGGGTGGCGTGGGTGAAGGCCCCGCCGCCGCCCGCGACGACGTACTGGACGGTGCGCCCGTCCACGTCGACCGGGTAGCGCTGGTAGTTGTGGATGTCGCCGCCTATCGCCGCGACGTAGTGGTGGCCGGGGTCGCGCACGATGTCGTCGACCGTGCCGCCGCCCTCGATCGCGCAGGGACGGTGCTCGCCGTCCACGTACAGGGGCGAGCCGGTGACGAGGATCTTCGGGCGCGGCCCCCGGGACACCTCGCGCAGCCAGGCGCCCTGCCCGGCGTCGACCGTGCCCAGCAGTCCCGTGTCGATGCCGACGATGCGGACCGGGCCGGCGTCGATCGCCCAGTACGGGCCGGGCTGCACCGCCTGCTGGGCGGGCGCGGCCCGCATCCCGCGCGCCTCGTCCAGGCGCCGGCCGTCGTCCGGACGCGGCCGGTGCCACAGCAGGGACCGCAGCCAGGCCCGGGTGAGCGGGCGCGGCGCGGGTTCCGGCGGCAGGGGCGGGGCGTCACCGCAGAACACCCGCATGAACCCGCCGAGGTCCTCGTACCAGTCGTGGTTGCCCGGTATCGCGTAGACCGGGGCCTGGTAGTCGCGGTAGGGGCGGAAGAACTTCGGGCCGTAGTCGTCGGCACTGCCCACCGGGTAGATCACGTCACTGGCGAGGACCGCGAACCGCGTGTCCCCGCCGGCCCGCAGCAGCCCGGGCACGACGGCGTACTGGGGGTCGTCGCCCTCCCCGGTGTCGCCGATGACCAGGAAGGAGAACCGGTCGGGGTCGTCCCGCCGGATCACCTTGTCGGCCGGCGCCCCGGCCGCCGCCCGCTGCGCCACCCAGCGGGCGCGCGTGCGCCCCGTGGGGTCGCCGAACCAGGAGGCCAGCACGCCGTTGCGGGCGGCCCACAGGGTTGCGGGGTTCAGCCAGGACAGTTTCCCGGTGCGCTGCGGCATGAGCCGCGGGTAGGCGCCGCGCTCGGTGGAGCCCCAGCCGGCGCCTTCGGCGGTGTCACGTGAGGAGTCGGGCATCCGGGCACGGTAACAACGCCCGGCCCGGACGCTCGACGTGGGCCCTCGTCAACTCTCCCTCCGGCGGCGGTGCTTCAGAGGCGCCGGGTCACAGCGTCCGTTTCAGGAGGTCCAGCAGCGCCGCCCAGTGCCGCTCGTCCGCGTCCGGGTCGTACGCCGCGGTGTCGGCCTGCGTGTAACCGTGGTGGGCGCCCTCGTACACCTCGCAGCGGTGCCGGACACCGGCCGCGTCCAGGGCCGCCGCGAGGCGTTCCCGCTGCTCGGCCGGCATGCCCGGGTCCTGGTCGGCGTGGGCGACGTACACCTCGGCGGTGATCCGCCCGGCCTTCAGGTGCGGGCTGTCGGGCTCCCCGGTCGCGAGGTTCGCCCCGTGGAAGCCGGCCACCGCCGCGACCCGGTCCGGGTGGGCGCCGGCCGTGCGCAGGGCGAGGGCGGCGCCCATGCAGTAGCCGGTCAGCGCGACGGGGCCGCCGGCCGCCGCCGGGCAGTCGGCCAGCCACCGCAGGTAGGCGCCGGCGTCCCGCACCGCGCGCTCGGGCGTGAGCGCCTGGAAGGCCGGCCCGAGCGACCGGAAGAGGTCCGGACGCGCCGCCACGTCGATGAACTCGGGCAGCTCCACGACCGGGGCCCGCCCGCTCCGGTAGAAGACGTTCGGCACCAGGACGGTGTACCCGGCGCCGGCCAGCCGGTCGGCCATCTCCCTCAGTCGCGGGCGCAGCCCGAAGGCGTCCATGTAGAACAGCACGGCGGGGTGCGGCCCGCCGTCGGCGGGGTGCGCCAGATAGGCGTCGGCCGTGCCGTCCTCGGTGGGGATGTCGACAGCGGTTCCCTGTACGGCGGTCATGGTGGGGCTGCCTTTCTGTCGTGCCTCACGGGGGACATCCCGCCGGCGCCACCGGCGGATCATGGTCATCGTGGCACGCCGTCCCGGGCGGGCGAGGCCGGGCCCCTCAGAGGGCCCGGCCCCTGCCGCCCGGCTCGTCCGTCACTCGAACCGTGTCGTGTCGCCCGCGCCCCGCCGTACGATCTCCGCCTCACCGCCGGAGAAGTCGACGACCGTCGTGGGCTCGGTGCCGCATTCCCCCGAGTCGATCACCGCGTCCACCACGTGGTCGAGCCGGTCCTTGATCTCCCAGCCCTGGGTCAGGGGCTCCTCCTCGCCGGGCAGCAGCAGGGTGCTCGACAGCAGCGGTTCGCCCAGCTCGGCGAGGAGGGTCTGGGTGACGACGTGGTCGGGGATGCGCACGCCCACGGTCTTCTTCTTCGGGTGCTGGAGCATGCGCGGCACCTCCCTCGTCGCCGGGAGGATGAAGGTGTAGCTGCCGGGGGTCGACGCCTTGATCGCCCGGAACACGTCATTGTCGATCTGCACGAACTGACCGAGCTGCGCGAAGTCCTGGCACACCAGGGTGAAATGGTGCCGGCTGTCCAGTTGCCGGATGGACCGGATGCGGTCGATGCCGTCGCGGCTGCCCAGTCGGCAGCCGAGGGCGTAACAGGAGTCCGTCGGATACGCGATCAGCGCGCCGGCGCGGACGCTGTCGGCGACCTGCGCGATGCTGCGCGGCTGGGGGTTGTCGGGGTGCACGTCGAAGTACTTCGCCATTCACCGAGCTTATGCCCGCTCGCGCGCACGCACCGCCGGGCCCCGGTGGGTGCCGCGAGCCCGGGCCCCGCGCCGTCGCCGGGAGTGCCGTGCGCGCCGGGCCATGAGGTAACGTCCCCGACCTGGGCCGGGGTCGTGGCGAGGACGAGGAGAAGGCCGACGTGGCGGGCCGAGAGGACGGTGCACGGCAGAGCGGGACCGAGCCGGGCGGGGACGCGGACTGGGCGGCGCGGCTGCTCGACCACCTGCGGCCGGCCGGACGCGACGTGCACCGGGTCGTGGCCTGGCTCGCCTCGGCCGCGCACGCGTCCGTGTCGCTGCAGGACGGCGCCGGACTCCTGCTGGCCGGCACCCGCACGCCCCTGGACGAGGACCTGGTCGCCGACATCACCTCGGGCCGGATCGCCTCCGCCGCCCTGGAGGACCGGGGCCGCCATCTGCGGCTGGTCCGCGTGGAGCGGGTCCACCCGGCACCGGCCGCCGTCCTCGCGGTGACCCGCGAGACGCCCTTCGACCGGCGGGCCGCCGACATCGTCACGCACACCGCCCAGGTGGTGGAGCTGCTGCTGGCCGGGCAGGAGTCGGCCGCCGCCGGGCACCGCCTGCGGCGGGCCACCTCCGACCTGCGGCTGGCCATCCTGCAACTGCTGATGGTGGAGGACACCGTCTCCGCGCGCCGGGTGGCCGCCGGACTCTGGCCGGGCCTCCTCGACACCGACACGGCGTGCGTGTACGTCGTCGAGAGCGGCCCCCGGGAGCGCGACCGGCTGGCCGAGGAGTGCCTGGCGGCGACGGGGGAGAGGGCCCTCGTCGTACGCTGCCCGGCGATGGACGGGCACGTGATCGTCCTCGCTCCCCGCGACGCGGCGGGCCGGGAACTGCGCGCGCTCGTCGGCGGCCTGCCCGGCGTCTTCCTCGGCGGCAGCGCCCGGCAGAGCCTCGCCCGCACCGCCACGGCCTACGGCCAGGCCGTGAGCGCCCTGGCGGTCGCCCGGTTCCGTCCGCAGAAGGCCGCCGTGTACGCCGAACGCACCCACCCCGAGCGCCTGATGGACCCGGCGGAGCTGCGCGGCTGGACGGCCCGCCTGCTGGAGCCGCTCGACACCCTGCCCCACCACACCCGTGCGGAACTGCTGGCCACCACCCGGCTCGGCCTGGAGTTCACCGCGGTCAACACGGCCAAGATCCTCGGCGTCAGCCGCAACACGGTCCGCGCCCGCATGGACCGGGTCGAGGCACTGCTGCGCACGGACTTCGCCGACCTGACCGCGCGCGCCACCGTCCACCTCGCGCTCAACGCGCAAGCCGGCCTCGACGAGCACCCCGCCGACGACGGAGCCGGCCGGCCTCAGGGGCCCGGTTGCCTCACCGGCCTGCTGGCCGGTCCCGCGCTGCGCACCTGGGCCGGTGACCTGCTCGGGCGCCTGGAGCCGGACGCCCGGAACCTGCGGCGCACCCTGCGCACCTGGATCGCGGAGGGCGGCAACGCCGAGCGGGCCGCGCGCAGGCTCGGCGTGCACGCCCAGACGGTGCGCGAGCACGTCCGCAGCGCCGAGCCCGTCCTCGAACGCCAGCTCCTGGCCACGGGCAGTGACCTGTACGAGGTCGTGCTGGCCCACCTGGTGGCGGGAGACCTCGACCCGCCCCGGCTGCACGGGACGAAAACGGGCCATCCGGACTCGCCTGTGCACGGGTGAGTCCTGCGGGCCGGGCAGCGGGCATCGACACGATTCACAACGGCCGAGCCGTCCACGTAGGTTCGAGGACCGCGGGGCACGACCGGAACGGGGGACCGGTCGCGCCCCGCGGGCCGTCGGCGCCGCGCGGCGACGGGGGCGGTGCGGCGACGGGGGCGGTGCGGTGCACCGCGACGGCGAAGACCGGGCGGGGGCGACGAACTGGGGGGTTCGTCGCCCCCGCCCGGCCCGGTGGCGGGGGCGCGGGCGCGCGCCGGTCAGCCGTGCGGCAGGATCACCGCGCGGCCGTTCACCTTCCCCTCGTGCAGCCGCTCGTAGGCGAGCGGGGCGTCGTCCAGGGAGTACGTCTCGGTGTGCACCGACACGGCGCCCGAGCGAGCCAGGTTCAGCACCTCGATCAGCTCGCCGCGGCTGCCCCAGTAGGGGGCGCTGACCGACACCTCGAAGGGCAGCAGGCCGAACCCGACGGGGAGCGACCCTCCGCCGAGGCCGACCAGCATCACGTCGGCCTCGACGGCCGCCACGGCACCCGCGGTCCGCACGGTCGGCGCCACACCGACGAAGTCGAACACGGCCTCGGCACCGAGCCCGCCGGTGAGTTCGCGCACCGCGTCCGCGGCCTTCGCGTCCGACAGCACCGCCTCGTGCGCACCGACCTCACGGGCGAGCCGCAGCTTGTCCTCGCTGACGTCGAGGGCGACGACCCGGGCCGAGGTCAGGGCCCGCAGCAGCTGGATGGCGACGTGGCCCAGACCGCCGGTGCCGATGACCACCGCCGTCGACCCGGGCACCAGCTTGGGCAGCGACCGCTTGATGGCGTGGTACGGCGTCAGACCGGCGTCCGTCAGCGGCACCGCCGTGACCGGGTCGAGCCCGTCCAGGGGCACCAGGTGCCGGGGGTCGTCGACGAGCAGGTACTCGGCCATCGAGCCCGGCCGTCCGAGCCCCGGCGGGTGGATGCCCAGCTCGCCGGCGCGCGGGCAGTAGTTCTCCTTGCCCTCGGCGCACTTGGCGCAGGTGCCGCAGCCCCACGGCCCGTACACGGCGACCGCGTCGCCCTCCGCGACACCGGTCACCCCGGCGCCGAGCGCGGCCACCGTGCCCACGCCCTCGTGGCCGAGCGTGAGCGGCAGCTCGTAGGGGAAGCCCTCGGCGGGCCAGCCCATCACCGCGATGTCCGAGTGGCAGACGCCGGCGGCGGTCACCTTCAGCAGCACCTGGCCGGGGCCGGGTTCCGGGTCGGGGACCGTGACCACCTCGGGCGGCGCCCCGATGGTGCGGTACTGCAGTGCCTTCATGAGCGAACTCCTTCGTTCTCTCCCCCCGAACGCGTGACCCGTGCTCAGACGGCGGTGTAGGCGCCGTCGACCAGGTGGTAGCTGCCGGCGACGAAGGACGCCCGGTCGGACAGCAGGAAGGCGATCAGCTCGGCGACCTCCTCCGAGCGTCCGAGGCGGCCGGCCGGATGGAGGGCGACCAGACCGTTGTAGGCGGCCTCGTCCATGGCCTTGAGCAGGGGGGTGTCGATGAAGCCCGGGCCGACCGCGTTGACGCGGATGCCCTTGGCGGCGTACTCGGCGGCGGCGGTCCTGGTCAGCCCGACCACGCCGTGCTTGGCGGCGACGTAGGCGGGGGAGCCCGCGAAGCCGACCGAGCCCAGGATGGAGGCGACGTTGACGATGGCGCCGCCGCGGCCGGCGGCCTCGATGGCGGGCAGCTCGTAGCGCATCGAGTAGAAGACGCCGTCGAGGTTGGTGCGCACGACGCGCTGGTAGTCCTCCACGTCGTACTCGCCGGTCGGGGCGCTCGGGCCGGCGATGCCCGCGTTGTTCACGGCGAGGTCCAGGGTGCCGAAGGTGTCGGCGGCGAAGCGCACGGCGGCCTCGACGGACTCCGGACGGGTCACGTCCACCTCGACGGCGGCGGCCTCGACGCCCTCCGCCCTGAGTTCGGCGGCGGCCTTCTCGGCGCCCTCGGCGTTGTGGTCGGCGACGACGACCTTCGCGCCGCCGGCGCCGAGGCGGCGGGCGGTGGCCAGGCCGATGCCCGAGGCGGCGCCGGTGACGAGGGCGGTGCGGCCGGCGAACTCGGCGGCCGGGGCGGGGGTGCCGGAAGAGGCGGCGGGGGTGGTGCTCATGGCGCGTGTCTCATTCTTCGGTGGTGCTGTCGGGGGTCGCGGCTGCGGCCTCCGCGGTCAAGGCGTCGTAGGCCCGCTCCACGAGGGCGGCGAGGTCTGCGGCTCCCGCGTCCCGGTCGCCCCCGCGCGCCCACTGGCGCAGGGCGGCGATCAGGACTCCGGCGGCGGCGTCGACGACGGCGGCGGGGCGTACGTCCCGGGCCTCGTCGGTGCCGAGCCGGTCGGCGACGATGCGGATCGACTCCTCCTGGGCGTCGACCCGGATGCGCTGGTAGGCGGCGAACAGGTCCGGTTCAGTGTCGGCCAGGGCCAGCAGCCCGCGCATCCGGGGACGCACGTGCCAGGCCGGGTCGTCCTGGTCGGCCAGCCACGCGCGGACCGCCCTGCGATAGGCGAGCAGGGGCGGCTCACCGGCCGGGCGGGCCCGCAGCAACGCGTTGATGCGGTCGCCGTCCCGGCGGACGAAATCGAGGGCGGCCTCCTCCTTGCCGGCGAAGTGGCGGCTGAACGTGCGCCGCGTGACGTCCGCGCGCTCGGCGATGGCCTCCACCGTGGTCGCCGCCGGGCCGCGCTCCAGGATCAGGTCGCGGGCTGCGGTGGCCAGCGCGTCGCGGGTCTGCCGCGCCTTGCGCTGCCGCCGGTCCTCGGGGGCGGGGGAGGGCTCCGTTGCCGTCATGCGGACGAGGGTACACCCGAAAATGTCCCATGGGGACATGTGTCGCAATGGGACACCGTTCCGGAGCGGGACGCGCCGTGTGCCCGGCGGCGCCCCGGGTACCCGGCCGGCACTTCGGATCCCACACCTCGAGGAGGAGGCCCGCATGACCAGCGGCTCGGAGGCAGGCGGCGTGACCGGCACGCAGGACAAGGACTACAACCTGATCTGGTACGTCGAGTCGTGCCTGAACAACGCGCTGCGCCTGGAGACGTACATCCAGGACGCGGAGCGCACCAAGGACACCGAGGTCGCGGAGCTGTTCCGCAAGGCCCAGGCGGACAGCCGCAAGGGCGCCGAACTGGGCAAGAAGCTGCTCCGCGCCCGGCTGAACGACGGCTGACCCGGCCGGCCCGCGAGGGCCTCGGGCGTCCCGGTGGTCCCGGGCCGTCCGGGGCCCTCGGCGTGCCGTGCGAGAGAAATGCCCGCAAATTGGTAGGTGACGGACGCCTCGCGGTGGGGTACCCGGCGCGCACACGTGCGCGGCCGACGGCCACCTCGCAGCTCAGGGCCGCGTCCGACGACGGCCACGAGTCGAAGGAGCCCACGAACATGACGGACGTATCGAGCCAGGGACCCGCCCCCGGCGACGACCGCAAGGTGCTCACCAACCGCCAGGGGCACCCCGTCTACGACAACCAGAACCAGCGCACGGTCGGCGCCCGCGGCCCGGCGACGCTGGAGAACTACCAGTTCCTGGAGAAGATCAGCCACTTCGACCGCGAGCGGATCCCCGAGCGCGTGGTGCACGCCCGCGGGGTGACGGCGTACGGCTTCTTCGAGGCGTACGGAGCCTGGGGCGACGAGCCCATCGACCGCTACACCCGCGCCAAGCTGTTCCAGGAGCGGGGCAAGCGCACCGATCTGGCCGTCCGGTTCTCCACCGTCATCGGCGGCCGCGACTCCGCCGAGACCGCCCGCGACCCCCGCGGCTTCGCCGTGAAGTTCTACACCGAGGACGGCAACTGGGACCTCGTCGGCAACAACCTGGCGGTTTTCTTCATCCGTGACGCGATCAAGTTCCCGGACGTCATCCACGCCCTCAAGCCCGACCCGGTCACCTTCGAGCAGCAGCCCCGGCGCATCTTCGACTTCATGTCGCAGACGCCGGAGAGCATGCACATGCTGATCAACCTGTTCAGCCCGCGCGGCATCCCGGCGGACTACCGCCACATGCAGGGCTTCGGCGTCAACACCTACAAGTGGGTCAACGCGGCGGGGGAGACCAAGCTCGTCAAGTACCACTGGATGCCCAAGCAGGGCGTGAGCAGCATGACCGAGGAGGACGCCGCCAACGTCCAGGCACAGAGCCTCGGCCACGCCACCAAGGACCTCTACGACGCCGTCACCCGCGGCGACCACCCCGAGTGGGAGCTGCTCGTCCAGATGATGGACGACCACGACCACCCGGAGCTGGACTTCGACCCGCTCGACGACACCAAGACCTGGCCCGAGCAGGAGTTCCCGGCCAAGCCGGTCGGCCGGATGGTGCTCGACCGGATGCCGGAGAACTACTTCGCCGAGAACGAGCAGATCTCCTTCGGCACCGGCGTCCTCGTCGACGGTCTGGACTTCTCCGACGACAAGATGCTGGTCGGCCGCACCTTCTCCTACAGCGACACCCAGCGCTACCGGGTCGGTCCCAACTACCTCCAGCTCCCCGTCAACCAGGCCAAGAACGCCGACGTCCGCACCAACCAGCGCGACGGCCTGATGGCCTACCACCAGGACGGCGGCGGGGAGAACCCGATCGTCAACTACGAGCCGTCGATCACCGGCGGACTGCGCGAGGCGCAGTACCCCACGCACGACGAACAGGGGCCCGAGATCCAGGGGCGGCTCACCCGCAAGCGCATCCCGCGCACCAACGACTACATGCAGGCGGGCCAGCGCTACCTGCTGCTGGAGGAGTGGGAGCGCGACGACCTCGTGGCGAACTTCGTCGACCTGCTCTCCCAGTGCGACCGGCCGGTGCAGGAGCGCATGGTGTGGCACTTCCTGCTGGTCGAGAACGACCTCGGTCTGCGGGTCGGCGAGGGCATCGGCATCAGCCCGCAGGACGTGAAGCATCTGGAGCCGCTGGCCAGCCAGGACCTCACCGACGAGGACCGAGAGCGGCTGGCCAACCTCGGCAAGAACCCGCCCCGCGACGTCGAGGGCCTGACCATGACCCACTGCGTCCCGAACAAGCGGCACGTCGTCACGCGCTGACCGCTCACCCGGCGGTCCGCAGCACGGCCCGGGCCGCCGCGAGGGCCTGCTCGGCGTAGCCCCGGCCGAACAGCACGGCGTGCACCAGCAGCGGGAAGAGCTGGTGCACGCCGACGCGGTCCGCCCAGCCCTCGGCGAGCGGTGCCGCCTCCTGGTAGCCGGCCAGGACGTGGTCCAGGTGGGGGCAGCCGAAGAGACGCAGCATGGCCAGGTCGGTCTCCCGGTGACCGCCGTGCGCGGCCGGGTCGATCAGCCACACGTGCCCGTCGGCGCCCCACAGCACGTTCCCGTTCCACAGGTCGCCGTGCAGCCGCGCGGGCGGCTCGGCGGGCCCCGCCAGCTCGGGCAGCCGCGCGCAGACCCGCTCGACGTCGGCGGCCTCGCCGGCCCGGACGGTTCCGGCGTCGACCGCGCTCCGCAGGTACGGCAGCACCCGGTGCTCGGCGTACCAGCGCGGCCAGTCCTCCCCCGGGTCGTTGCGCATCGGGGCGAGCCCGATGTACGCGTCCGCGGGCCCGCCGGGCGGCGCGGCGCCGAACGCCGGCGCACCGGTGGCGTGCAGGGCGGCCAGCTCCCGGCCGAACCGGGCCGCCGCCCGCGCGCTCGCGGGCCCCTGCGCCACGCGGTCGGTGACCAGCCAGCGCGCGTCGTCCCCGTGCACCGCCGGGATCCGCACCGTGCCGGCGTCCGCCAGCCAGCGCAGCCCGGCCGCCTCGGCCCGCGCCGCTCCGGTGCCGTCACCGCGCTTGACCATCACCGTGCGCCCGTCGTCGAGCCCGGCCTCGGTCAGCGCACCGGACAGCGGGCGCTCACCGGTCACCGTCCGCCCGGTGAACCGGGCCGCGGCGGCCGAGGGCGACGGGGCCGGGGGAGAGGGCGACGAGGGGGACGAGGAGTACGACGACGAGTACGAGGAGGCGGGGCACACGGCACCAGACTAGGGACCCGCTGCGGCCGACCCGGTGAAAACCGCCCGGACCGCCGATCGAACGCCCCGGGCACGGGGGAGCAGTGAGAATATGACCAGTTCAGCGTTCCATCGCACCATCACCCTGCCCGCTCCCGTGTGCGCACAGGCCGCGCAGCACCTCGAACAGGCCGTCCAGAAGGCCATCGACGGCGCCGCGACCCCCTGGCGCGCGTTCCGCGGGGCCGACGGCGACGACTTCGCGTTCTCGGTCCCGGTCGTCGAGCAGGCCGCGGGCTGCCTGCTGGTGCTGGCCGCCGAGAGCGCCCAGAGCCTGCGCCCCTCCGCCCTGCGCGCGCTGATCACCGTCGCCCTGCACCTGCGGGACGCCGCCGAAGCCGTACGCCGCCCCGCGCTTCCCACCGCGGCCTGGTGAGCGGGGCCGGGCGCGGGGTCCGCCGGTGATCCGGCGGGCGGCCGCCGCGGTCACAGGCCGGTGACGCGAAGTGCCGCCCACAGAGCCACGGTCGCGGCGGCGACCGTGGCCGGCACCGTGAGCAGGCCCAGCAGGGTGAACCGGCCGAGGTGCACCTCGATGCCGTGCCGGTGCAGGATGCGGCGCCAGAGCAGGGTCGCGAGCGAGCCGACGTAGGTCAGGTTCGGGCCCAGGTTCACGCCGATCAGCACCGCGAGGACCTGCCCCGGGCCGGCGGGGGCGGCCAACGGGAGCAGCGCCAGTACGGCCGGCAGGTTGTTGACGAGGTTGGCCAGGACCGCGGCCACCGCCGCCACCCCGAGCAGTGCCGGCAACGAGTCCCCGGCCGGCAGCAGCCGCCCGAGCCCCGCGGCCGGGCCGCCCGACATCGCTCCCTGGACGACGACGCCGAGCGCCAGCACGAACAGGCAGAACAGCGGTGACGCGGCGCCCACCAGCTCGCGGGGCGTGACGCGGCGCCGGGCCAGTGCCCGCCCGCCGAGCACCAGGACGCCGCCGAGCGCCGCCCACGCGGGGTCCAGCCCGGCGGGCGAGGCGAGGGCGAATCCGGCCAGGGTCAGCGCCACGACGGCGACGGTGAAACGGGGGACGCGTGGCTCGGGGGTGGCGGGAGCGGACGTGGGTGCGGGTGCGAGTGCGGGGGACGGTTTCGGGGGTGCGGGCTCGGTCAGGTCGGCGTGGAAGAAGCGGCGGAGCACCGCGTACTCGACGGCGATCGCGGCCAGCCAGGGCAGCGTCATCAGCGCCGCGAACCGGAGGAAGGACAGCCCGCTCGCCGTGAACGCCAGCAGGTTGGTCAGGTTGGAGACCGGCAGGAGGAGCGACGCGGAGTTCGCCAGGTGCGCCGTGGCGTGGACGTGCGGGCGGGCCCGCGCGCCGGACCGCGACGCGGTGGCGAGGACCACGGGGGTGAGCAGTACGACCGTGGCGTCCAGGCTGAGCACGGCCGTGACCGCGCAGGCCAGGGCGAACACCCCGGTCAGCAGCCGCCGAGGACTCCCGCCGCACCGGCGGGCCACGGCCGCGCCGGCGGCCTCGAAAAGTCCCTCCCGCGCGCTCAGGTGCGACAGCACCAGGACCAGGGCGAGGAAGACGACGACCGGCAGCAGCGTACGGGTCTGCTGCCACGCCTGCTGCGGGGTGACCGTGCCCAGCAGGACGGCGAGCGCGGCGGCGGGCACGGCGGCGGCCGCCTCCGGAAGGCCCCGGGGGCGCAGCACGGCGAAGGCCAGGACGGCCAGCAGCAGGACGACGGGGACGGCCTCGGAGAGGACGGTGGTACTCAGGGCTTCTTCTCCACAGGCGTGAACCGGGTGGCGGGGCCGGCGAGCGGCACGGGCTGCCCAGGGTCGCACCCCTGGGTAAGGACGGTGTCGCACCCCTGGGTAAGGACGGGCTTCACCTGGGTAAGGACGGGCTTCACCTTGGGTGCGGGTGTGGCCGAGGCCACGCCGCCGGGGAGAGCCGGGCCATGTCCGGGGACGTGGGGCGCGGGCTACGGTTTGCGCGGCCCGTGTTCCCCCGACGAGACGTACGGACGGCCCGGCAGTGCACGCAGATCTCTCCCCCGTCATAGCGGCGACCGCCCAGTGGCTGACCCGCGCCTATCCGGCGTCCGGCGGCGCGCTGGCCGGTGCCCTGTGCGAGGTGCAGGCGAGGCAGGCCGTGACGGTCGCGGCCAGGCTGCGCTACCCGACCCCGATGGACGTCGGGCTGCTGGACGTGACCGGGCCCGGGGGCTCCGCCCGGCTCGACCGGATCACCGGCGCGGACGGCGCGACGGGCACCGGGCCCGACGGGGACGCCTGGCGGACGTGGGTGGACGAGGTGGTCGCCAGCTGGGCGGCGTGCCTGCTGACCGATCCGGAACTCGCCGCCCTCGCCGTGGCCGCGGTCGCCGACGGCGAGGCCGTGACCGGTACGCCTGCCGGTGGCCCGGCCGGCTACCGCCGCCTGCTCGCGCCCGACGAGGGCGACCGCCGCGCGGCGGCCCTGCTGCGCCACCCCGACCTCGCGGCCCCCGTCGCCGACCTGCACCGCGCCCACCTCATCACCCTGCTGCGACCCGGACAGGCTCTCGTCGCCTGAGCCTCGACGGCCGGGCGGGGCGGGGGTGCGGACCCGCCCTCGTACGGGATGGGACCCTCAGGCCGCCGTCTCCAGCGCCGCCTGCCCCGGCACGTCCGCGTCCCCGGCCCGCACCGGCACCGGGGCCGTGGCCCGGCGCTCGCGCAGGAGGTACCCCGCGCCGATGGTGCCGGCGATGATCAGGCCGCCCGCGACCAGCGCGCCGCGCGCGCCGGCCAGCTCCATCAGCAGACCGAGCGCCGGCGGGCCGCCGAGGCTCCACACCGTGCCGACGCTGCCCCACACCCCGAGCACCCGGCCCCGCAGGTGCGCCGGTGGGTCGGTCTGCAGCACCGCCGTGCCCGCGGTGTCCGACACGGACTCCACGACCGCCATCGGCAGCACCATCACCAGCAGCACGGCCATCGACGGCGACAGTCCGGCCACCACCTGCAGCAGGCCCCCCGCGGCCGCCAGCGCGCCCACGACCCGTACGGAGGGCCGGCGCAGCCGGGCGCCCAGGACCGCGCCGACGATGCCGCCGACGGCCAGCACCGTGGAGACCGTGCCGAACGATCCGGCGCCGCCCGCGAGCGGCCCGGTGACCAGGACGGCCAGGGTGAGCTGGTAGTTGCGGCCGAAGACCGCGCTGACCCCGGTGACACCGGCCAGCGCCAGCAGCCGGGGGCGGCGCGCGAAGAAGGCGATCCCCTCCCGCACGGTCATGGCCTCCGCGGCCCTTCCGCGCTCGACGCTCCTCAGGCGCTTGTTGCTCCCCAGGCGCTTGTCGGTCCTCACGCGCTCGGCCGCCCCGCGCGCGGGACGCAGGAAGGGGATGACCGAGGCCACGAAGAGGAAGGACAGCCCGTTGGCGGCGTACGCGGCGGCCGTGCCCAGGAAGCCGACCGTCACTCCGGCCAGCGCGGCGCCGGTGAGCCGGCCGGCCTGGTGGACCAGCGCGCCCACCCCGATCGCGGACGGTACGTCCTCCGCCGGGACGAGGTCGTTGCCCAGCAGCGAGCAGGCCGGGCCGTCGACGGTGGCGATCACGCCGGTGACGGCGGCCAGCACCATCAGGGAGGCCACGTCGAGCCGGTCCAGCGCCACCATGAGCGCGGTCACGAACGCGACCGCGCCGAGCAGTGCCTGGCTGACCGCGGCCGTCAGCCTGCGGGGCCAGCGGTCCACGGCCGCACCGCCGAACACGCTGATCAGCAGCGCGGGCGCGGCCTGGACGGACATGGACAGCCCCGTCGCGGCGGCGGACCCGGTGATCTGCAGGACCAGCAGGTTCTGCACGGTGAGCTGCATCCACGTACCGGCGTTCGACACGAAGTTCGCGACCGACCACCAGCGCATGCTGCGGTATCTCAGGGACCGCCACGGGGAACGGGACGGTGCGGGAGGAGGGGAAGAAGACACGGTGCGCCAGTCGAAGACGAGTCGTGGGACCCGGAGGGGGGAAGGGACGGGAGTCGGACGGCCGGCTGCGCTGCGCGGCCACTCCACTGAGCCGGATGACGGCGCCGACCATCGTGGCAGAAGGGACCGGCGAGTCCTCGCCGACGCGGCCGGCCCGTCTGCGGGCGGAAGGGGCAAGTGCGGTGAGCCGCAACGGAGTTGGGGGTACGCGTGTGCTTTGTCACAGGGGAGGGCGTATGGGTCGGCGTACCGGCGTGGTCGTGACGGTGGCCACAGGGGCGGGCGGTGGCGAGCGGGCGTCAGAGCATGAAAGCGACTCGGTGGGGCACCCGGGGCGCGCTCGTCAGCGCCTCGCGGAGGAAGGAAGGTCGTCCTCATGATGCCGATGGCGGCGTTCGGCCAGGGGGCTCAGGCACGCCCGCCCTGGGACCGTGTGCTGGTGACCGGCGGCGCGGGGTTCCTCGGTTCCCGGCTGTGCGCCCGTCTGCTGGATTCAGGCGTCGAAGTCGACTGCCTCGACAACCTCTCCACGGGACGCGCCGAGAAGGTGGCCCACCTCGCGGGCCGTCCCGGCTTCCGCTTCCTGGAACGGGACATCGCGGAACCCGGCTGCGCGGAGGCGCTCACCGGCCCCTACGACCTCGTCCTGCACCTGGCGGGCCCCTCGTCGCCGGCCGCCGGGCCGGACCGGGCCGTGGAGATCCTCGACACCGGCAGCGTCGGCACCCGGGCCGCGCTGCTCGTCGCCGACCGGGACGGTGCCCGGTTCCTGCTGGCCTCCTCGCCGCCGGTGTTCCCCGGCGACCCGCTGGGGCCGTACGGTGCCTGCGCCGAGGCCGGCCGGTTCGCCGAGGCCCTGGTCGCCGCGCACGCGGGCGCCCACGGCTCGAACGCCGGGATCGTCCGGCTCTTCACCTGCTACGGGCCCGGCATGCGGTCGGACGACGGGAGCGTACCGGCCGCCTTCATCGAGCAGGCCCTCGCCGGGCGGCCGGTCACCGTCGCCGGGGACGGCAGCCGGAGACACTCCCTGTGCTACGTCGACGACATGGTGGACGGCGTGCTGCTGGTCGCGGCCGGCCGCTCGGTGCGGCCCGTCGACATCGGCGGTGACGAGGAGCCCACGGCCGTGGAGATCGCCCGCCGGGTGATCGAGCTCGCCGGCTCCGGCTCGCCGCTGGAGTTCGTCGACGGGACGGGTGACCGGCCCGTCGAGCCGCGGCCGGCCACCGGCTTCGCGCACGAGATCTTCGGCTGGCTCCCGCGCGTGACCTGGGAGGAAGGGCTGGAGCGCACCGTCGCGTCGTTCCGGGAGAGGCTCGATCCCGTCCCCACGGGGCCGGGGGAGTGGTGGGTGTGAGGAACGCCCGGTGACGTCGCAGACGTGGCTCGACGACGTCGTGGACGTGAGTGGGGCCCGTCGCCGTGGCGACGGGCCCCACTCACGTACCGCTCACTCCGCTCAGTCGGCCTTGCCGCGGCCGGACAGCGCGTCCCGCACCCGGTCGACCATTCCCGCGCCGGGCGCCAGGAGCTTGTTCATCGGAGGCTTGTCCGGGGCGGACGGGTGCGGCCTGGTCGGCGCCGTCTTCTTCGCCTGGCGGACCTTGTCACCCAGCCGGTCCAGGGCCTCCGGCGGGCATGCCTCGCGCAGCCGGGGAAAGAGGTTGTCCTCCTCGTCGGCGAGGTGCTCACGGATCTCGGTCATCAGCATGCCGATCAACCGGTCGAACTCGGCGTCGTCCGCCGCGCGGCCCTCCAGGTCCTTCATGATCTGCTCGGCCTCGGCGTGGTCCTGGAGTTCCTTGTCCGCGAGGGCGTTCCCGTTCGCCACGTGCTCGCGCACGGCCGGGTAGAGGTACGCCTCCTCCGCCACCGAGTGCCGGATCAGCTCGATCGTGGCCTGATCGGCGTACAGCTTGCGGTCCTTGTGACCGGGCGGCAGCGCCTCGATCTTGCCGAAGAGCTCCTCGACCTCACGGTGATCGGTCGTCAGCTCGTCGATGACGTTTCCTCCGTGGCCCATCGTCCACCTCCTGCCGGGTCGTGGCGGACCGGTCCGCCACGGGCGTCGGGTCCCCCCGTACCCGGGGGGCTAACGCCCGGTTCCGGGCTCAGGCCCCGAGCTTGGCCCTGATGCCGCCCGCCGCCGCGGCGGGGCGGGCCGCGGCCCGGACCGAACGGTGCACCAGGTGGGCGTCGTGCCGCAGGTCCTTGGCGGCGTGCCGGCCGCGCCACAGCACCGAGGGACGGCTGCCGGTGTCGTCGGCCGCGATCAGGAGCCCGCCCATCATGGACAGGTTCTTCAGGAACTGGATCCGCTGCTGCGCCCGGTCGGCGGGGTCCTCCGCCTCCCAGAAGCGGTGACCCGCCAGCGTGGTGGGCACCAGCGTCGCCGCGAGGGCCAGGGAGGCCAGCCGGGGGCAGCGGCCGAGTCCGAGCAGGACCCCGCCCGCCACCTGGACGGCGCCGCTGAGGCGAACGAGTTGTTCGGTGCTGTCCGGGAGCACCGCCACCCGGTCGGCCACCGGCCGCAAGACCGGCTCGGCCGCCGGGGCCACGTCCTGGGGCCTGCGCAGGGAGTGCAGCCCGCCCGCGACGAACATCGAGGCGAGCATGGGACGGCCGGCCATACGCAAAAGACTCATGACGCTCTCTCGCTCTCTCCCGAAACGGTGGAGGACCGCCGTATGGGCGGTGCCTCTTGGGATCATCAGGTGCCCGGCTCGGGCCGCGCCAATCGGCGCCCGGTGCGGCGGCAGGGCCCGCCCGGACCGCGGCGCGGGCGTTCCGCGCAGGTCAGGCGCCGTTGAGAAGCCGCGGCGACAGATTCCCGATCACGGTGTCGGTCCGGCGCATCCGGCGCAGTCTCCGCGGGCGCGGCCGAGCGCGGCACCCCTCTTGTGGGAGCGCTCCCAGGAAGGCAGGATGCTGCGGTGACCTCCCTCGCCGCCGTACGCCCGTACCGTCCCGCCGACGCCGTCGCCCTCGACGACATCTGCGTTCGCACCGCGCACAACGGCCGGGACAGCCGGCCGGTGTACGCCGACCCCGCCGTCCTGCCCGCGACCTTCGCCGCTCCCTACGTCCACCTGGATCCGGACCTGGCCTTCGTGCTCGACGACGGGGAGGGCCGCGCGGTCGGCTACATCCTCGGCACGGCCGACACCCCGCGCTTCGTCGAGGAGTTCCGCGCCAGGTGGCTGCCACGGGTCGCGGACCGCCATCCGGCGCCCGAGGGCCCGCCCGGTACTCCGGACGAGGTCATCGCCGCACTGCTGCACGACCCCGAGCGGATGAACGTCCCGGAGCTGGCCGCGTACCCGGCCCACCTCCACATCGACCTGCTGCCCGAGTGGCAGGGCCGCGGACACGGCCGGACGCTGATGCGGAGGTTCTGGCGGGCGCTGCGCGAACGCGGGGTGCCCGCCGTCCACCTGGTCATGGCCACGGCCAACACGCCGGCCAGGGCCTTCTACGACCGTATGGGCTTCCACGTGATCCGGGCGGCGGGCATGGACCCCGCGGACGTCACCTGCCTGGGACGGACGACGGAGGACACCGCCCGGCCCTGACGCACCCGAGGCACCGGAAGACCACCCGGGCCTCGCTCAGGCGGCGCCGAGCCGGTACACGTTGAACGCCCGGCGGATGACGGGCTGGGCCACGTTGCGCACCCGCACCCCGCCGGCGGTCATCCCGTGTTCCGAGCCCAGGTGGGCGTGGCCGTGCACCGCCAGGTCCGCGCCGGCCGTGTCGATCGCCTCGGCCAGCAGATAGCTGCCGAGGAAGGGATGGATCTCCGGCGGCTCCCCGGCGAGCGTGTCGGCGACGGGGGAGAAGTGGGTGAGCGCCACCCGGAAGGCGCAGCCCTCGGCGTCCAGCTCCTTCAGCGCGGCGTGCAGACCGTCCGCCGAGCGGCGGGTGGTGCGGACGAACTCCTTCATGACCGGCTCGCCGAACTCTCCCGCGCTGCGTCCGACGAACCCGCCGCCGAACCCCTTGGTCCCGGCGATCCCCAGCCGGGCCCCGGAGCACTCCACGACGGTCGCCTCCCCCTCCAGGACGCTCACCCCGGCGTCCCGGAGGATGCCGGTCACCTTCTCGGGCTGCTCGTCGTGGTGGTCGTGGTTGCCGAGGACGGCCACCACCGGCACCGGCAGGTCGCGCACCTCCCGGGCGACCACGTGCGCCTCCTCCGGCGTGCCGTGCCGGGTGAGGTCCCCGGCGAGCAGCAGCAGGTCGGCACAGTCGGGCAGGGTCTCGAAGGCGGGCCGCAGCAGCCCCTGGCTGTCCAGCCCCATGTGGATGTCCCCGACGGCGGCGACGCGGATCATCACAGCTCCTCCGCGTGGTCGGGGCCGGTCGTCTCCGCGACCAGCACGTCGGAGTGGACGGTGAGTCCGGCCAGCTCCTCGTGGGCGACCCGCAGCAGCGTCTCGCGGCACTGCGCGGAGGGCACCGTCCCGGTGATCACGACCGCCCCCGCCCGGATCTCGGCCCGTACGCCCAGCTCGCCGAGTTCCTCCGCGGCGAGCCGGTCGTGCAGGTGCGCCACGCGGTACTCGACGTTCTCGGCCGCGGCAGCGGTGCCGCTCGCCGCGGGTCCCTGGTGTGCGACGGGGTCGCTCATCGCTGCTCCTCCTTCGGGTACCGCGCCGGGGTGCCGCCCGCCGGGGGGATGATCTCCAGCCGTTCGAGGATGAAGAAGAACGCGGCGGGCATCGGGGCGTCGCCGCAGTCGCGGCGCAGCGCCTCCCAGTCGATCTTCTCCCGCAGCGTGCGGGCGATCGGCAGGACCGCGCCGAAGTCGCAGTGGTGCTCGGAGAAGGCGGCCAGCAGCCCGTGCAGCAGATCGGTGGGCGACAGCACCGGCATGAGCACCGAGTCGACCGAGAGGTCCTGGGCCCGGGCCAGCAGCTCCGTCGTGACCGGTTCGTGCGCCAGCTCGAAGATGAGGTCGACCTGCTGGCCCAGGCAGTTGGCCTTGAGCAGCCAGTCCTCGGGCGGCGTGTACACCGTCAGGCCCGCCGCCCGCAGCGTCGCGGCGACGGCCTCCGCGTCGTCGGGCCGGATGCAGAAGTCCACGTCGTGCTGGAGGTTCTGGGTGCCGCCGTGCGCGTACACGGCGACGCTCCCGGCCAGCGCGAAGGGGTGCTCGGCCTTCTTCAGGATCGAACCCACCTGCTTGGCGGCCTGGAGGATCGCCTGGTTGCGGTCGAGCGGAAGATCTTCGTGGCGTGCGTCGTTCTGGGGGACGAGCTGGGCGTCCCCCGCCGCCAGACGGAGCTCCGAAACGCCGGCGCGCTGGTCGAGAGCGTGGTCGTCGGCGGGCTGCGTCATTGCTGTCCCCTTCCGGGCTGTCGTCGGCTGCGGACCGGCCGGTCCTCCCCTGGGCCCCTCGGGTACCCGGCGCGCCCGCGCCGACACGGGGCCGTGCGGGAGGTGAGGTACCGGCACGCCCGGGCACCCGGGCGGCATGAACGACGAGCAGGCACAGCGCGGGACCGGGCCCGGCGACCGCGACACCGTGGAACGGCTGGTGGCGGCGTGGCTCGCGGAGACCGAACGGCACGACCGCGACGCGGCCCGCGAGGCGCGCACGGGCTGGGAGCGCGGCGGCCTGTCCGAGCGCTCCGCGCAGGACCTGGCCACCTGGGTCACCGCGCGGATCACGGACACCGGGTTCACCGAGGACGAGGGCCCCTACGTGGCGGGACCCGTCCGGATCACCCCGGCCGACAAGGACACCGTGCACGCCTGGCTGCGCGCGCGGGGGCACCGGATCTGACGCGCCGGCGACCGGGCGGGGTCAGCCGGCCGGCGGACGCCACTCGAACATGAGGAGCGTGGCGTCGTCCCGCAGCCGGCCGGTCTGCGAGTCCAAGAGCGAATGGATCAGGCGCCGCAGCGTCTCCGGCGCCAGCTCGCCGCCGGCCGTGGCCCGGATGACGTAGTCCGCGAACCGCTCCAGCCCGAACAGCTTCTCCTCGTGCGTACGCGCCTCGGTGACCCCGTCGGTGTACACCAGCACCCGGTCACCGGGCTCCAGCCTGATCTCGTGCGTATGCCGAGGCTCGGGGGACAGGCGGCCCGGCACGCCCATCGGCGGGTCGGCGTCGCGCTCCAGGGCGTCGGTGATCAACTGCTCGCCGCGGATCAGGAGCGGCGCGGGGTGGCCGCAGTTGCTCCAGCGCAGCCTCCCGGTCTCGAAGTCCAGCTGGGCGATGACCGCGGTGCAGTACTGGTCCGGCAGCCAGCTGGCCAGCGCGTCGTCGACGCACTCGACGAGCGTGGGCAGGTCGGCCCCGTTGCGCCGGGCGTTGCGGCAGGCGGCCAGGGACACCGCGCTGGTCAGCCCGGAGGCGAGGTCGTGGCCCATCGCGTCGATGACCGCGACGTGCAGGGTCGTCCGGGTCAGCGCGTGGTCGAACGCGTCGCCACCGATCTCGTAGGCGGGTTCCAGGACGGCCGTCGACACGACGTGGGAGTTGCCGATGGTGCGGGGTGGCAGGAAGGCGCGCAGCATCTCGGAGGGGAGCCGCATCGGCTCGGTGCGGGTGTGGCGGACGAAGGAGTCCTCCGAGGCCCGCTTCGAGCTGATCGTCATCGCGAGCAGCGAGGCCAGCGCCCGGCTGCGGGTCAGCGTCGTGGCGGTGAGCGCCGAGGTGCGCACGGCCAGCACGCCGAGGCGTTCGGCACCGTCGACCAGGGGAAGCCACGCGATGACGCCGCCCGTGTCGGACTCCTCGACGCGCAGCGACTGCGTCCGGTAGGCCCAGCCCGCCAGGGACGCGTCCACGGGAATGTTCGACGTCACGTCGGTCTGCGGCACGAGACACCGCTGCTGCAGGTCGACGAGGTAGACCACGGCGTGCTGGAGCCCCAGCGCCTTGGTGCACCGGGCGACGGTGGTATCGAGGTCCAGCGTCAGATGGGCCGGATCGGCGAAGAACTCCAGCAGCGCGTCGCTCGCCTCTGACGTCGGCACTTCGTCTCCCCTCGTCGGGCATCCGGTCGTGGCGGGCATGTTGCGCAGCAGTCTGGCACCGGGCACCCCGCCCCGCCCGTCGAGCGGATCACCCGTGGGGCGCTTCGGCCCGGGCACAGAGGGCACGCGTCACGTCGTACGGCCCCGAACGCCGAGGAGTGGTGCCACATGACCGAGTACGAGCGTTCCCGCACCATGCCCGCCCAGCCCCAGCAGGTCTTCGACCAGGCCGCCGACGTGGGCCGGCTCGACACCTGGCTGCCCCGGGACCTGCACGTGGAGCCCGAGGAGCCGCCGGCCGTCACGGTGCACGAGGACCGCACCGACCAGGACACCTCCGCGCTGCTGAGCGCCCGGCCGGAACAGATGCGGCTCGAATGGGGCACCCGCGACCAGGGCAGCTACGCCGGCTGGCTGCAGGTCGCCGGGCTCGACGGCGGGACCAGCGAGGTGACGGTGCACCTGTCGTTCTTCGACGAGGGCCACGACCCGGGACGGCGTGCGGTGGCCGACGCCCTCGACAGCAGTCTGCGCCGCCTGGAGGAACAGGTGCGGACACGCACTGACAAAACGGCGGGCTGACGAGGGCAACCGATGACGGTCATCTCGTGTCGTACAGGGAGAAAGCCCGACCGACACGACGAACCGCCATGGGGGAATCATGAACGTCCGTGCCCGAAGGATCCGCGCCGCCGTGACCGCGCTCGCGGCCGGCGCCGCCGTCGCCGTGACCGCCGTCCCGGCCGGCGCGGCGGCGACGCCGCGGTCCGACCGCCCCGCCTTCCTGGAGCCGTCCGAGCTGCCGCCGCACCCCGCCTCCGGCTGGTACGCCGGGGACGTCACCGCCGGACAGCCGGACCCGCTGCCGATGTGCGTCGGCGAGGCTCTCCCGTCCACCGCCTCCCACCGGCGGTACTGGACGGAGTACGACACGGGCGCGCTCCAGGTCACCGTGGTCGAGCGCAGCGAGCGGCGGGCCGGGGAGTTCGCCGCGCTGCTGCGGCGGAACCTCGCCGACTGCGCGCGCGAGGTGATGGAGCAGCACCCCGACATCACCGCCACGCAGAAGTACTACGGCCGGCTGAACGTGGAGGAGGGCGCGCACGTCTACGGCGTCCACACGGTCGCCGAGTGGGGCGCCTCCGACATCGGCCTGTTCTCGGTGGGCCGGGACGGGCGGACCGTGACCGTCGTCCAGTGGGGCCAGATGGGCACCTTCGCCCACGCACAGGTGGCCGACTTCAAGGACACCACGGTCACGGCCGTCGCCAAGCTGTACTGACCCCTCGCTTCGCCGTCCCCGGCACCCGCGGGTCCTGGCGCGCGTCAGGACCCGCGGACGCCCTTGTGGCCCTCGCCGGGCTCCATGGCGTCGCGCCGGCCGGTCCGCTCCGCCTGGTCCAGTCGGACCAGTTCGGGGTGATTGAGGTCGAAGGCCGGCGACTCGGAGCGCACCCGCGGCAGCGCGTGGAAGTTGTGGCGCGGCGGGGGACACGACGTCGCCCACTCCAGTGAACGCCCGTAGCCCCAGGGGTCGTCGACCCCGACGGGCCGGCCGTACCTGGCGGTCTTCCACACGTTGTACAGGAACGGCAGCGTGGACAGCCCCAGCAGGAAGGCGCCGACGGAGGAGACCGTGTTGAGGACCGTGAAGCCGTCGACGGCCAGATAGTCCGCGTACCGGCGCGGCATGCCCTCCACCCCGAGCCAGTGCTGCACCAGGAACGTGGTGTGGAAGCCCACGAACAGCGTCCAGAAGTGCACCTTCTCCAGCCGGTGGTCGAGCATGCGGCCCGTCATCTTCGGCCACCAGAAGCTGAACCCGCCGAACATCGCGAACACGATCGTGCCGAACAGCACGTAGTGGAAGTGCGCCACGACGAAGTACGAGTCGGTGACGTGCCAGTCCAGCGGCGGTGACCCGAGGATCACCCCGGTCAGGCCCCCGAACAGGAACGTCACCAGGAAGCCGGCCGCCCACAGCATCGGCGGCTCGAAGGACAGCGACCCCTTCCACATCGTGCCGATCCAGTTGAAGAACTTGACGCCCGTGGGCACGGCGATGAGGTACGTCAGGAACGAGAAGAACGGCAGCAGCACCGCGCCGGTGGCGAACATGTGATGCGCCCACACGGTGGCCGACAGCCCGGCGATGGCGATCGTCGCGCCCACCAGACCCATGTAACCGAAGATCGGCTTACGGGCGAAGACCGGGATGATCTCGGTGATCACCCCGAAGAACGGCAGCGCGAGGATGTACACCTCGGGGTGGCCGAAGAACCAGAACAGGTGCTGCCACAGGATCGCCCCGCCGTTCTCCGCGTCGAACACGTGAGCGCCGAAGTGCCGGTCCGCCTCCAGCACCAGCAGCGCCGCCGCCAGCACCGGGAAGGCCAGCAGCACCAGGACCGAGGTCAGCAGCACGTTCCAGACGAAGATCGGCATACGGAAGATCGTCATACCGGGAGCGCGCATGCAGATGATCGTGGTGATGAAGTTGACCGCGCCCAGGATGGTCCCGAACCCGGACAACGCCAGTCCCATGATCCACAGGTCGGCGCCGAGAAAGGGAGCGCGCTGCGGGCCGCTCAGCGGTGTGTACGCGGTCCAGCCGAAGTCCGCGGCGCCCTGCGGGGTGAGGAAGCTTCCGAGGACGATGAGTCCGCCGAAGAGGAACAGCCAGTACGACAGCATGTTCAGCCGGGGGAAGGCCACGTCCGGGGAGCCGATCTGCAACGGCATGACGGCGTTGGCGAAACCGGCGAAGGTCGGAGTGGCGAACAGCAGCAGCATGATCGTGCCGTGCATCGTGAAGGACTGGTTGTACTGCTCGTTGGAGAGCAACTGGAGCCCGGGCCGGGCCAGTTCCGCCCGGATCAGCATCGCCAGCACCCCGGCGACGAGGAAGAAGCCGAATGACGTGACGAGGTAGAGATGGCCGATCCGTTTGTGATCGGTCGTGGTCACCCAGGAGATGACCGCCCGCCCCTTGCCGCGGCGTTCCGCCGCCGGGGCCACAGCGATCGACTCGGTCGGTTCGGTGGGTTCGGTGCGAGTCGCCATCCCACCAGGGCATCCGAAGCCCGGCCGACCGCGTCAGCGCCACGTCAACGCGCCCACCCAGGTGGGGCCGATTGGCTGATCGTTTCTAGCCGTCCGGGTGGGTCGTCACCCGTGCGCGACGCGGCGGCCGTCACCCGAATGGCCCTCGCACGCTACTGGTGACAGCCGATCCGGTGTCTCCTTGAGAGTGTCAGCGGCGTCCAGGCTGGGAGGCCGAACATGTACGAAATGTGCGTGGGCCCGGAGAAGGCGGGCGGAGCGTTGGTGTGGCACGTGATGGCCAAACAGGCCGCGGCCACCCTGTGCGGACAGCGACTCCGTGAACGTATCGAGGCATCCGACGGCGAACGGGCGCGTCACTGCCCGGACTGCATGGCTTCCTTCGAGAAGTTGATGGCAACCACGCCGTGCTGACGGACCGTCCGCAGCCGTCCGCCCCGTCGCATCCCGCGGCGGGGCGGACGGCTTCTCGCCGACGGCGCGCACTGGCGTGCGGTCGGCGTGATAGTCGGCTGGGTGCATGGTCATAGAGCTGGGCTGCTCCGGTGATCTTTCGCCGGGCGGGGCGCCGCGGCCCCCGCCCCCGGGTGCGGCAGCCGGTTGACTGACGGAGCGGACGACGCGGCGCGCCACGGGCGCGCCCACGCTTCCCGCGTTCCCGTCCCGTCATGCCTGTCATGCCTGTCATCCCCGCCATCGTCCTGCCATCGTGAGGAGTTGTACGTGTCACAGATCACCGACTCGGCCCCGGTAGGTGTCTTCCCGCGTCTGGACTGGGTGAACGACGTGCTGTCCCCGGCCCTGCGGAAGGCGGTCGAGTCACTGCCGGCCGCGGAGAGACTCGTCGCCGGGTACCACCGGGGCTGGTGCGAGGCCGACGGCGCACCGCGCGTGGCCGAGGCCGGCGGCGGCAAGGTGGTACGGCCGGCGCTCACCCTGCTGTCGGCGGTGGCCGTCGGCGGGTCCCCGTCGGACGCGGTGCCCGGCGCCGTGGCGGTCGAGCTGGTGCACGACTTCACGCTGCTGCACGACGACGTCATCGACGGCGACGCCCTGCGCCGCCACCGGCCCGCCGCCTGGTCGCTGTTCGGAACCCCCGCGGCCGTGCTGACCGGGGACGCGCTGCTGGTCGCGGCGCTGCACGCCCTGACCCGGGCTCCGCACAACCGGACCGCGGCGGCCGTGCAGGAACTGGTGGGGGCCCTGCTGGAACTGGTGGAGGGACAGAGCCGCGACGTCGCCTTCGAGAAGGCCCACGACGTGTCGGTGGCGGACTACCTGGACATGGCGGCCGGCAAGACGGGTGCGCTGATCGGCTGCGCCTGCGCCCTGGGCGGCGTGCTGGCCGGCGCGGACGAGGTCCGGGTGGGCGGGCTGCGGGAGTTCGGCCGGCGCCTCGGCGTCGCCTTCCAGTGCGTGGACGACATCCTCGGCATCTGGGGCCGCAGCGCGCGCAGCGGCAAGCCGGTCGGCGCGGACCTCGTGGCCCGCAAGAAGTCGCTGCCGGTCGTGGCGGCCCTCACCGCACCCGGAGCCGCGGCCGAGCGGCTGCGCGAACTGTACCGGGCGCCGCACCCGTCGGCGGGCGACGACATCGAGCTGGCGCGCCACCTGGTGGAGGAGGCGGGCGGGCGCCAGGCGGCCGAGGAGGAGGCACGCCGCCAACTGGCGGCCGCGCTGCGCTCCCTGTCGCTGGCCCGCCCGACCGCGGACGCCTACCGCCAACTCCACGACATCGCCCGGGCGATGACGCGCCGCGAGTCCTGACCCGCCCCGTCACACGACCAGCCCACCAGCCGCGGCGACGACGCCACCGGCGCGTGACCTCGGGCCGGGCGGGCCGTTGTCCTGGCGATGACCGCCCCGTCCCCCCGCCCCGGCCGCGCCGTGGCCGCCCGCCGCGGCCCCGCACCGACGAAACTCAGTGGAGCCGTGCAGCACATCGAGCACAGCGCAGCGCCTCCGGGCGACCTCCCGGCCGTGGCCGCCTACGGGCTACGGGTGGAACGGGGCACCCGGCCGGTGCTGCGCGACGTCAGTTTCACCATCCCGCGCGGCCGGATCGTGGGCCTGCTGGGCCCGAGCGGCTGCGGCAAGACCACCCTGCTGCGCTGCGTGGTCGGCGTCCAGCCGCCCACCGCCGGGCACGTCCAGGTACTCGGCCACGCGGCGGGCGCCTGGCCGCTGCGCACCCGGGTCGGCTACGTCACCCAGGCACCCTCCGTGTACGCGGACCTGACGGTCCTGGAGAACCTGCGCTACTTCGCCGCCGCCCTCGGCATGCGCGGCTGGCAGCGGGAGGACGCCGTGGTCCGCGTCGTGAAGGACGTGGACCTCGTGGCCTACGCCGACCAGCCGGTCGCCCGGCTGTCGGGCGGCCAGTACTCGCGGGTGTCCCTGGCCGTGGCCCTGCTGAACCGGCCCGACCTGCTGGTGATGGACGAACCCACCGTCGGACTGGACCCGATGGTGCGCCGGGAACTGTGGCTGGTCTTCCAGCGGCTCGCCGAGGAGGGCACCACGCTCCTGGTGTCCAGCCACGTCATGGACGAGGCCGACCGCTGCGACCGGCTGCTCCTGATGCGCTCGGGCCGGCTCCTGGCCAGCGCGGGCCGGGACAGCATCCTCGAACACACCGGCTGCGCCCAGGTGGAGGAGGCGTTCCTGCACCTGGTCCGGGCCGCGGCGGCGGCCGAGGCACGGGCCCGCCGGAACCACCCCGTCGAGGGCCTCTCGCCCCACTTGCTCGACCAGCCCGGCGCGCCCGACGCCGAACGCGGCTTCTTCGCGGTGGACACCCTCACATGACCGCCACCCACCTCACCGACCGGCTGCCCTTCTCACCCGGCATCACCGCCGCGACCGCGGTCCGGGTGCTCCAGCAGATCTCCCGCGACCGCGGCAGCACGGCCCTGCTGCTGGGCATCCCCTGCATGCTCATGGTGCTGCTCAAGCTGATGTTCCACGACGCCGAGGAGACCTTCGAACGGGTCGGTCCCCAGGTCTTCGGCATCTTCCCGGTGATCGTGATGTACCTGGTGGCCTCGATGTCGACGCTGCGCGAACGCACCTCCGGCACCGCGGAACGGCTCCTGACCATGCCGGTACGGCGCCTGGACATCGTCCTCGGCTACAGCCTGGCGTTCGCCTTCCTGGCCCTGCTCCAGGCGGTCCTGTCCACCCTGCTCGCGGTGGGCCCGCTGGGCCTGGACATCAAGGGCCCCGCCTATCTGCTGATGGTCATCGCCATGCTCGGCGCCCTGCTCGGCCTGGCCCTGGGGCTGTTGGTGAGCGCCTTCGCCCGCAACGAGTTCCAGGCGGTCCAGTTCCTGCCGGCCGGGGTGCTGCCCCAGTTCCTGGTGTGCGGTCTGTTCGTGCCCCGCGACGAGATGCACGGCGCGCTGGCGGCCGTGGCCCGGGCGATGCCGATGACGTACGCCGTGCAGGCCGCGGGCGAGGCGGCCACGCACACCGGTGTCACCGGGCTGTTCGTCCGGGACGCGGTGCTGATCCTGGCGTGTGTGGTCGTGGTGCTGGTGGCGAGCGCCGCGACGCTGAAACGACGATGAGGGCCGTCGGTCGACGGCCCTCATCTCCGGACTGCTGCCCGGCTCGGCTAGCGCGCCAGACCCCAGGAGAAGCCCCCGGAGACGCTGCCGAACTTCGGGATCTCGAAGGGACCGAAGTGCAGCGGCGGCTCGTGGCCGCCGTTGAACCCGCCACCGCCGGGACCGGGCGAGACGACGGCCGGAGCGGACACCTCGGCGGCCCCGGCGGCCGACACGGCCCCGCCCGCCGTCAGGGCCAGAGCGGCCAGCGACACCATGGCGGCACGGCGCAGCGACAACGACATGAAAAACCTCCGGAAGAAATGGGGGAGAGACGAGAAGTGGGCGATCGCAAGCCTAGCCAATCCGGATCTCCCGCAGCGCCAGTGAAAGGCCGAATTCCCTCGAATGAAACAGTGGATAGACCAGCAGAAAACGCGATCAACGGCACTGTCGCAGTAGTCGGAAAAAGAAAGGCGAAGAACAATATGACCGGCTTTCGGTGCGCGGCGCTCGCCCTCTGGGCGGTCCTCACCGCCCTGGTCGTCGCGGCGGTACCCGCCTGGGCCGGACCGCCCCCGGTGCCCGCACCCACCGCCTATCGGGCGCCTTTGTGGCCGGTGCCCGAGCCCGGCCGGTGGCAGCCGCCGTCCGGCCCGGCCGCGTCCGGGCCGTCCGGGTCCGGGCCGTCGAGGTCCGGGCCGTCGGGATCAGGGGGTTCACGGCCGAAGGCGGGACGGTCCGGCACGCCCGACGACCGTATGGTCGCCGCCGTCAACCGGCAGCGGAAGAAGGCGGGCTGCTCCTCGGTGCGGCGGCACGCGGCGCTGACCCGGGCCGCCCGCGGGCACAGCGCCGCGATGGCGCGCCGGCACCGGCTGACCCACACCGGAGCCGACGGCAGCAGCCCCGCCGACCGGATGCGGGCCGCCGGCTACCGCGTCCGCTCGGCCGGCGAGAACGTCACCGCAGGGTCCGGCACGGCGGAGGCCGCCGTGAGCGTGTGGATGCGCAGCGCCCCGCACCGCGCCATCCTCCTGACCTGCCGTTTCACTCACGCGGGTGTCGGCAGGGCGCAGGGCTCCGGCGGCCCCTGGTGGACGCTCGACCTGGCCTCGGGGCGGTGACGTACCCGCCGGGGCGTCAGGCCAGGGAGGCGTCCCACCACCAGGCGAGGGACGGGGCGCCCTCGACCGGGTCCGGCCGGGTGTCGGACGGTGCGTCGGCCCAGGGCGGCAGCGTGTCGTCCATCTCGTCCGGCCACTGACCGCCGCTCAGGTAGCGGGGCACCCGCAGCCCCCACTCGTTGTTGCCGCGGATGCCGTACCGGAGCCCCTGGAGATAGCCGGCCAGTTCGGTGCCCGCGGTCGGCCGGACCCGGTCGTGGAGCCGCACGAAGCGCAGCAGGACCCGGTCCCGCAGCGCGGTCGCGGCCGTCACCGCGTCCTGGAGCGGGCAGGACAGCTCCTGCATCAGGACGGTGTAGATGTTCTGGTCGGCCTGGCCGCCCGCCAGCTCCTTGTGCAGCGAGTGCCGGTCGTTGTCCAGGGCGGCCACGAGGATCGCCATCTCGGTCAGCGCGCGGACGGCCGGGCGGTGCAGTTCACGGTCGGGGACCTCGGCGCCCGTCGCCAGTTCCAGCAGGGCGAAGGTGGGTTCGCCGCCCGACGACAGCAGCCGCATCGTCAGGAAGTCGTCCAGGCCCGGCATGCGCCCCGCCGCCTGGTTGCCGATCTGCCAGGCCACTCCCGACAGCCACGCGCGGTGGGCGTGCGTGAACCGGCTCACCTGCGTCGGCGGGGCGAAGCCGCGGAAACGGCGCATGATGTCCTGGAGCGCGCCCACGAACCGGTCCGTGCCCTCGGCCGAGTCCGTCTCGCACGCCCGCTGCACCTGGCCGGCCAGCGCGTTGAACTGCGCGGGCCGGCTGCTCAGCGGGCCGCTGTCGCAGCGCGCGTCGTCGAAGGCGAAGCCCCAGTACACCCACAGGGCCGCCGCCAGCAGCCGGTCGTCGTCCGCGACCGGGGCGAACCGGGCGAAGAAGTCGGCACTGTGCGTCGCCACGGCCCAGGCCCGCTCCCGTTCCGTGGCGCACATTCCACTTTCGCCGATCCATGCGGCGGCCCGTTTCTCGATCTGCCGGACACGGGGGTGAACGGCGGACTCGAAAGGACAGAAAATCGGCGGCAATTCCACGCCGGACACGCGGGACGCGGAGGATCTCATGACACACGCACCTTCCGGATAAAGAGAGGGGGATTCGCCCACGATCATGGAGAAGCGGTCGATCGAATGAGGGCAGGCCATGCCCGCCGGACGGTGGCTGTCAGTCGAAAGGGTTGTACCGTCGCAGCGGTTGACCGCCGTGGCCATCACCCGCCTGGTGCAGTGTCGCGACGCCGGCCCGGGGAAGCCGCACCTCGTGTCCGCGGCGCGCCTCCTCCCGCGCCGGGGCACGGCGTGGGCCGCGGCCGGCCGTCCCCGAGCCGGCCGCGGCCCGCCCTTCCCGCCCGCGCGGTGTCGCGCGCGGCCCTCGCCGGACGATGGGTGTCGGCCACCGGAGGTTATGGGTGCCGTCCCCGATGGCGCGGCACCGTCCCGGCGTGTGACCGTGGAGCGACGCCGTGCCCCGGGGGGTTCGTTCGGGGGCGGGGAGCGTTGCGGGGAAGTCCCCTCCCGCCCGTCAGCGGGCGTTGCCGCGTGGTCCGTTCCGGGTGTGCCGTCCGCACCCCGGGTGCCGAGGCGGCCGGTTGCCGTCGCGGCACACCGCCGTGGGCGCGGCCCGGTTCCGGGAGCCCGCCCGCCCGTCCGTGCGGCCGTGGTCCGCTCCCGCGCGGCCCGGGAGCGGTGTCACGGCACCGGGCGACGGCGTCCGGCCGTACGACCGACGACGCGTCACAGATGAAGGAGAACGCGCATCCATCCCCGTCAAGTGAAGCCCTCCCGACCCTCCGCACGGTCGAAGGCGGTGACCCGTGGGACACGCTGACACCCTGCTCGCCATGGGCGGTGCCTTCCTGGCCGCCGCGTTCCTCGCCCGCCTCGGCGGCAGGATCGGACTTCCGACGATTCCCCTGTTCATGCTCGCCGGGATCCTGCTCGGACCCCACACCCCGGGATTCGTCCTGGTCGAGGACGCGCACGACTTCGAGATGCTGTCCGCGCTCGGACTGGTGCTGCTGCTCTTCTACCTGGGGCTGGAGTTCCACCTCGACGACCTCAGGAGCGGCGGCAAACGGCTGCTGATCGCGGGCGGCATCTACCTGCTCCTGAACGTCGGCGCCGGACTCGGCTTCGGGTTCGCCCTCGGCTGGGGCGTGCGGGAGGCGCTGGTGCTGGCCGGGGTGCTCGGCATATCCTCCTCCGCGATCGTCACCAAGATCCTCATCGACCTGGGCCGGATCGGCCGCCCGGAGACTCGTCTCATCCTCGGCGTCATCGTCGTGGAGGACATCTTCCTGGCGCTGTACCTGGCCGCCCTCCAGCCGGTCATCGCCGGCGCGCACGGCTTCACGGAGACGGCCCTCCAGGCGGGCAAGGCCTTCGGCTTCCTGCTGGCGCTGGCCGCCGCCGCCCGCTACGGCACCCGGCTCGTGGGCCGCCTGATCGAGACCCGCGACAACGAACTGCTCGTCATCAGCTTCCTCGGGGCCGCGGTGCTCGTCGCCGGAGTCTCCGAGGTCCTCGGCGTCGCCGACGCCATCGGCGCCTTCATGGTCGGGCTGATCCTCGCCGGCACCCCCTCGGGGCCGCGGATCCGCGAACTGGTGCACCCGCTGAGGGACGCCTTCGCGGCCATCTTCTTCTTCGCCTTCGGCCTCGCCATCGACCCCGGTGACATCGCGTCCGTCGCCGGTCCGGTCGCCGCGGCGACCGCACTGACCGTCGTCATGAACGTCGTCGCCGGACTGTGCGTCGCCCGGGTGTACCGCTACGGCTCCGAGCCGGCCGCCGAGATCGCCACCACCCTGGTGGCGCGCGGCGAGTTCGCGCTGATCCTGGCGGCCATGGCGGCGGGGGCCGGACTGGACGGGCGGCTCGCCCCCTTCATCGCCGGATACGTTCTCGTCCTCGCCGTGCTCGGCCCCATCGTCGCGGCGCGGTCCCACGTGCTGGCCCGTTGGCTCCGGGCCGCCGCACGGCTGCTCCCCGGGGCGCGGACGCCCGTCCCGGCGGGGAGCGGTCCGTCCGGCGAGGACACGGAGACGGAGACGGGCGGAGCGAAGGCGTCCACGTCCGCGCCGGCCGCGGCCTCGCCGGCGGAGCACGCGGAGGCCGACCGGTAGGGCGGGGTGCCCGGGTCCCGTCCGCGTCGGGGCCCGCCGGGCGGGACGGCCGCGGGACGGTCCGGCGCGATCCGCGTGGCCCCTTGCCCGGCCGGTACGGCCCTGGGCGTCGCGGTGGGACAATCTGACCGCGGGGCCCGTGTCCGACGCCGTGGTCGGAGGGGCCCGGGAGCGGAAGGAGCCGTCAGCATGATCGAGTGGGTGCCCCTGGGCCGTGGCGCCAGGCCCGTCCCCCGGCCGGTCGCGGCTCCCCTCGTGTGGGCGGCGGCCTTCGGCGGCGCGCTGGCCCTGGTCGCGCTCCTCAACGGGATCGTGGGCTTGGGCCGTCCGGGCTTCGCCCTGGCGGTCCTGTCCCTGCTGGCCGCGCTGCTCGGGCTGTGCGCCCGGTTCACGGCCGCTCCCGGAACGGCCCTCCTGTGCTGGCTCTCGCTCAACGGCTTCGCCATCCCGCCCGCAGGAACGCTGACCTGGGCGAGCCGGCGGGACGCCCTCTGGCTGGCCTGCCTGCTCGGCGCGGCCCTCGTCGGGACCGCGCTCGCCCGCCTGGCGCACGCGCGGGCCGCCTACCGACGGCTGACCACGGCGACCGGCACCGAGGGAGTGGACCCGGCCGCCGGGGCGCGCGACTTCTGACCCGCCGCCGGCCCGCGCGCGGGGTGCCCGGCGGCCTCACCGGGCCGGGGGCGGGGGTTCGGCGGGACCGGAGAAGGGCCTCGCCGGGCATCCGGCGAGGCCCCAGCCCCGGGTCAGGCCGTGTGCAGGGTCAGCCCGTAGCGGTTGAGGATCTCGTTGACGGGCTGGAACCAGGTCTGCCCGCCGCCGGAGCAGTTGCCCCAGCCGCCCGAGGTGACGCCCTGCGCCTGGTCGCCGCTGATGAAGGAGCCGCCCGAGTCGCCGCCCTCGGCGCAGACGCTGGTCTTCGTCATCTGGTGCACGGCGCCCTGGCTGTAGTTGACCGTCTCGTTCTTGGCCAGCACGGTGCCGCAGTGCCAGCGGGTGGTGGAGCCGGACCGGCAGACCGAGGCGCCGACGGGAGCCTCGTTCGAGCCGCGCACCAGCTGGTCGGGGACGGTGCCCCAGCCGAGCACGACCGGCACCGTCCACCAGCCGCTGCCCACGCTCACCCAGGCGTAGTCGTCGCCGGGGAACGACGACCCCTGGAACGTGCCGATGTGCGAGCCGTCCCAGCCGCGGACCGCCGCGCCCCCCGAGCCGCAGTGCCCGGCGGTGACGAACCCGCCGTGCACCGAGAAGCCGATGGAGCACCGGACGTTTCCGGTGTAGTACGGATCGCCGCCGACCGTGCCGGCCGCGAAGGTCCGCGGGGCCGACGGCACCGTGCGCACGACGACCGGACCGGCCTCGCGGGCGCGGTCCAGGAAACGCCGGACATCGTTGTCGGCACGCTCGCCGCCGACCACGCCGACGACCACCGCGTTGGCGGCCGGGTCGACGTGCCAGCTGCTGACGCCGGCGGGGGCGTCGAGCCGGTCGAGGCGTGCCTTGGCGGCGTCGAGCCGCCGTGCGCTGTGCTCGACCGTGCGCACGTGGGCGCCGGTGGCGGTCACGGCCCGTACCGTCGCGGGTGTCGCCTCGGAGGTGACGGCCACGGTCAGCCGCCCGCGTCCGGCGTCGAACCAGGCGCCGCCGAACGCGCTGCCGGCGGCCCGGCGCGCCGCGGGTGCGAGGCCGGTGGCGTGCCGTTCGGCCGCGAGCCGGTCCTCGGCCTGGGCACGGGTGAGACCGAAGTCCCGCCGCATGGCCTCCAGGAGGCCGGCGGAGGCCGGTTCCCGGACGGTGGGGGCGGAGGTGGTGGGGGAGTCGGCGGCCGCGGCCGGCAGGGAGCCGGCCGCGGTGAGGCCGCCGAGCACGAGGAGCCCGGCCAGGCCGAGATGCCTGAGTCTGCTGCGTCTCACGGGAGTTGCCCTTCGTCGTTCCAGCGAGGTGGGGGTGGAACAGATGGGTGGAACAACCGCGGTCCGAGAGCGCTCTCATCGGGGTCGGTCCGAGCTTAGCCACGGCGCAAGGTCAGGTCCATGCCAATGCGGGACCTTTCCGTGGCGTCCCCGGCCGCGCTCCCGCGAACCGGCCTCCGCCCGCCCCGGTTGGCCGCCCGCTCACGGGGCACTCAGTGCTGCGTCCTT
The DNA here is from genome assembly GCF_044142145.1 of Streptomyces sp. BK79. Taxonomy (NCBI): domain Bacteria; kingdom Bacillati; phylum Actinomycetota; class Actinomycetes; order Kitasatosporales; family Streptomycetaceae; genus Streptomyces; species Streptomyces sp. BK79. The sequence continues at coordinate 49,148 of NZ_JBHVOC010000028.1, forward strand.
GCAGTGAAGGCTTGTGGACGTGGGAGGCACGCGTGGCGGTTCGGCATCGGTTGGTCCAGGCGAGCCCGGCGGCGGTGTGGGACGTGCTCGCGAACGGCGACCTGTACGTGGAGTGGGTGGTGGGCCCCTCGGAGGTCACCCCCAAGTCCGGGCAGTGGCCGCAGGTCGGCGCCACGATCGCCTACGAGGTGCGGCTCGGCCCGCTCCGGCTGAACAACGAGTCGGTCGTCAGACGCTGCGAGGAGGGCTCCGTGCTGGAACTGGAGGCCAAGGCGGGCCGGCTCGGCACCGGCAGGATCGCCATCGAGCTGCGCCCCTGGGGCGAGAACTGCCTGGTGATCGTGGACGAACACCCCCTGCGCGGCCCCGGCGGCCTGGTCCACAACGCGGCCGTCGAGGCGCTGATCCAGGTCCGGCACCGCGCGATGCTCGCCCGCCTCGCCAAGCTGTGCGAGGCCCAGGCGGGGGACCGGTGCGGGCCGGACCCGACCGCGGACTCCGCCGGGTCGGTGGAGTTCGGACCGGGAGCCGGCCGTGCCTGACGCCGTCGTGATAGGAGCCGGGCCCAACGGCCTGGTGGCCGCGAACCTGCTGGCGGACGCCGGCTGGAGCGTGGAGGTCCTGGAGGAGCAGCCCGAGCCGGGCGGTGCGGTGCGGCACGACGGCGAGGTCGCCCCCGGCTTCGTCAACGACCTGTTCAGCTCCTTCTACCCGCTCGCCGCCGCCTCCCCCGTCCTGGCCGGACTGCGGCTCCAGGACCACGGACTGCGCTGGGCGCACGCGCCCCACGTGCTCGCCCACCCCCTGACCGACGGCACCTGCGCCGTCCTCGACCGCGACCTCGGCACCACCGCTGCCTCGCTCGACACCTTCGCGCCCGGGGACGGCGCCGCCTGGGGCCGCCTGCACGACGTGTGGGACCGCTACCGGGCGGACATCCTCGACGCCCTGTTCACCCCCTTCCCCCCGGTCAAGGCGGGCGCCCGGCTGGCACTGCGGCTGCGCGGCGGGGGCGGCCTCCGGCTGGCGCGCACCCTGGTACTGCCGGTGCGCCGCATGGGCGAGGAGGAGTTCCGCGGTGAGGGCGGCAAACTGCTGCTGGCGGGCAACGCCCTGCACGCCGACCTCGCGCCCGAGGCGGCCGGCAGCGGCGGCTTCGGCTGGCTGATGTCGATGCTCGGACAGACCTACGGCTTCCCCGCGCCGGTCGGCGGCTCAGGCGCCCTCACCGCCGCCCTGGTCCACCGCCTGCGGGCCCGTGGCGGCACGCTGCGCTGCGGACAGCGCGTCGAGTCCGTCCTGGTCCGCGACCGGCGCGCGGTGGGCGTCCGCACGGCCGGCGGGGAGACGGTCGCCGCGCGGCGCGCGATCCTCGCGGACGTGTCCGTCCCCGCCCTCTACGGCGAACTCGTCGCCCCGGAACACCTGCCGGACCAGGTCCTGGCCGACCTGCGGCGCTTCCAGTGGGACTTCGCCACCTTCAAGGTCGACTGGGCCCTGGACGGCCCCGTGCCCTGGCGGTGCGAGGACGCGGCACGGGCCGGGACCGTCCACCTGGCCGACGGGCTCGACGAACTGACCCGGTTCGCCGCCCAGATCGCCATGCGGCAGGTCCCGGACCGTCCCTTCACCCTGTTCGGCCAGATGACGACGACCGACCCGTCCCGTTCCCCGGGCGGCACCGAGTCCGCCTGGGCCTACACCCACGTCCCCCACGACATCCGCGCCGACGCGGGCGAGGAGGGGATCACCGGCAAGTGGGACACCGAGGAGCAGGAGCTGATGGCCGACCGGGTCGAGCGCCAGGTCGAGCGCTTCGCCCCCGGATTCCGCGCGCTGGTCCGGGCCCGGCGCGTACTGGCCCCGCCCACGCTCCAGGCGAGGGACGCGAACCTGGAGGGCGGTGCCATCAACGGCGGCACCACCGCCATGCACCAGCAGCTCGTCTTCCGGCCCGTGCCCGGCACCGGACGCCCGGAGACCCCGGTGACCGGTCTCTTCCTCGCCTCCGCCGCGGCGCATCCGGGCGGAGGGGTGCACGGGGCGCCCGGGGCCAACGCCGCGCGTGCCGCCCTGCGGCAGCACCGGTTCGCCGGTCTCGCCCGGGTCCAGCGCACCCTCACCCGCCGCGACCGCATCGGCGACAAGCGGTGAGACGCCCGCCGCGCGACCGGCCGGGCGACCGTCGGACCGCCCCCGTGGCCTCCGGGGAAAGGGCCGCCCCCGTGGCCTCCGGAGAAAGGGCCGTCCCCGTGCTCCCCGGGCAGAGGGCCGACCGGTGACCGGCAGTCCGCTCCAGAACCGCACGGTCGTGGTGACCGGCGCCGCGCGCGGGCTCGGCGCCGCCCTGGCCCGCGCGTGCGCGAGCCGGGGCGCCCGGCTCGCGCTGCTCGGACACGAGAAGCCGCACCTGGACGCCGTGGCGCAAGACCTGCCCACCCCGGCGCTCGCCCTCGAAGTGGACGTCACCGATCCCGACGCGCTGGAGGACGCGGCGGCCCAGGTGCGCGGCCGGCTGGGGCCGCCGTCGGTCGTGGTGGCGAACGCCGGCGTCGCCGAGGGCGGACCGTTCGCCACCTCCGACCCGGCCGCGTGGGCGCGCGTCGTCGACGTGAACCTCACCGGCAGCGCCCACACCGCCCGCGCCTTCCTGCCGGACCTGCTCCGCACCGCGGGCTACCACCTGCAGATCGCCTCGCTGGCCTCGCTCGGCGCCGCGCCCCTGATGAGCGCGTACTGCGCCTCCAAGGCCGGCGTGGAGGCCTTCGGCCACTCGCTGCGCGCCGAGGTGGCGCATCACGGGGTCGCCGTCGGCATCGCCTACCTCAACTGGATCGACACCGACATGATCCGCGACGCCGACCGGTACGCGGTCCTGCGCGAGCTGCGGGCGCACCTGCCGCCTCCGGCCCGCCGCACCTTCCCGGCCGACGTCGTCGCCGCCCGGCTGGTGCGCACCGTCGAGCGCCGCCGCACCGCCGTGTACGTGCCCGGCTGGCTGCGCCTGGCGCAGGTGGGCCGCGCCACGCTGCCGCCCGTGGTCATGCGGTCGTCCCGCCGTGAACTGCCCCGCCTGGAGGCGGAGGGCGCCATGGGCCCCACCGGTCCGCTCGGCGCGGGCGGACGGGCCGATCACGGATCCGGCGCTCGGCGGCCGTAGCGCGGCAGGCGCGGGGAGGGCGGACACCGCGGACGGTCCGGGCCGTCCCCGTCAGCGCGGGCCGAGGGCCCGGGCCAGGGCGCGCAGGGGTGCGGAGCGGCCCCGGTCCGGCACCGTCCACAGGGTCTCGCCCCGTACGCCCCACCGCTCCAGCAGGGCGTTGGCCGCGAGGAAGCCGGAGGTGGCGGCGCGTTCCATCAGGGCCACGGGCAGGCCCGTACGGACCACGTCCCCGGCGACCACCACGGTCGGGTCGGTGGTGCGGACCGTCGGGCGGTCGCGGTAGCCGCCGACGGCGAACAGGGGGCAGTCCGCCCGCCACTCGTGCCGCGCGGCGAGGACACGGGCCTCGCGGGTCTCCGGGTACACCCGGTGCAACTGGTCTAGCAGGCGCTTGTGCTCGACGTCCCGTACGGCCGTCGACGGCAGCGCGTAGGCGTGCAGTTCGACGACCGACCCCCCGGTGCGCGCCGCCCAGCGTGCCGCCTCGCCCTCCCAGTGGGACAGCACACTGACGTTGTCCAGCGTGCCGTAGCCGCTGGTGCCGAGGAAGCCGGGCCGGCCGGACGCGACCGGACGGTCCAGCCAGAGCCGGGAGACCAGGAACGGCGGGGCGTTGCGCAGCCGCGCGACCCGGTCGCGCCACCCGGCGTCGCCCAGCGCGGGCGAGCGGTCCACCAGTCCCCGCAGGCCGCCGGTGTCCAGGGCGAGCACGACCGCGTCGTACGGCCGGGCGCCGGCCGCGTCCACCACCAGGTGACCGCCGGACGGACCGGGCCGGACGGCCTCCACGGCGGTGCCGGTGCGCAGTTCGGCCCCGCGCGCCGCCAGGTACTCCGCGAGCGGGTCCCACAGCGCCCGCGGGAAGGGCTCACGGGGGACGTCGAAGAGCAGCCCCTCGCTGGAGCCGAGGAAGTAGATGTGGAACATCAGCGCCATCTCCGCGGCCGACAGCTCCCGGGGGTCCGCGAAGAAGCTGCGGGAGAAGACCTCGAAGGCCAGGTGCCGCGCGCCGGCGGGGAAGCGCAGGTCGTCGAGGAAGTCGTGGGCGCTGACGTCGTCGAGCCGTTCGTGGACGCGGCGCGTGCGGACGTCCAGCAGGGGCAGGGCGGCGGCGGGCCGCATGGCCAGCAGGTCACGCGGCCCGAAGCTCGGACTCAGGGCGACGAACCCGAGCGCGCTGAACGGCGGCGTGCGCGGCACCCGGCGGAAGCCGTCGCACAGCCCGTCGCTGTGCCGCAGGGGGTAGTCCGGCAGCCCGGTCAGCAGGTCGAGCCCCGGGTCGGAACGGCGCAGCAGGCCACGCAGGTTGTAGTACTGCCGGAAGAAGGCGTGGAAGCCCCGGCTCATCGTGGCGGGCGTGCCGTCGGGCAGGTCGACCGGCCAGCCGGCGACCCGGCCGCCGAGCACGGGCTCGCGCTCGTGCAGCACGACGCGCACCCCGCGCTCCGCCAGGGCCGTGGCGGCCGCCAGCCCCGCGATGCCGCCGCCGACCACCGCCACAGACGGCGGATCGCCCGCCACCCGCTCCCGGCCCGGCCGAGGGAGGACGGTCTGTGCGCGCCGATCCCGGCCCGGAGGCCGCGTCCCCTCCCGGCGGCTCATCGCACACCGTCCGTCTCCGCGCCGGCGCGGCGGGCGACGAAGGTGTGGGTGACGCCCGTCTGCCAGCCCGGCAGCGGCAGGACCCGAACCCGTGCGAACCCGGCGCGCTCCAGCCGCGCGCGGAAGGCGGGCGCGGTGTCGAACGCCGCCACGCTGCGCCACAGGTGGCGGTACAGGTCGCGGTCGCCCGTCACCGTGCCCAGCGGCAGGATGACGCCCCGGCACACCGCGTCCCACACCAGGCGGTCCACGCGCCGGCCGCCGAGCGCGTACTCGTGCACCGCCAGCCGCCCGCCGGGGGCGAGCAGTCCGCGCACCGCGCGCAGGACGGCGTCGGGATCGGCCAGGTTGCGGAAGAGGTAGGCGGCGAGCACCGCGTCGAAGGGGCCGTGCACCCCGGCCCGGTGCAGTTCTTCCGCCGGTGCGTGCACGAAGCGCACCCGGGCCGGCCAGGGCTTGGCGCGCGCCTGGTCCAGCATGCCGGCCGAGGCGTCCACGCCGACGATCTCCGCGTGGGGGAGGGCCGCCACCAGCGCCGCCGTGGACGCGCCCGTGCCGCAGCCCAGGTCCAGCACCCGGCGTCCGGCACCGCCGTCCGCGAGCCCCAGCCGGCGCGCGGAACGGCGCAACTGGGAGTGGTAGCCGGGGTTGAGCGCCACGAGGCGGTCGTAGCGGGCCGCGCCGTGGTCGAAGGCGTCGGTCAGCGCGGTGCCGTGCAGCAGGGGCATCCGGGGCTCCAGGGGACGAAGGGGGCTCGACAGGGGACGAAGGGGGCTCAACGGGGCTCAGAGGGGGGCTCGACGGGCTCAGAAGTGGCGGCGCGGCAGCAGTGGCAGTTCGGCCGCCGTGCGGAGCATGGGCAGGACGGGGGTGCGCACGCCGACCGCGAGGTCCTCGTACAGCCGGGACCGGCCGTCGAGGAAACGCAGCAACCGCCCGGCGGGCACGCGGTCGAACAGCCGGAAGAACAGGTCGGGGCCGTCCACCCGGCCGGTGTCCAGCGCGCGCAGCAGCACCGCGTCCATCAGCCGGGCCCGCGCCGGGTGCGGGGCCGGCGGCGCCGGGCGGCGGCCCGCGCGGACGGCACCGGCGACGGCGTCGCACTGCCGCTGCACGGCGGCGAAGGTGTACCCGGTGGAGGCGCGCGTCGCCCCGCCCCCGGCCCCGATCCGGAAGACGGCGCCGGAGCCCGGGGCCCGCCGCTCGAAGACGGCGTCGGTCATCGGGATCACCCCCTGCTCCGTCGACAGGATCTCGAGGTCGCCGGTGCGCAGTACGCGGCGCGTGTAGTCCTCCAGGGCGGCGTCGTACGCGTCGGACGGCAGGGGCGCCGGCCCGAACTCGGTGTACTCGACCAGCGCGGTGTGCCGGCCGGTCGGCAGCACGTACCCGAAGGACAGGCCGCGTTCGGGCTGCCTGGTGCGGAAGTCCATCAGGTCCACCACCGCCGGGTCGAAGACCGGCCGGCGGCTGCGGACGAACCAGCCCCGGAAGTGCTGGAGGAGACGGGTGCGGGCGGGCGGCGGGCGGTCCGGCGGGCGGGAGTCGAACACCCAGCGGGCGCGCAGGTCGAGCCGGGTCCCCGCGGCGTCCGTGGCCCGGACGCCCACGGACCCGTCCGGCAGCGCGCTCACCGCTCCGGCGGTGGCCTCCAGCCGCCGCAGTCCCGGCCGGTCCTTCAGGTCGCGCTCGACCAGTGCCTCGAAGTCGTCCGAACGGATCATCTTGTAGCGGGCCGGCGCGATGTGCCGCAGGACCGCCGCCCCGTCCCGGCTCCGCACCCGCAGCCACTCCCACGACGCCGTCGTCGCCGCGTCGAAGCGGCCGGGTCCCGACTCCCAGAAGCACCAGGTACGGCGCGGTGCCCGAAGGGGGCCGGGCGGCGGATCGATCAGGACCACGGAGGGGGCCGCACGGTGCGGTGCGTCCGCGGGCAGCCGGTGCACCAGCGAGAGTCCCGCCGCCCCGGCACCCACCACGACGATGTCCGCGTCCACCAGGGCGCCGCCTCCTTCCGTCCTCGCTCCGAACTCGTCCTTCAGCCGTGCCGTCGCGTGCCGTCGCGCGCGGCGAGCGTGGGGCGGCACGGTTCCGGCGGAGTATTCCGTTCCCGCGCCGCCCGCGGATGCACGGCGCGCTGGACCGCCCGGGGCGGATGCCCGCCGGGCGGGTGACTGCCGGGCGGGAAAGGGCCCGGACGGCGTCGTCCCGGCGGCGAAGGGGGAAGGCATGACGCCGGGCCGGCCCCCGGCGGCCGATGGCCGAAGCCGGACGGTGCATCCACGGCACGCCGTCCGGCCGAAGGAACCACGGCGGCCGACGTACCGACGCGGCACCACCGCCACGGCAGACGACGAGAGGACCCGCGATGCGCGCCACCACGGCCGACGACGGCAGGGAACAGCCGCGTGACCGGCCGCCCCTGACCCGGGGCCAGCGATGACGCGGACCGTGACCGGCCGCACCGACCACGTCGTGGTCGTCGGGGCGGGGCTCGCGGGCCTGTCGGCCGCCCTGCACCTGCTGGGCGCCGGACGGCGGGTGACGGTCGTGGAACGCGACCCGCTGCCCGGCGGCCGGGCCGGCCGGCGCGAACTGGGCGGCTACCGGCTCGACACGGGCCCGACCGTCCTGACGATGCCCCACCTGGCCGACGAGGCGTTCGCCGCCGTCGGGGACCGGCTGGCCGACCGGGTGGAGCTGCTGCCCCTGCACCCGGCCTACCGGGCGTGCTTCGCCGACGGCGGCACCCTGGACGTGCACACCGACGCCGCCGCGATGGAGGCGGAGGTCGAACGGTTCGCCGGGGCCCGCGAGGCGGCCGGGTACCGGCGGCTGCGCGCCTGGCTGGGACGGCTGTACGCGGTGCAGATGCGCCGGTTCATCGACGCCAACTTCGACTCGCCGCTCGGCCTGCTCACCCCCGACCTGGCCCGACTCGCCGCCCTCGGCGGGTTCAACCGGCTGGACGCGCGCATCGGGCGGTTCCTGACGGACGAGCGGCTCAAGCGGGTCTTCTCCTTCCAGGCCCTGTACGCCGGTGTCGCACCGGCCCGGGCGCTGGCCGCCTACGCCGTCATCGCCTACATGGACACCGTGGCCGGTGTGTACTTCCCGCGCGGCGGCATGCACGCCCTGCCCCGCGCCATGGCGGACGCCGCCGCGGACGCCGGGGCCGACCTGCGTCTCGGACAGGACGTCACCCGCCTGGAACGGTCCGGCACGCGCGTCACGGCCGTCGTCACCGCCCACGAACGCATCCCGTGCGACGCCGTCGTCCTCACCCCCGACCTGCCCGTCGTCCACCGGCTGCTGGGCCGCCGTCCGCGCCGCCCGGTCGCCCTGCGCCACGCGCCCTCCGCCGTCGTCCTGCACGCGGGCACCACCCGGACCTGGCCGCACCTCGCCCACCACACCCTCTCCTTCGGTGCCGCGTGGCGCCGGACCTTCGACGAACTCACCAGGACCGGCACCCTGATGACCGACCCGTCCCTGCTGATCACCCGGCCCACCGCCGCCGACCCCTCCCTGGCGCCCGAGGGCCGCCACCTCCACTACGTCCTCGCGCCCTGCCCCAACACCGACATCGGCCCGGGCGCGCGGGACTGGTCCGACCTCGCGCCCCGCTACCGGGACCGTCTGCTCGCCACCCTGGAACGCCGGGGAATGTCCGGCGTCGCCGCCGCCATCGAGGAGGAGTGCCTGGTGACACCCGCCGACTGGACCGCCCAGGGGCATGCCGCGGGCACGCCCTTCTCCGTCGCCCACACCTTCGCCCAGACGGGGCCCTTCCGCCCCCGCAACCTGGTGCGCGGTACGGACAACGCGGTCCTCGCGGGCTGCGGGACCACGCCGGGGGTCGGCGTGCCGACGGTGCTGATCTCCGGGAAACTGGCGGCCGCCCGCGTCACCGGAACACCGGCCCCGCGTAGGGCGGCACGGGGCGGGCGCCGATGACCCGGCGCGAACTGGACGCCGCCGGCATCACCGACCCGGCGCTGCGCGACGCCTACACCCGGTGCCGGCTCCTCAACGCCCGGCACGGCCGCACCTACTTCCTGGCGACCCGCCTCCTGCCCGCCGACCGCAGGCCGGCCGTGCACGCCCTGTACGGGTTCGCGCGCTGGGCGGACGACATCGTCGACGACATGGGGGCCCGGACGACGCCGGCCGAGCGGGCGGCCGGCCTCGCCCGCCTCGAGGAGCGGCTGCGGCAGGCACTCGGCGGCGCCCGGCAGCCCGGCGAACCCGTGGTGCTCGCCCTGGCCGACACCGCCGCCCGGTACGCCATCGACCCGGCGCACTTCACCGACTTCATGGCCTCGATGCGCAGCGACCTCACGGTCACCGACTACGCCACCTACGACGACCTGCGCGCCTACATGCACGGCTCCGCCGCCGTCATCGGCCTCCAGATGCTGCCGGTGCTCGGCACGGTGACCGCCCGCGCCCGGGCCGCGCCGCACGCGGCCGCTCTGGGCGTCGCCTTCCAGCTCACCAACTTCCTGCGGGACGTCGGCGAGGACCTGGACCGGGGCCGGGTCTACCTCCCGGCGGACCTGCTGGCCGCGCACGGCGTCGACCGGGACCTGCTGGTGTGGAGCCGCGCCACCGGTCACCGCGACCGGCGGATCACCGCCGCGCTGCGGGCCGCCGAGGACCTCACCCGCGCCGTCTACCGCGAGGCCGCCCCCGGCCTCGCGATGCTGGACCCGGTCGCCCGCCCCTGCATCCGCACCGCGTACGTGCTCTACCGGAACATCCTCGACGCCGTCGCGGCCGACGGATACGCGGTACTGCACCGGCGTGCCGTGGTGCCCCGCCGCCGGCGCGCGGTGGTCGCCGCCGACGGGCTCGCCCGGGTGCTGACCGCCCGGCTGGGCGCCGCCGCGGCCACCGCCCGCCGGCCACCACCGGTCCCGTGCCGCGAGGAAACCCTCTGCCCGCAGGACGAAGCCCACTGCGCGAAGGAGGCCGGATGACCCGGAACACCGGCCCCCGCAGGGGCCGTTACCCGCTGCGGCTGCGCCGGCGCCCCGTCCCCTGGCAGCACCAGCGGCCCACCTGGCGCGAGGCACGCCCCGCCCTCATCGCGAGCGCCCTCGAACGCGCCCTGGCCCGCCCCTCGGGCAACTGGTACGTCCTCGGCGCGAGCACGGACGTACGGGCCACCCGGCCGCTGGCCGGCACGGTGGCCGGCGTCGAGATCGTCGTCTGGCGCGACGCGCGGGGCCGTCTGGTGGGCGGGCCCGGCGCCTGCCCCCATCTCGGCGCTCCCCTCGCCGACAGCCCGGTGCGGTGCGGCACGCTCGTGTGCCACTGGCACGGACTCGCCCTGAACGGCACCCCGTTCGCCGGCTGGGAACCCCTGCCGGTCCACGACGACGGCGTACTGGTGTGGGTGCGGCTGGACACGGTGGGGGAGGAGACCCCGACGCCGGCGCCCGTCGTACCCGCCAGGCCGGCGCGGGGCACGGCCCTGACGTCCGTGTGGCGCGGGATCGGGGTCTGCGAACCCGAGGACGTCGTCGCCAACCGCCTCGACCCCTGGCACGGCGCCTGGTTCCACCCGTACTCCTTCGTGGACCTCACCGTCGTCGGGACGCCGGGGGAGTCCCCGGACGCCGGAGAGGACGACGACCGGTTCGTCGTCGACGTGTCCTTCCGGCTCGCGGGGCGGCTCGTCGTGCCGGTGCGGGCCGAGTTCACCGCGCCGGAGCCCCGCACCGTCGTCATGCGCATCACCGACGGCGAGGGCACCGGGTCCGTCGTGGAGAGCCACGCCACGCCGCTCGGCCCCGACGGGACGGGCCGGCCGCGCACCGCGGTCGTCGAGGCGGTGCTGGCCACCTCCGACCGGCCCGGTTTCCCCGTGGCCCGGCGCCTGGCGCCCGCCCTGCGGCCGCTGATGCGGGCCGCCGCCGGCCGCCTGTGGCGCGACGACCTCGCCTACGCCGAACGCCGCGCCCACCTGCGTGGACGCGGCCAGTTCCCCGGCTGAACGGAGCGGGACCGGTATGCAGACCTTCCTCCCCCACCCGGACTTCCGGGAGTCGGCGCTCGCCCTGGACCGCCGCCGGCTGGGCAAGCAGCGCGTCGAGGCGCTCCAGGTGCTGCGCGGCCTGACCGTGCCCGGCTACGGCTGGCGCCGGCATCCGGCGGTGCGGATGTGGACGGGCTACGAGGAGGCACTCGTCCGGTACGGGCTGGAGGTCTGCCGGGTCTGGCGCGAGCAGGGCCACCAGGACAGCTGCGCCGCCTCCCTCGTCGCCGGGCTCGCCGCGAGCCGCCCGCACGCGCCGGTGCGGGACCAGCCGGAGCTGGCCGACGCCGGGGAACTGCCGCCCTGGCTCGGGGACGCCGCCTTCCACCGCAGCCACCGGTCGGCGCTGGTGCGCAAGGAACCGGAGGTGTACGCGGAGTTGTTCCCCGGGGTGCCGGACGACCTGCCGTACGTGTGGCCGGCCTCGGACCGGGCGGGCGGGGAGAGGGGGAGCGGCGCCCCGTAGGGCGGGGTCAGGTCTGCTGTCCGCCGGCCACTTCCTTCAGGTCGACGGTCTGGCCGGCCGGCGGCTGTTCGGGCTCGACGGGCTTGTCGTAGTCGCTGAAGGTGACACTGCCCGGGTTCTCGCCGCCCTCGGTCGTGGTCTTCAGGATGTACGGCTCGCCCTTGGTGGCGACGTACAGGGCGAGGGTCTCGCCGGCGGAGTTCTTCTTCGTGAGCTTCAGGGCCTCCTCGCCGTCCACCTCCGTCGTGTCGCCGCGCTTCATGCCCTGGCGTTCGGACTTGTCCTCGTCCATGGCGGCGACGAAGCCCTGCTTGTCGCAGACCCCGGTGGTCGTGGCGTCGTTCGCCGGCATCCTCACCCACTTGTCCTGGAGCTTCGGTGCCATCTTCCGCGCGGCGCCGGGCTGCTGCTTCAGGGCGTTCTCCCAGTACTGCTCGTCGCCGCGCAGGTAGAGGGTCGCCTCGGTGTGCCGCACCTCCGCCGTGGTCTCGCCGGCACCGATGGTGCCCTGGCAGTTCTTCCTCTGGTCGACCGAGACGTCTATGGTGACCGTGCTGCCGTCCTTCAGCCGGTTGTCGCCCTTCACGTGCATGGACTCGGCCTTCCGGGTGGCCTCGACCGCCTTCGCGGCGATGTCGTCGGCGCTCTGTCCCTCGAACGGCTCGCTCCCGCCACCGGAACCACCGCCGCAGCCGGCCAGGAGTGCGACCGAGACGCTCGCGGTCGCCACGGCGATCGCCACTTTGCTGTTCCGCACTGGAAGTCCCTTCCCGAGTCCGTTCATGACCTCAATCCGTTCATGACCGCCAAATCCCCTGCTTTGCCGATGTGTTGGCACCGGGACGTTCCGACTACCCCGTATTCCCGCGACATGCACGGGAGGGAGAAGTCGTGAGGACCGTGTGCGGGCCGTGACCGTCGACCGGTCCCCGATGACGTCCCCGAAGTGGACCCCGTGGCGGACCGTTCCGCTTCCTAACGTCGTGTCCATGAACGCCACCACCACGCGCGGGGCACTGCTCGCCGCGTTCGCCTGCCTCCTGGTCGGAGGGTCCTTCACCGCCAACAGCCTGCTCGGCGACTACCCGTACGCGGGCGGCCAGTTCCTGCGCTACGGCCTGGCCTTCCTGCTGCTCCTGCCGTTCGCGGGCTCCGGCGCCGTCACCCGGCTGCGCGCGCTCGGCGCCCGCGCGTGGCTGCGCCTGGCGCTGCTCGCCGCCGTCGGCATGGTCGGCTTCAACCTGGCCGTCCTCGCCGCGGAGCGCACGGCGGAACCGGCGGTCCCCGGTGTCCTCGTGGGCTGCGCGCCCGTGGTCGTCGCCGTCCTCGTGCCGCTCCTGGACGGACGCCGGCCCCGCCGCGTCGTGCTGTACGGGGCGTCGCTGGTCGCCGTCGGGGCCTTCACCGTCCAGGGCTGGGGGCGCACCGACGGCGCGGGCATCGCCTTCTCGGTGTGCGCCCTGGCCGGGGAGGTCGGTTTCGCCGTGCTGGCCGTGCCCGTACTGCGGCCCCTGGGGCCCCGACTGCTGTCCACGGTGGTGTGCGGGGTCGCGGCCGTCGAGTCCGCCCTGGTCGGCGTCCTGGCCGACGGCTCCGGGTGGCTGCCGCGCCCGGACGCGGTGGAGGCCGGGGCGCTGCTGTGGCAGGCGGCGGTGGTCACCGTCGTCGGGTTCGTGTGCTGGTACATGGGCATGCAGCGGATCGGGGCCGAGCGCGCCACCCTGTTCTCCGGCCTGATCCCGGTCGCCGCCGCCTGCACGGCACCGCTGGTCGGCACCGGCTCCTACGGCACCGCGCAGGCCGTGGGCAGTGCCCTGGTCTGCGCCGGCGTCGCCCTCGGGTCGGGCGCCTCACGCCGCGTCGCGCGTCGGCGCGTCCAGGGGTTTCACCGGGTGCCGGAGCGCTCCTTGGAGAAGCTGTAGAGGTCCCGCGAGGTGGTGATCAGCTCCCGCCGCTCCCGGCGGGAGCCCACCATGGGCTGCGAACCGTTCAGCGGCACCTGCGCGCTCTCCGGCATGAACCGCACGGTGACCAGTCCGATCGCACCGGCCACCATCAGGTAGTAGGCCGGCATCAGATCGTTGCCGGTGACGCTCACCAGCGCCTCGGTGAGCAACGGCGTGGTGCCGCCGAACGCCGCGACGGCGAAGTTGAAGCCGATGCCCATGGCCGCGTAGCGCACGGCGGTCGGGAACAGCGCCGGCAGGGTCGCGGCACTCGGCGCGGCGAAGCAGGCCAGCAGGGTGGCCAGGAGCAGCACCCCGGCGACCGGCAGCCAGGTGCCGTCGGCCCTCAGGAGCAGGAAGGCCGGTACCGCCAGGACGATCATCGCGACGGCGCCGACGGCGTACAGGGGGCGGCGGCCGACGTAGTCGCTGAGCCGGCCGAGGAAGGTGATCAACAGCACGATCCACACCATGCCGATCAGCACCAGCACGTCCGCGAAGCCGCTGGAGCGGCCCAGGGTCTCCGTCTGGTAGGTGGGCAGATAGCCGGTGACCATGTAGTTGGTGACGTTGTACAGCAGCACCAGGCCCATGCAGATCAGCAGCGGACGCCAGTGCTTGCGGACGATCGTCTTGAACTCGCTGCCCGCCGACTCCTGGGCGAGGCTCTTCTCGTGCTCGTCGAGCTGCTGCTGGAAGGCGGGCGACTCCTCCAGCTTGAGCCGCATGTACAGGCCGATGAGCCCCAGCGGGCCGGCGATGAGGAACGGGACCCGCCAGCCCCAGTCGAGCATCTGAGCATCGGTCAGCGCCAGGTTCAGCACCGTGACCAGCGCGGAACCGAGCGCGTAGCCGACGAAGGTGCCGAAGTCGAGCCAGCTGGAGAGGAAGCCGCGCCGCCGGTCGGGTGAGTACTCGGCGACGAAGGTGGTGGCGCCGCCGTACTCGCCGCCGGTGGAAAAGCCCTGGAGCATGCGGGCGAGCAGCAGCAGGACGGGGGCGGCGATGCCGATGCTCGCGTAGCTCGGGATGAGGCCGATGGAGAAGGTGCCGACCGCCATCAGGATCATGGTGGTGGCGAGGACCTTCTGCCGGCCGACCCGGTCCCCGAGCGGGCCGAAGACGAGCCCGCCGAGCGGGCGTACGACGAAGGCGGCGGCGAAGGTGGCGAAGGACGAGATGACCTGGGCGGTCGGTGAGGCGTCCGGGAAGAAGACCTTGCCGATGGTGGCGGCCAGGTAGCTGTAGACGCCGAAGTCGAACCACTCCATGCAGTTGCCGAGCGCCGAGGCGCCGACCGCGCGCTTGAGCAGCGGCCCCTCGACGACCTGGACGTCCTCCTCGCGGAAGGCACCCTTGTTGCGGCGGAGCCGGCGGGTCAGTTCCTCGCGGACCTGCCGCGGCATCGTCGCGACGGTGCTCGGCATCCGCACCTTGCCCCGGGGGCCGGACCCGTCGTCGGGCTTCGCGTTCCTCACGCTGCTGCCTCTCTGTCGCCTCGCCTCTGCGCCTGGACATGTTCCGCCTGAGCGAATTCTGTGCCGCGGTGATCGCCCGGCGCATGCCGAGCCGCTGCCCGGACGTACCCGGATCACCCCGGCCGGGCACGTGTCTGGGCCCCCGGGCAGGGGGTGTGCCCCGACCGATCGCCGCCCGCCGCCGCCGTGAACGGCCGAGGTCACGGGCGCGGGGTCGCGGACCGGGTGCCGGTGGTGCCCGAAGAGGGCGGGCCGAGCGGCTCGGGCGGCCCGAACGGGCGGTCGGCGGGCCCTGCGCACTGGGCCCGCCGGCCGCGCCGGGATGGGCTCGTGGGCCCTGCCGCTGGGCCCGGCGCACCGCCTACCGTCACAGCGCCGGGACGCGGAGGCGAGGGCGACGAGCGAGGGAGGGCGGCGAGTTGCTGCTGTTCGGCGGAGCACGGAACGGGAGCGCGGGGCGGGACACCGGCCAGGGCGCCGTCGAGTACCTGGGCATGGTCGCGGTGGCCGGCGCCGTCGTCCTGGCCATCGCGGGTACCGCACTCGGCACGGAGGTCGACGAGGAGATCCTGTGCCAGGTGCGGCGGGTGGTCGGCACCACCGTGTGCGGCCCGCACGACACCGAGGGCGCGCCCGGTCCCGGCGACACGCTCCCGCCGGACGGCGCGCCGCCGGGCGCCGACCCCTTCCAGCCCGCCAAGTGCCTGCTGTCCTCGGAGGAGACCAAGGACACCGTCGTCGTACAGGTCCTGTTCATCAAGATCTCCAGTACCGAGCAGGTCAAGGTGATGCAGTGGTCCGACGGGTCCGTCATGCTCGAACGGGTCACCAGCACCGGCGGGGGCGTGACCGCGAGCATCGGCGCGGACATCCCGGGCCTGAAGAACTGGGGCGGCGGCGCCTCCCTGGGCGGCAGCTACGTCAGGAGCAGCGGCAGCGGCGGCCGGTGGCTGTTCGACGCGCACGACTCCGACGATCCGCAGAAGGACCTGGAGGCCAACCTCGCCGACGCCGAGCAGTTCGCCGAGTACCTCAAGGCCGCGCACAAGTGCCGCAGCCGCCCCCCGGGAGCCCGCTCCACCGAACTCGGCATGATCTGCGGCGCCGCGGCGGACGACAAGAAGCCGGACGTCGACCCGGACAAGGCCCCGGACGTCGACATCACGAAGACCACCACGGAGATCGCCGGGGAGGTGAACTTCGGCGGCAAGTACGCCAAGGACGACAAGAAGGTGCAGTCCCTCAAGGACGACATCGCCGCCGAGATCCGCAGGAACAACCCGAAGGCCTCCCCGAAGGAACTGGAGGAGAAGATCAAGAAGGCCCAGGAGACGGTGATCGGCTCGGCACCGGACACCAAGGACATGGGCAACGGCTCCCTCCAGGGACTGTCCGGCACCATGAGCCAGGACGTCGTGGTGATGCGAGCCAAGACCGGTCCCGACGCCGGCAAGATCACCTTCGTCTACACCTTCGAGATGAGCGGCAGGTCCGGCGCGGGCGATCAGACGGGCGGCACCCGCATGCAGCAGATCGCCGTCACCTACGACGCCGAGGCCTACGACCGGGAGACCGAGGAGGGGCTGCCCCACCGCCCCGAGAAGCTGAAGATCACCACGAGCGAGGAGAGCGGCGGCGGCCCCGGCGTCAACGCCGGCGCCGGGGTCAACACGGGCCCGGTCACCATCGACGTCGGGGCCGGCGGCGGCCGCACCCAGACCCGCCTGCACACCGAGGTCGCGGAGATCACGCTCGGCGAGGACGGGGACCGCGAGGCGGTCGAGGACTGGATCCGCGGACGCGGCGGCAACCCGGCCGGGCAGGGCGTCCCCTCGCCTTCCGCCCTGGTCGGCCCGCTGCCGCCCGACGCCGGCCCGATCGACAGGCTGCTGCACGACAAGGCCCAGATCACCAGCCTCGACTACGACGTGAACACCGACTGGTGGAACGCCTCGCTCGGCATCGGTTTCGGCGTCTCGGCCGGCTCGCTCACCGCCGGCTTCAAGCTGTTCGGCATCGACGTCACCCACGAGGAGCGCACCCAGACCATCACCGGCAACCCGGCCTACGCGGGAGCGCCCTCGGGCGACGGCAGCCGCCCGTGGAAGCCGTTCACCAACTGCACCGGCACCCGGCCGATCACGGCCTGAGCCGGTGTGCGGCGGGCGCCGCCGCACACCGGCCGCGTCCGGTCAGGGCTGTGCGGGCATGCTCCAGCAGTTGGAGCCGGCCGGCTTTCCGGAGAGCCGGTCGGTGAGCCACGAGATGGCCTTGCCCTGGTCGGCGAGGAGCGGGGCGAAGTGGTTGAGCAGCCCGCTGCCGACCCCGGGCAGCACGACCGGGTCGTAGGTGACCTTCGCACCCTTGCGGCACCAGTCGACGGCCAGTTGCCGGGACTGCGCGTGGGGCACCAGGTCGTCGCTGACACCCGTGGCCACCCGGACCGGGCCGGCGGGCGTCAGCCTGCCTATGCGCTGCTCGGCGAGGAAGGCCTGGAGGGTCGGCTCGGCCCGGATGACGTCGCCGAGCGACTGCCCGGTCTTCGTCCAGTCCGTGCTGTCGGCGCCGCCGTACCCGAAGAGCGCGTCGCCGACGCACATGGTCGACAGGTCCTTGAGCGCCTCCTCGCCCGCCGCGTTGATGTACCGGTCGGCGATGGGCCGCAGGGCCGGCTCGGTCTGCAGGAAGCCGTTGAGCGACCAGCCCAGCGCGCCCGCCAGGTCGCCGCCGTCGATCGCCTCGGTGACCTCGGCCAGGTCGGCGGGCGGAGCGCCGGAGTAGGTGCCCGCCAGCTCGACGTCCGGGGCGTACGACGGCTGGAGTTCGGCCGCCGCGGCCGTCGCCCCGCCGCCCTGGCTGTACCCGAACAGGCCGACCCGCGACTCGGGGGTGACCGAGGCCGAGTCGAGGGAACGCGCGGCGCGCACCGCGTCCAGGACGGCGTGGGCCCCGTCGACGCGGTTCACGTAGGTGTGCAGCCGGTCGGTGGTGCCGAGGCCCACGTAGTCGGTGACGACGACCGCGACGCCGCGCAGCAGCAGCCGGTAGACCGACAGGTCCTCGTAGCCGACCGAGACCGTCTCGCCGTTGAGCCGCAGCGGGTGTTCCAGGGCCATGGAGGCGGCGCACTGGTCGCCCTGTCCCATGGTGCCGGGCGCGACGGCGACCAGGGGGCGCGGTCCGTCGCCGCGCCACGCGGCGGTCGGCTCGATGTAGGCGCCGGTCACGGCGACCGGTTCGCCGTTCGCGTCGGTGGACTTGTACATCAGCCGGGTGGCCCGTCCCGGGAGGGGGCCGCCGAGACTGGGCAGGCTCAGCGCCAGCCGGAGCGGTTCGCTGCGGACCAGCGCCCCGTCGGCGTCGGGCAGCGTGGACGGCGGGGTGTAGAAGGCGGGGATCTCGATGCCTCGGGAGACCTCGGTGGCCGAGGCGCCGGCCGGGCCGGCCGCGGCGGCCGGCGCGGCCTGGGCACCGAGGGCGAGGGCGACGGTGACCGCCGCGGCGAGCGTGCGGGGGCGTGGGGGCATGGCGAACCTCCTGGGGAAGGGCCGGAATCGTCGTCCGCGGTCCGGAGGGGTCAGGGCCGTGGTCGCGCTGCTCCTGTGGGGTTACGGGACCGTAACCCCACAGGTGTTACCGGCGGTAGCGCCATGCTCATTACGGTTCAGTAACTTGACGGCCCGTCTAACAGGGACCCGGCGGCCTCGCTCACCGAGCCGGGCGGCGCCTAGCCGCGGCTCCGCACCAGGAGGTACAGGAAGTACGGCGTACCGATGACCGCCGTCATCAGCCCCGCGCCGAGCTGCGCCGGGGCGATCACCGTGCGGCCGATCAGGTCGGCCGCGCAGACCAGGGCGGCGCCGAGGAGGAGCGCGACCGGCACCACCCGTACGTGCCGCCGGCCCACCAGGGCGCGTGCGGCGTGCGGGGCCACCAGCCCGACGAAGCCGATGGTGCCCGCACAGGCGACGGCCGTCGAGCTGAGCACCACGCTCAGCACCAGGAACCCGAGCCGCCCCGGCCCCAGCCGCAGGCCGAGCAGCCGCGGTGTGTCCTCGTCCAGCGAGATCAGGTCCAGTTCGGTGCGCCGGGCCACCGCCACGCCGATGCCGACGAGCAGCGCCAGCGCGACCGGCACCACGTCCGGCATGGTCCGCCCGTAGGTGGAACCCGACAGCCAGGTCAGCGCCTTCGTCGCGTTGAACGGGTCGGTGAGCACGATCAACAGGCTGATCAGCGCCGTCGTCGCGGAGGCGACGCCGATGCCGACGAGGACCAGCCGGTTCTGCCGGAAGCCGCCCCGGGCGGCGAGCCCGAAGACGAGGACCGCGGTGATCGCCGACCCCGCGAACGCCGCACCGGCGACGCCCCACGTCCCGGCGACCGGCGCGGTCGTCACCAGGACGACGGCCCCCAGCGCGCCTCCGCCGGAGACGCCCAGGACGCTGGGCTCCGCGAGGGGGTTGCGGGTCACGGCCTGCACGAGTGTGCCGGCCAGGGCGAGCGCCGCGCCGGCGCAGAGCGCGGCGAGCACCCGGGGCACGCGCGTGTCCAGGACGAAGGTCACGGCCCGCCCGGCCCGGCCCTGCGCCCAGTTGACCACGTCCCCCAGCAGCAGCTTGCTGTCGCCCGTGAGTACGGCGGCGACGACGAGGCCGACCAGCACGGCGGCCAGCGCGGCCACGGTGGCCAGGAACACCGTCCGGCTCGGGATGCGCAGCCGGTCCGGCGCGCCGGCCCCGGCGGTGTCCTTCAGCCGCAGCGCCATGACGACCAGGAAGACGGCGCCGACCAGGCTGGTGACGACGCCCGTGGGCACGGCCACCGACAGGTCGTCGCGCACCAGGGTGCGCAGCAGCACGTCCGAACCGAGGACCAGGGCCGCGCCGGTGAGCGCCGCCGCGGGCATGGCCGTACGGGAGCGGGCGAAGCCGCGGAAGCGGCGGGCCAGCGGGCGCACGAGGGCGGGGGCGCACAGGCCGACGAAGCCGATCGGCCCGGCCAGGGTCACCGCCGCGGCCGACAGCAGGGCCGCCAGCACGACGACCGTGACGCGGGTGGCCCGGACCGGGACGCCCAGTCCGCGCGCGGCGTCGTCGCCGAGCGCGAGCGCGTCCACCCGGCGGGCGGTCAGCAGCAGCCCGGCCGTTCCGACGACGGCGACGGGCAGCATCTGCAGGACACCGTCGAAGCCGTTCTGGGCGATGCTGCCCTGGTTCCACGCGTAGAGGCCCTCCGTCTGCTCGGGGAAGAGCAGAAGCAGCCCCTCCGTCATGGAGGTCAGGCCCAGCATCAGCGCGGTGCCGGCCAGCACCAGCCGGACGGTGCCCGTGCCGAGACCGGACAGGCCGAGCACGACGGCCGCCGCCGCGAGGCCGCCCGCGAAGGCGACGCCGGAGGAGGCGATCATCGGGAGCGAGACACCGGTGGCGCCGACCAGGCCGAGCGCCAGGTAGGACCCCGCGTTCACGGCCAGGGTGTCGGGGGAGGCCAGCACGTTGCGGCTGACCGCCTGGAGCACGGCGCCGGCCATGCCGAGGGCGGCGCCGACCAGGAGGCCCGCGGTCATCCGGGGCAGCCGGGAGGCGACGACGACGGACGCGTCGCCGGGGTCGGCCTGTCCGGTCAGGGCCTTGAGGACCTGGGAGGGCCCGACGGCGGCGGTGCCCTGGGTGATGTCGACGACGGCCAGGACGGCGACGAGCAGGACGAGCCCGGCCGTCACCGCGGCCGCACCCGACCGGGACGAGGGAGCCGTCGACGGACGGGCGGCGGTTTCGGTTGCGGTGACGGCCATGACCCCGCTACTTCGTCAGCGCGCCGACGACGGAGTCGATGTACGACTCCATCGACTTCGGGCCACCGAACATCCAGATGCCGTCGTCCAGCCGGTGCACGTCGCCGGCCTTCACGAACGGCAGGGACTTCCACACCGAGTTCTTGGCCAGCGCACCGGTGAACGGGGTGGCGTTCGGGTCCTCGTCGTTGCCGATGTAGGCGAACTGGACGCCCTCGGGCAGGGCGGTCAGGCCCTCGACGTCCGTGGCGCCCAGTCCGTAGGCCGCGTCGCCCTTCACCTTCCAGGCGTTCTTCAGGCCGATCGCCTCGTTGACCTCACCGATGAGCGAGGTCGCGGTGTAGGGGCGGACGGAGACCTGGTTGGAGCTGACGTAGCCGTCGGCGAAGGCGATCTGCTTGTCGTTCATCCCGGCGTCGGTCAGGGCCTTCTTGCCCTCGGCGACCTTGGCCTCGAAGGTCTCGCGGATCGTGGCGGCCTTGTCCGTGGTGCCGGTGGCCTTGGCGATGAGGTCGACGTTGTCGAGCATCTGCCCGATCTGGTCGGTGCCGTCGGCGGACTTGACCTCCAGCACCGGCGCCACCTCGCGCAGCTGCTTCACGGCGGCGGGCGGCAGGTCGGTGGTGGCGACGATGAGGTCGGGGGCCAGGGCGGCGACCGTGTCCATGCTCGGCTCGCCGCGCGTGCCGATGTCCTTGGGCTCGTTCTTCAGCGGGGCGGCCTTGTCCCACGTCGTGTAGCCCTTGGGGTCGGCGACACCGACCGGGTCGACACCCAGCGAGACGAGGCTCTCGACGACGTTCCACTCGGTGGCGACGACCTTCTCGGCCGGTCCGTCGAGCTTCACCTCGGTGCCCTTGCCGTCCTTGAGCGTGATGGCCTCGGAGGCCTTCTTCTCGGACGTGTCGGCGGCGGGTTCGGTGGTGCCGCAGGCGGCGAGGGTGAGCGCCGCGGCGGTGGTGGCCGCCGCGGTGAGCAGAAGGCGTCTCATGAGGTGGTGCCGAGCCTTTCGGGGGTTCGTATGTGGTGGCGGCCGATCGGGCGGGTGCGCAGCCGGCCGGTGAGGGGGTCGGTGTCGACGTCGATCCGGATGCCGTAGACGGCGGTCAGGCGTTCCGGGGTGAGCACGTCCTCGGGGAGTCCGTCGGCGACGACCCGGCCCGCTTCGAGCAGCGTGATCCGGTCGGCGACGGCCGCCGCCTGGTCGAGGTCGTGCAGCACGACACCGACGGCGATCCCGTGGTCGTCCGCCAGGTCGCGGACGAGGTCGAGGAGTTCGACCTGGTAGCGCAGGTCGAGATAGGTCGTCGGCTCGTCCAGGAGCAGTACGCCGGTCTCCTGGGCGAGGCAGCTCGCGAGCCACACCCGCTGCAACTGCCCGCCGGACAGGTGGTCCGCGCCGCGGTCGGCGAGAGAGTCGACGCCGGTGAGGGCGAGCGCCCGGTCGACGGCCGCCGGACCGTCCGGATCCGGCCGCCCCCAGCGGCCCCGGTACGGGTAGCGGCCGAACTCGACGACGTCCCGCACGGTCAGCCCGCCGGGCGTCGGACGTCCCTGTGTCAGCAGGGCCACGTACCGCGAGAACTCACGGGACGTCAGCGCCAGGCCGTCGGTGTCCCCGTCGATCCTGAGTGTGGCGCTGCGGGCACGCTGGAGCCGCGCGATGCTGCGCAGCAGCGTCGACTTCCCGCTGCCGTTCGGGCCCACCAGGACGGTCACTTCACCGGGCCTGAGCCGGACCTCCGCCTCGTGCACGACATCGACACCGTCGTACGCCACGGTCACACCGGTCGCCGACAGTTCGTGCCCGCGCAGGCGGGAGGTGCCGGCTGCGTCTTCACCTGATCTCACGTGGCGAAGGTTAGCCTAACCTAAAAAGGGCTGGTAGAGGCGGGGGTCACACTGGTTCGGGGCGCCGTGGACCGCTCCGCTCGCCCCGGACCGGACGGCGGCCTCAACTCGCCTGCCACGACTGGGGTTTCCACAGTCCCGCCCGGTTCAGGGACTGCGGGCAGTGCAGATAGATCTCGTCGATCTCCAGGAGGAGGGCGAGGTCCGGACGGCGGCCGTCGCGTGCCATCGCGTCGAAGAACGGCGCGTCGGTGAGGATCCGGGCCCGTCCGTTGATCCGCAGCACCTCCTTGCCGCCGGGGATCAGGTAGAGCAGTCCGGCGTGCGGATTGCCGAGGATGTTGTGGAAGCTGTCACCCCGCCTGTTCCCCGGCCGGTCCGGCAGCGCGAGGGTGCCGGGGCCGAGGACGTGCGTGAAGCCCGGGGCGTCGCCGCGCGGCGAGACGTCGCAGTCGCCCTCGGGTC
Organism: Streptomyces sp. BK79; assembly: GCF_044142145.1. Lineage (NCBI taxonomy): Bacteria > Bacillati > Actinomycetota > Actinomycetes > Kitasatosporales > Streptomycetaceae > Streptomyces > Streptomyces sp. BK79. The sequence goes on from NZ_JBHVOC010000028.1 coordinate 71,959, forward strand.
CGGAGGTGGCCAGCAGGCAGAAGGGGGCGCGGGCCAGGATGTCCCGGTCCTCGTCCGTGAGCCGGTCGTGGACCTTGTCGATGACCAGGGGCCAGGGTTCGCCCAGCAGCTCCCGCAGTTCCTCGCGCGAGCCGACTTCGACCCAGCCCTCGTCGCTGACGGCGTCCGGCAGGTCTCCGGGCGCGTCGATCGTGTGTGGCAAGGCCGGGCTCCCCAGGTGTCCGCGTGCCGCGAGCGCGGGCTCGCGGCGGGTGGTCGTCCCGCACACTATCCGACCTGGGATTCGCCCCACCCGGTGCGTCGCGGGGAGCGGTACGCGCGGGCGGCGCGCCCCTCAGAACGCGTACCGGACGCGCAGCCAGGGCGCGCGGGCGGCGACCAGCGCACGGAGCCGGGCGACCGCGTCCGCCTTGACGCCACCGCGGTAGCGCACGTTCAGCGCGCCGTTCTCCGAACGCTTGGCCTGCTGCAGGTCCGGTCGCCACAGCACCTCCTCGGCGCGCGGGTGCCAGCCCAGGTTGACCTCGTGCAGCTCCCGGTTGTGCGTCAGCATGATCACCTCGGCGGCGGCCTGCCGCTTGACCCGCTCCGGCAGGACGTCGTCGAGGTGCCGCAGCAGGTCCCCCCAGTCCTCCTCCCAGCCCGGCCGCAGCACCACGGGGGAGAGGTTGAAGTGCACCTCGTACCCGGCGTCCAGGAAGTCGGCGGCCGCGGCGATGCGCTCGGCGACCGGCGAGGTGCGCACGTCCAGCAGCCGGGAGTCGTCCGGGGGCATCACGGAGAAGCGGATCCGGGTCCGGCCGCGCGGGTCGAGGGCGAGCAGGTCGGGGTTGACGAACTTGGTGGCGAAGGACGCCTTGGCCGTCGGCCACTGCCCGAAGGCGTGCACCAGGTCCGCGGTGTTGTCGCAGATCAGGGCGTCCACCGAGCAGTCGCCGTTCTCGCCGACGTCGTAGACCCAGGCGTCGGGGTCGCACTGGTTCGGCTCTGGCTTGGGACCCTGCCGGGCGATGTGCCGGCCGAGGTGGGCGATGATCCGGTCCATGTTGGTGAAGACGGTGACGGGGTTGGCGTACCCCTTGCGGCGCGGCACGTAGCAGTAGGCGCAGGCCATCGCGCAGCCGTTGGAGGCGCCGGGGGCGATCCAGTCCGCGGAGCGGCCGTTGGGCCGGGTGGTGAGGGTCTTCCGCTCACCGAGCACGAGCGTCTCGCCCTTGACCCGCACCCAGCGCTCCACGTTGCCCTCGTTGCCGTGCAGGCCGGGGATGCGCCAGTGGGAGTCCACCTCGACCACGCGGGCCTCGGGGAACCGGGCGATCACCTGCCGGCCGCGTTCGGAGGCGGCCGCCGCCGGCTCGGCGTGGATCTCGCGCACCGGCAGCAGACGGCGGGCGGCGGCGGAGTCCCGGAAGAGGGGCCCCGCGGCGGGCGGGGCGGCGGGCGGTCCGGGTGCCAGGGCGTCGAGGCCGAAGAGGGTGCCGGAGCCGTCGTCGGGCGGGAGGGAGGGGTCGTGCATGGGTGCTCCGGTGCGTCGGTGCCGGGACGGACCGCCCGGCCGTGCCGCGCCGCCGACGATCCCCGTCCCCCCACTGTACGAAGCGCGCCGTGCCCCGCGTCGTGTCACCTCCCCGGTCGGGGGCATACGCGTGACACGGCACCGGCCCGGTGCCCCCGTATCGAAGGGATGTACACCGTGCTCGCCATCATCGCGGCGGTTCTGTTCCTCATCGCCTGGCTGATCAACGCGGCCGAGGTCTCGACCAACGACGTCTTCACCTCGACCAACGTCATGCTCGTGGGCCTCGCCCTGCTGGCCCTCCACGTCGCCGGGATCGGCAGCGGCTGGGCGGCGCGCGGACGCCGCCGCTGAGCCGCCGCCGGACGCCTCCCCGTCACGGCACGCGCGCCACGCCCGCGCAGACACCGCTCTCCTGCCGCGCGGGCGGTTCCTGGCCCGTGCCGTACCCCTCGGCGGCCGTGACCGGGCCGGGCGGCACCGGCTCCGGTCCGTCGAAGAACCGTGCCACCTCGGCCCGGGTGCGGAAGCCGAGCCGGATGCCGCCCTCGGCGTACCGGGCGATCACCTGCTCCGCCGGCCCGGGGAACAGGTCGATCGACGGGGTGGTCGTCCTCGCCGCCCGGCAGCCAGTCGTGGACGGGACTCACCCGGCGTCCGGAGCCAGGGTGCGGGGCGGACGGTAGCTCCACTCGCGGTCGGCGTCGGTGATCTCGCGCAGCACCCGCGCCGGGGTCCCGGCGACGACCACCATGGGCGGCACGTGGGCCGTCACCACGCTGCCCGCGCCGACCACCGAGCCCCGGCCGATGGTGATCCCGGGCATGATCAGCGCGCCGGCCCCGATCCACACGTCGTCCTCGATGCGCACCGGCGCCGAGAACTGCGTGCCGTCCCGGCGCAGATCCGGGTGGACGGGGTGTCCGGTGGTGCTGACGGTCACGTGCGGGGCGAACATCACCCGGTTCCCCACCACCACCTCCACGTCGTCGACGAGGGTGAGGCCGAAGTTGGCGTAGACGTCGTCGCCCAGGTGCACGCGGGTGCCGTAGGCGACGTGCAGGGGCGGCTCGATCCACGCACCGGTGCCCACCGAGGCGAGCATCTCCTCCAGGAGCTTTCGGCGGCCCTCCTCGTCCCGCGGCCCGGTCCGGTTGTAGGCGTCGGCCAGCTCCTTGCCCCTCAGGCGCTCCTGGGCCAGGCCCTCCAGGCCCGGCGCGCCGTCCGTGTACAGCTCGTGCGCCGCCATCCTGCGGCGGACCTCCCTCTCGCGCGGGTCGGTCGTCATGCGGTCTCCTTCGGCCGGTGGGGTGGGGGCGGCTCCGTCGGCACCGTCCGGGGAGCGGTGCCGACGGAGCCGGTCGGTCGTGCCGTGGTCAGCGTGCGGACACGTCCGTCACCGTCCAGCGCTGGTTGGCACCGGAGTTGGGCTGCCACGTGGTGACGGCCGCGCCGTCGTGCGTGGCCTGGCCGCCGACCTCGAGCAGGCGGCCGGTGGCCGCGTTGACCAGCGTCCAGGTGCCGTCGCCGGTGGTCGACATGAGCCACTCGGCGGCCTCGTCCCGCCTGCCGGTGTCGGGCTCGGCGACCGGGACGCCGTCCCGTTCGGCGAGCCGGGTGCCGTCCTCGGGGCGGGTGAAGACGTGGCGGTCGCGGACGCCGTCGTCGTGGCGCACCGCGCTCAGCCGCCACCGCTGGGCGGCGCTCGTCCCGGTGCCGAGGACCAGGTTCCCGCCGCCGTCCGCGACGGTGACGTTCTTGCCGCTCTGCACACCGGTCAGCGTGTAGGTGCGGCCCTCGCGGAGCAGCGCGGCGTCCCGCGCGACGCCGTGGACGCCCTTGATCGCGAACGAGGTCACGGACTGCGCCGGCACGGTGAAGGTGGCCGCACGGTCCTCGACCCTGATGGGGGCGCGGCGTTCGAGCTTGCCGTCGGCGCTGGTGACGACCGGGGTGACGGTGGCCCCGCGGCGCACGTCGCGGAACTTGGACAGGTCGACGGTGACCGTGCGGGGCGCGGTGGTGCGGTTGACGTGGACGAGCGAGGCGCCCTTGCCGTCGCGGGTCACGGCGGCGGCGCTGGAGGTGTCGTCCGTCCTGATCAGCCGGTCGCCGGGCTTGATGAAACGGGTGAAGTTGCGGGCGGTGTCGAACTTGGTGTTGGTGCGGATCGGGCAGGTCTCCAGGGTGTCCTCGGCGGTGCAGCTGAACGGGAGCTGGATGCTGCCCCAGTTGCCGCCCTCGGCGGACTCGCCGCCGGGCCTCATGTTGTCGTAGTCCTCGACGGGCTGCCAGAACACCCAGGCGCGGGGCTCCAGTTCGCGCAGGTCGTCGACGATCTGCTGGGCGAGCCCGAGGCCGGGCCGCATGTCCTCGAAGTCCTGGCCGTCGCCCCAGTCACCGCCGACCTCGCTCATCCACAGCGGCTTGTCCGCGGCCTTGGACAGGTCCCGCACGGTGGTGCGCTGCCCGGTGCCGTAGGTGTGGACGTTCATCTGGCCGACGAGGTCGCGGTCGGCCTGGGAGTAGGCGTTCCAGTTCGTGGCGAAGGTGCCGGGGTTGGTCTCGTCCATCGCCGAGATGTCCGCCCCGGTCTTCGCCTCCTTCAGCGCGGGGGCGAGGGCCTGGAGGACCTCGCGCTGGAGCCCGGGACCCATGTGGGCCCCTTCCTGCCGGCCGCCGACGGGTTCGCCGTCCGCGCCCAGCCGCGTCCCCCAGTAGGGAGTGTTGGGTTCGTTGAACGGGTCGACGGTGTCGACCTCGATGCCCTCGGCCTGCTCCAGCCGCCTGGTCGCGCCGGCCAGGTAGGCGGCGAAGTCGTCGACCGACTCCTTCTTCAGCTGGTCGGCCGAGGAGTCGAAGCCGCCCGAGACGTAGCCGCTGACGGTCATGAACCAGGGCGGGGAGTTGCTGAACGTCTCCCAGTGGTCGATGTCGTCCTTGATGCGCTCGACCCACCAGCGCTGGGTGGCGTCCGCGTCCGCGTTCCAGTCGGCCGGGTCGTCGGCGCTCCACCAGTCGGTGTCCTCGCGGGTGGTGCCCTCGGGCGCCTTCCACCAGCCCTCGACCGCCCCGCCGGCCCGCAGGTAGTCCTTGACGTCGGGCGCGTTGCCGCCGCCGACGTTGTAGCGGGCGATGTTCAGACCCAGCCCGTCGTCGCCGAACAGGAGCCGGGCCAGCTTCTCCCGGATCTCGGGCGGGTAGTCGCCGGTGGCGTTGGCGAACCAGACCAGGCTGGTGCCCCACCCCTGGAACCGCTCCTGCTGGTACGACGGGTCGGGCCGCACCGTGACCGAGGCGGCGGCCGCGGCGGGTCCGGCCTGGGCGGGAACGCTGATCAGGGCGGCCCCCGTGGCCAGGGCGGTCAAGGCCGCGGCCCCGAGGAGACGTCTGCTGCGGGTTCGGCGTGCCATCGTGTGCTCCCCACTGAAGGTGTGGTCGCTGCGGTGGTCCCGCCCGACCGGAAACGGGCGGGCGGGGACGGCCCCGGAGCGGACAGGTGCCGCTCCGGGGAGACCGGGGTGGTACGGGATGGTGCTGGGAGGTGCGGGACGATGCGGGGCGGGCTCGGACCGTGCCGGCGCGCGCTCAGGCGGTGGAGGTGCGCAGTACGGCGACGTCCCGGGGCGCGAGGACCACGGCGCCGTCGTCACCGGTGCCGCCCACCAGGACCTCGCCGCCGAGCCCCGGGACGGTGACGGTCCGGTCGGTCCGGTTGACCAGGAACAGGAACCGCCCCCCGGGACCGCGCCGCACGGTGGTCTCGACCGACCCGCGCACCTCGGCGGGCAGTTCGCTCGCCACGCCGGCCGGCTCCAGCAGCCGCGGCAGCAGCGACGCGAGCCCGTCGGCGCCGAGCCGGGTGGAGACGTAGGCGGCGGAGCCGCTGCCCGCCGGGCGCCGGGTGACGGCCGGGCGGCCCGCGTGGGTGCCGGTGCGGTAGCGGGCCAGGACCTCGGTGCCGGGGGTGACCGTGACGTGGTCGGTCCACAGGCCGCCGGTGCTCCCGTCGTCCAGCTCCACCGTCCGCCCGGCCGGCAGCGGACCGAACTCCTCGACGCGGACGCCCAGCAGGTCCCGCAGGGCGCCCGGGTAGCCGCCGAGCCAGACGTGGTCGTTCTCGTCCACGACACCGGAGAAGTACGTGGTGACCAGGTGCCCGCCCTGCTCGGCGTACCGGGTGAGGTCCTTGGCGAGCGGCGCCGGGACCAGGTGCAGTACGGGCGCGATCAGCACCCGGTGGCGGCCCAGGTCGGCGCCGGTGGTGACGACGTCGGCGCGGACGCCGAGGGCGAGCAGTGCCGAGTACCAGTCGAGCGCCTCCCGGTGGTATTCGAGCAGCGAGGTGGGGTGCGAGTCCTGCTCGCTCGCCCACCACGACTCCCAGTCGAAGAGGATGCCGACCTCGGCGGGCTCCCGCTCGCTGCCGGCCACCGGTGCCAGCGCCTCGAGCGTGGCACCGAGCGCGGTGACCGCGCGGAACAGGTCGCTGTCGGCACCGGCGTGCGGGACCATCGCCGAGTGGTACTTCTCGGCGCCGGCCGCCGACTGGCGCCACTGGAAGAAGCAGACCGCGTCGGCACCGTGCGCCACGTGCGTCAGCGAGTCCCGGGCCAGTTCGCCCGGCCGCTTGGGCTGGTTGACGGGCTGCCAGTTCACGGCGCTGGTGGAGTGCTCCATCAGGAACCAGGGCCGGCCGCCCGCGATGCCGCTGGTGAGGTTCGCCGAGAACGACAGCTCGTCGCGGTCCTGGGGCCGGGGCACGACGTAGTGGTCGTTGGCGACGAAGTCCACCTCGTGGGCCCAGTCCGCGTAGTTCATGCCCTTGGTGCCGGGCATCACCATGAAGTTGGTGGTGACGGGGACGTCGGGCGTCAGCTCCCGCAGGACCGCCCGTTCCGCGCGCAGGTGGTCCTTGAGCGCGTCCGACGAGAAGCGCTTGAAGTCCAGCTGCTGGGTCGGGTTGGGGTGGGAGGCGGCCAGCCGCGGCGGCAGGATCTGCTCCCAGTCGCTGTAGCGCTGCGACCAGAAGGCCGTGCCCCACGCGTGGTTGAGGGCGTCCAGGGTGCCGTACCGGGCGCGCAGCCAGTCGCGGAAGGCGCGGGCCGCGTCGTCGGAGAAGTCGTAGACGTTGTGGCAGCCCAGCTCGTTGTTGACGTGCCAGGCGACCAGGGCCGGGTGGCCGGCGTAGCGGGTCGCCATCCGGCGGACCAGGCGCAGCGCGTGCTCCCGGAAGACGGGCGAGGTCGGGCGCCAGTGCTGGCGCGCCCCCGGCCACAGGGTCTCACCCCGGTCGGTGACCGGGAGGATCTCCGGGTGGGCGGTGGTCAGCCAGGGCGGCGGGGAGGCGGTGGCGGTGGCCAGGTCGACCCCGATGCCGTGCTGGTGCAGGAGGTCCATGACCTCGTCGAGCCAGGCGAAGTCCCAGGTGTCGGGACCCGGCTGGATGCGGGCCCAGGAGAAGATGGCCAGCGAGACGATGTTGACGCCGGCCTCGCGCATCAGCCGTACGTCCTCGTCCCACACCTCCCGGGGCCACTGCTCGGGGTTGTAGTCGGCGCCGTAGAGGAGACGGGCGCGGGGGGCACCGTCCGGCCCGTGCTGGAGGCGGGACAGGAGGGTGGAGATCATGGCGGTCCTTCCGGTGTGGTGCGTGCGGCGCGGGGCCGGCGGTGCGTGAGGGGCGCCGCCGGCCCCGCGGGCCGCCGCAGCGTGCGCTGCCTGTGCTACTTCCCGACGGTGAAGCCCTGGTCGTTGCCGTACTCGACCGACGCCTCCTGCCAGGACTTCAGGCCCTCGGTCAGCGTGGTGCCGGAGACGTAGGCCTTGCCGACGGTGTCGTTGAAGATCGAGTTCGCGTACACCTGGTAGGGCAGGTACGACCAGTCGTCGGCGACGTTCGCGGCCGACTCGGCGAAGACCTTGTTGGCCTTCTGGCCGCCGAAATAGGGGAACGCGGTGTCCTGGAACGCGGTGGACCGCAGGTCCGCCGTGGTCGCGGGGAAGGCGCCGTTCTCCAGGCGGGTCCGCACGCCGTCGCCCGCGTTCGCGTACTCGACGAAGGCGTAGGCCAGCGCCTCGTTCTTCCCCAGCTCCGGCAGGGCGAGCGCGCTGCCGCCGTTCTCCGCGCTCGCCTTGGCGCCGGCCGTCCACTGCGGCAGCGGGGCGGCCCGCCAGTCACCCGCCGCGTCCTTCACGCCGGAGGCGAAGTTGGCGGGCATCCAGGCGCCGCTGGCGAGGGTGGCGATGGTGCCGTCGCCGAGGCCCTTGTACCAGTCGTCGGTCCAACTGGTGACGGGGGCGAGCAGCTTCTCGTCGATGAGCTGCTGCCAGACGTCGGTGAACGCCTTCGCGCCCCGGTCCGAGAAGTCGATCCTCACCTCGGTGCCGTCCACCTTGTACGGGCGTGAACCGGCCTGCCACAGCAGGCTGGTGGCGAACCCGGCGTCGCCGGTGTCGGCGGTGATGTACGCCTTCGGGTCGGCCTTGTGCAGGGCCCGCGCGGCGTCCAGGTACTCGGCCCAGGTGGTCGGCACCTCGATGTCGTACTTGTCGAAGACCTTCTTGTTGTAGAACAGCGCCATCGGGCCGGAGTCCATCGGCAGCGCGTAGACGCCGTCGGAGCCGGCCTTCACCCCGTTCCACGGGCCGGGGGAGAACTTGGCGGAGAGCTTGTCGGCGCCGAAGGACGTGAGGTCGGTGAGCTGCTTCGTCAGCGCGTACTGGCCCATCGCGTAGTACTCGATCTGGGCGACGTCCGGGACGCCCTTCTTCGCCGAGATCGCGTTCTGCAGAGCGGTGTACTGGTCGGCGTTGGTGCCCGCGTTGACGAGGTTCACCTCGACCCCGGGGTGCTTCTTCTCGAAGTCGGCCGCCACCTGCTTCAGCGTGGGCTCCCACGCCCAGACCGTGACGGTGCCGCCCTTCTTCAGGGCCGCCTGGATGTCGTCCTGGGAGACCGGCTTCCGGTCCGGCCCCCCGTCGTCGGAGCCGCCGCAGGCGGTCGCCCCCAGGACGAGGGCGCAGACGAGGCCGATGCCGCGCAGCAGGCGGCGCGAGTGCTTGTGCATGGGCGAGCTTCCACTTCTTCGAGGGAAAGGGCTGGCGGGCGGCTATTCCTTGACGCTTCCGGCGGCGAGTCCGGACTGCCAGTACCGCTGCAGCAGCAGGAACGCGGCGATCAGCGGCAGGATGGTGATCAGCGACCCGGTGACGACCAGGTTGAAGACGGGCTCGCCGCCGGCGGTCGCGGCCTGGGCGTTCCAGCTGTTCAGCCCCAGGGTCAGCGGATACCAGTCGGGGTCCTTGAGCATGACCAGCGGCAGGAAGTAGTTGTTCCAGGTCGCGACCATGGAGAAGAGCAGGACGGTGACGATGCCGGGCGCCAGCAGCGGCAGGGCGACCTGGAAGAACGTGCGCACCTCGCCGGCGCCGTCGATGCGGGCGGCCTCCATCAGCTCGGCCGGGACGGCCTCGGTGGCGAACACCCACATCAGGTACAGGCCGAACGGCGAGATCAGGGACGGGACGATCACCGCCCAGGGTGTGTTGGTCAGCCCCATCTCGCTGAACATCAGGAAGGTGGGCACCGCCAGCGCCGTACCCGGCACGGCCACCGCGCCGATGACGACGGCGAACACGGCACGCCGGCCGGGGAAGTCGAACTTGGCCAGCGCGTAACCGCCCAGCACCGCGAGGAAGGTGGCGCCCCCCGCGCCCAGCCCCACGTACAGCAGGGTGTTCAGCAGCCAGCGGGTGAAGACGCCGTCGTCGTAGGTGAACGTCCGGCTCAGGTTCTCCCACAGCGCGAAGTCGCGGTCGAACCAGAGACCGAAGGAACGCGACAGCCCCTCCTGCGTCTTGGTGGCGCTGACCGCCAGCCAGATCAGCGGGACCAGGCTGTAGAGGAGCACCAGTGAGGTGAGCAGGGTCAGCAGGACGCTGCGGCGGGGCTTGTCGGCCGAGTGCCGGCGGCGGGGGGCGCGCAGCCGGGGCGCGGAGCCGGGGGCGCCGGTCGGCGCGGTCGCGGTACGGCCGGAGGCGGTGACGACGGGACTGGTCATCGCTGCTCACACTCCCTTGCGCATGCCGCGCAGCTGGACGACGTAGGCGATGACCATCGTGATCAGGCCCATGACGATGGCGACCGTCGCGGAGTAGTTGTGCTGCTGGCCGTTGAAGGACAGCGAGTACGTGTAGGAGTTCGGCGTGTAGTCGGTGGTGATCGCGTTGGGCGCCAGCGGCTGGAGGATGCTGGGTTCGTTGAAGAGCTGGAAGCTGCCGATGATCGAGAAGATCGTCGCGATCACGAGGGCACCGCGGATGGCCGGGAGCTTGATGGCGGTGATCACGCGGATCTGCCCGGCGCCGTCGATCTGGGCGGCCTCGTACAGCGAGTGCGGGACGACTCGCAGCGCCGAGTAGAAGATCAGCATGTTGTAGCCGACGAACTCCCAGGTCACGATGTTGCCGATGGAGGCCAGCACCAGGTCGGGGGAGAGCGGGTCGGGCAGTGAGACGCCCAGCGCGCCGTTGATGTCGCCGACCAGGCCGAAGCGGGAGCCGTACATGAAGCCCCACATCAGGGTGGCGACCACGGCGGGCACGGCGTACGGCAGGAAGATCGAGACGCGGAAGAAGTCCCGGCCGTAGAGGCGTCCGCTGTCCAGCGCCAGCGCCACCAGCAGCGCAATGCCCAGCATGACCGGCACCTGGACGGCGAGGAAGAGCGCGACCCGGCCGAGCGAGGCCCAGAAGCGGTCGTCCTGGAGTGCCTGCCCGTAGTTGTCCAGGCCGACGAAGGTGGTCCCGCCGATGAGCTGGTCGCGGAAGAGGCTGAGGTAGACCGAGTACGCGATCGGAGCGAGGAAGACCAGGGCGAACACGGCCACGAAGGGGGCGAGGAAGCCCCACCCCGTCCAGGAACGGCGGTCCCGCCTCACCGGGGGCGGGGCCGGCCGCGGTGCGGCGGCCGGTGGTTGCAGCGTCGTCATGTCGTTCCTCGCTCGTCCCTGTCCCGAAGCGTCCCGGAGCGTCCTGGAGCCTTGGAACCGCGTGATGTTTACGCAAACATCACGCGGTCGCGCATGGTGGTTCCTGAGTGATTCCGTTGAGCGGCGTGGTGTTATGTTTACGTAAACATGTGATGGCGGCATGTCTACACTGCCCCGAGGACGACGGTCAAGGGTCCTTCAGGGCCGGAACCGGACAGTGGCAGAGGGGTGGCGGACGGCAGTGGACACGGCTGAGGAAGTCGCGGACGCGGGAGCGCGACGCCGGCGGGGCGGCCGGGTGCCGACGGCGTCCATGGCCGACGTGGCCCGCCTCGCGGGGGTCTCCTCGCAGACCGTCTCCCGCGTCTCCAACGGCTACGCGGGCGTGACCGAGGAGACCCGGCAGCAGGTGCTGGCGGCCATGAAGGAGCTGGGCTACCGGCCCAACAGCGCGGCGCGCGCCCTCAAGCGCGGTGAGTTCCGCACCATCGGCGTGATCACCTTCTCGCTGGCCACCACGGGCAACGTGCGCACGCTGGAGGCCATCGCGACCTCGGCGGCGAACGAGGGGTACGCGGTCACGCTGCTGCCGGTCGCCGTCCCCACCCAGGACGAGGTGCGGGGTGCCTTCTCCCGGCTGGAGGAACTCGCCGTCGACGCGGTGATCGTCATCATGGAGGTCCACCTGCTGGACGCGGCGACGCTCAAACTGCCGCCCCACGTCCAGGTCGTCGTGGTCGACTCGGACGCCGGTGACCACTACACGGTCGTCGACACCGACCAGGCCGGGGGGACCCGCGCCGCCGTGCGCCACCTGCTGGACCTCGGGCACGACACCGTGTGGCACCTGGGCGGACCCGAGGGCTCCTTCGCCGCCCAGCGCCGCGCCGACGCCTGGCGGGACACGCTCGCCGAGGCCGGCCGCACCCCGCCGCCGCTGGTGCGGGGCGACTGGTCGGCGGAGTCCGGCCACCGGGCCGGCCTGGAACTCGCCGCCCGAGAGGAGTGCACGGCCGTCTTCGCGGCCAACGACCAGATGGCCCTCGGCCTGCTGCGCGCCCTGCACGAACGCGGGCGGCGCGTCCCCGAGGACGTCAGCGTCATCGGTTTCGACGACATCCCCGAGTCCGGCTCCTTCCTGCCGCCGCTGACCACCGTGCACCAGGACTTCGCGGAGGTGGGACGGCTCTGCGTCGAGGCCGTGCTGCGAAAGATGCGCCAGGACGGCCCGGAGCGGGGCACGACGCTCGTACCGACCCGCCTGGTGCCCCGGGCGAGCACGGCGGCGCCACCGCGGTAGGCGCGGGACGGACCCCGCCGACCCCGCCGGCCACGGCGCGCACGGTGCCTTCGACGACGAGCCCGGCGCGGGATCACTCCCGTCCCTCCCGGTCGATGTTCCGGGTCCACCAGTGGTGCTCGCAGAACCAGTGGCCGACCATCGCGCCGCCGAAGACGACGAACCCGACCCCGATCAGCCAGGACTCCACCACCAGCACGATGCCGACCGTGCCGTAGCTGATGGCGTTGTCGAGGATGAGCGGGGTGAAGACGAGGTAGGAGAAACCGCGCAGGCCGATCAGACCCACCATGGTCGCGACGGCCCCCGGCACCAGGTCCCGCCAGCGGACCTGGCTCCCCAGCAGGAAGTGCTGCCCCCACCAGAAGAACAGCATGCCGGTGGCCGTGGACAGCGCGATCCGTACCGAGCCGTGCAGGGCGGTCCGCGTCTGCACCTCCTGGTAGAGGTAGACGGTCAGCATGACCACCCAGGTCAGCTGGCGCCAGACGCGGTGCCAGGGCCCCGAGGGCAGTTCCCAGATGCGCTCGTAGCCGTTCTGCACGCTCGCCGCGAAGGACACGCCGAACACGGCGAGCGCGATGCCGCCCCACACACTCGTGGTGCCGACGATCTTCGTCGGCGGGCTGATGATGTCCGTCAGCACCCGGGCGGACCGGCCGGACAACCCCATCCCGTCGGCCAGCCAGGACGCGAAACCGCCCCGGCCCAGAGGGTCGAAGGCGGCCACCACGATCAGCAGCGGGGCCAGCGTGACCAGCGCGAGCGTGGCGAAGCCCATCGCCCGGTGCATCAGCTCCAGGTCCCGGCCGCGCCGCACGAGGGCGGACGCGGCCAACCGGTCCCACACACGGTGGAACGGCTGCCGGAAGCGGTTCACGGGATGCTCCTCGGGCGGGTCCCTTCGATGGCGCGGACGCGGAACTGAGTGACCCGTCGCGGGGCCCGACAAACGTGGTGCCACCCGGACGCCCGCACCGGACCGCCCGACGTCCTCCGCATGGGCCGAACGGCGCGGGGGAGCGGCTCAGGGATCCATGCGCTGCTGATCACGCATGCGGGCGTTGTGCCAGGCGATGGCGGCGCGTATCTGCGGCTCCTGGAGGCCGGTGCGGCAGCCGAGCTGCTCCATGGAGAGGGCCGGCGGGCCGGTGGTCAGCGCCCGCGTGAGCTTCGCGGCCCACAGCTCCTCCTCGACGAAGGGCCGGTGGGCGTACCCGTCCTTGACGACGTCGAAGTGGTCGTCGCAGCACGCGGTGATCAGCCGCAGCCCGTCGAACCGCTCGCCGGCGGCGTGCGCCGCGGAGGAGTCCGGCACGTAGCCGCCGACGGACTCGTCCGCGGGGAAGACCCTGGCGCACAGGTCGCACAGCTCCAGGGGGACCGGCTCGGCGGTCCGGCGGCCCTTCCTGCCCTTGCGCTTCCACATGGCGACTCCCGGGGGTCGGCGTCCGGAATGCCGGAGTTACCCGCAGGGCCGGGAGCAAACGCCCGAGCGGCCGGGACCGCCGTGGTCCCGGCCGCTCGGACGCCGCGGCGCCGTGGCGTTGTCGGGCTCCTACGCCGTCACGCCGTCACGCCGCTACGCCGTCACGCGGTGCCGCTGTCACGCCGTGCCGCCGTCACGCCAGCCTGACCGGCAGCTCGAAGAGGTCGTTCTGCGTGACCACCGGCTTGTTGCGCAGCTCCGACGCCGGCACCGCCAGGTCCAGCCGCGGGAAGCGGGCGTAGAGCGCGGGGAGCGCCACGCCGGCCTCCAGCCGGGACAGGGCGGCACCGGGGCAGACGTGCGGCCCGTGACCGAACGAGATGTGCCGGTTCGGCGAGGTCCGGGTGATGTCGAACGCCCCCGCCGTCGGACCGTGCGCCCGCTCGTCCCGCCCCAGCGCCCCGTACGACACGATCAGCGCGTCCCCGGCCGGTATCACCCGGTCGCCGACCGGGACGTCCTCGGTCGCGAAGCGGATCAGGACGTGCGAGGTCGGGGTCGAGAAGCGCAGCGTCTCCTCGATCACCGCCGACCAGTCCGCCTCCCCGGCGAGCACCATGGCCCGCTGCTCGGGGTGCGTGGACAGGTTGACCACGGAGTTCACGATGAGCGAGATCGTGGTCTCGTGTCCGGCGGCCACCATCAGCTGGAGCGTGGAGACGATCTCCGCGTCGGTGAGGTGGTCGCCGCCCTCGGACGCCTGGATCAGCGCGCTGGTGAGGTCGTCGCCGGGCTCGGCGCGCTTGGCGGCGACCGTGTCGGCCATGATCCCGGCTAGCTCGGTGAGGGTCGCGACGACCTCCTCGGGCGGCGTCTGCGTCGAGAAGAACTTCTCGAACAGCTCCTTCAGCCGCGGCAGCCGCGCCTCCTCGATGCCCATCAGGTCCGCGATGACGTACATCGGCAGCGGATAGGCGAGGGCCGCCTTGAGGTCGACGACGCCGTCCGCGGGCAGCTCGTCGAGCAGCCGGTCGGTCAGCTCCGTGATCCGCTTGCGCATGTGCTCCACCCGTCGCACCGTGAGCGCCTGCGCCACCAGGGCACGCAGCCGCCGGTGCTCGGCGCCGTCCACGGTCAGCATGGACCGGCCCGGGTTGGCCAGCCCGATCAGCGGCCAGTCGGCGGGGATCTCGCCGCGCTGCCACGCCCCCCACACGTTGATGTCCTTCACCAGGCGCGGGTCGGTGAGCAGGGCCTTGGCCTCCGCGTGGTGGGTGACCGCCCAGACGGGCACGCCGCCCGGCAGCTCCACGGCGGCGAGCGGTCCCGCCGCGCGCAGCCGGGCGCTCTCGCCGTCCAGGTCGGTGACGAACGGATCCAGCGGGATCCGGGCCTCTTCGGTGCCGGTCGTCATGCTGACGTGCCTCCCAGGGCAGTGGTCGGGGTGAAGCGCACGGGCAACTCGGTCAGCCCCCGCAGCCAGGGCGAGGGGCGACGGGTGAGGGACCCGGCCGGTACGGCCAGGTCGATGTCCGGCAGCCGGTCGAGGACGACCTCGATACCCGTCCGCGCGATGACCTCGGCGACCTCCTGCGCGGGGAAGGGGCAGCGGTGCTCGCCGTGGCCGAAGGAGAAGTGGGCGTTGTTGCCGCCGGTGAGCGCGGAGCCGTCGGTGCGGACCTGCGGGTCGGAGTTGGCGCCCTGGAGGCCGAGCAGCACCAGGTCGCCGGCGCGGATGCGGCGTCCGCCGAGCCGCGTGTCGCGCGACGCCCAGCGTCCGGCCACGTTCTGCGTGGGCGTGTCCTCCCACAGCACCTCGTTCATCGCCTCCGCGACGCTGTTGCGGCCGCCGAAGAGCGAGGCGGCGAAGCGCTCGTCGGTCAGCATCAGACGCAGCGAGTTGCCGATCCAGTCCGCGGTCGGCTGGTGGCCCGCGGCCAGCATCACCATCAGGTCCTGGGCGACCTCCTCCTCGCTGAAGCCGCCCTCGTCGGCCAGCATCCGGGAGGCGACGTCGTCGGCGGGCGCCGCCTTCCGGTCGGCGAGGAGGCCCGCCATCGACGTGGCCAGGTGCGTCTGGCCGGCGATGGCCCGCTCCCGGCCGTCGATCATGTCGTTGAGGGCGGTGACGAGCGCCGGACCCTGCTCGTCGGAGAAGCCGTACAGCTGGGCCAGGACCCGCACGGGCAGCAGCATGGCGTAGTCGCCCACGAGGTCGGCCTCGCCCTTGGCGCAGAGCCGGTCGACGAGTTCGTCGGCGAACCGTTCGGCGTGGCCGCGCAGGACGTGCGGGTCGACGGACTCCAGCGCGTCGCTGATCATGGCGGCGCGTTCGCGGTGCCGCTCGCCGACCGTGTAGAGGATCGACGGCTGCTTGCGGCCGATCATCGGCAGCAGAGGCCAGTCGTCGGGGATGTTCTCCCACTGGTTCCACAGGTCGGAGTCCCGGCTGAAGAGCACCGGGTCGCCGGTCACCTGGTGCAGTTCGCGGTAACCGAGCACCAGCCAGGCGGGCACGTCCCCGTCCAGCAGCACCGGGGTGACGGCGCCGTGCTCGCGTCGCATCCGCCGGTACAGCAGGGCGGGTTCGGTCTGGAAGCGGGGGCCGCTGAGCGGTACGGCGTCGGTGGCGTCGGTGCTCACACGAACTCCTGTCGGGGCTGGGCGGCGTAACACGCCTGGAGGTGCTCGACCAGCGTGATCAGCACCTGCTTGCCGGACTCGCGGGACCGGGCGTCGCAGAAGAGGAGGGGCACCCGCGGGTCGAGGTCGAGGGCCTCGCGCACAGCCTCGGGCGGGTGAGGGGGGCCGCCGAAGTCGTTGCAGGCCACGATGAAGGGCGTGCCGTGGTGCTCCAGGCGGTCGATGGCGTACCAGGACTCGTCGATGCGGCGGGTGTCGACCAGGACCACCGCGCCGAGCGTGCCCGAGAACAGCCGGTCCCACAGGAACCAGAACCGCTCCTGGCCGGGCGCGCCGAACAGGTACAGCACGTTGCGGGCGTCGAGGCTGATGCGCCCGAAGTCGAAGGCCACGGTCGTCGCGGTCTTGCCGCGCACCTCGCTGGTGTCGTCGACCGCCTCGCCGGCCCGCGTCATCGTCTCCTCGGTGTTGAGGGGGCGTATCTCGCTGACCGAGCGGACCAGGGTCGTCTTGCCGACGCCGAACCCGCCCACGATCACGATCTTCAGGCCGTTGTCGGCGGACGCACCCAGCGGTGTACGCGCTGGCGTGCGGGCGTCAGAGATTGCGGAGTCCAACGAGCACCTGCTCCAGGATGTCGGGATCGGGGACGGCGGCCGTGCGCGGGTGGCGTGCGCTCACCCGGCCGGCGGCGTGCAGGTCGGAGAGCAGGATCTTGGTGATGCTCACCGGGAGCCGCAGTTCGGCGGCGATCTCCACCACGGCGGTGGGGGCCTCGGTCAGCTCCAGGATCGCCCTGTGCTCCGACTGCATGCCGGGCGCCGGCTCGCACTCGGCGACGACGAGGGTGACCAGGTCGAAGGGGTTGCCGGGGCCCGACCGGCTGCGTCCCTGGGTGACGGTGTACAGACGGTCGGGTGCGTCGTCCCTGCCGGGGCGGCTCATGACGTGCGGGGCGGCGCGGTGAGGTGCTCGCCGAGCTGTTCGACCAGCTCGCTCATGTTGTGCCCGACCAGGCCCGCGTCGGCGTCCTCGGAGGTGACCACGGCCAGGTGCGCGCCCTCGCCCGCCTCCACGATGAACAGGATCCCACCGTAGAACTCGGTCATGGCCGAGCGGACCCCGCCGCTGCCGTCGCCGAACTCCACGGACGCGCCGTGGGAGAGCGACTGGATGCCGGCGGCGATCGCGGCGAGCTGGTCCGCCTGGTCGACGGACAGCTCCGGGGTACGGCACAGTTTGAGGCCGTCGCGGGACAGGACGAGTGCGTGCCGCGCGCCCGGCGTGCGCTCCAGGAGGCCCTCGATGAGCCAGGTGAGCTTCTCGTCGGCGGTGGTCGAGCCGGTCATGGAGTGGTGTCGCCTTCCGGGTGCGCGGGGGAGTGGGACGGGTGGTCGGGGGCCGTCTCGGCCGGGGCGGGGTCGGTCTGCGGGGCGTCGTCCCGCCGGTCGGGTCGGGAGGTGGCCCGGACCGCCTGGCGGAAGCTGCTGAAGCGGGCGGCACGCTCCTTCGCGTCGCCGGCCGGCGGAGCGGGGCGCGGCTCGGCGGACGGGCTGCCCGCCCGCGCGTGTTCGGCGGCCGCGAGGGTACGGCCACGGCGGCGCTTGGGCAGCGCGGGGACCGCCTCGACGGGCCCGACCGCGGCGCCCGCCGCGTCCGGCGCGCGGCCCGCGGAGGTGCGGGCGGTCGACGGCTCGGGGGCTGCCGGCGCGTGGTCCGGCAGCCGCTCGTGAGCCTCGATGTCGGTGGCGTGCAGCCAACCGTCGGTGTGGGGCTCGGTGGCAGACGGCGGGGCACCGGCGTGGGGTCCGGTGGCGTGCAGGGAATCCTGGGCCCCGGGCTCGGTGGCCGGCAGTGAACTCTGGGCCCCGGGCTCGGTGGCGGGCAGCCGCTCGTGGGCCCCGGCACCATCGCCGGCCGGCGTCGGCCCGGTGCCCCCGCGGCCGGTGCCGGACGCGGGCTCGGCGGGGTGCGGCGCGCCGGCGGGAAGAGCGAGTGGCGGGGACGCCGCCGGGCGGCCGGCCGCGGCCGGACCGCTCAGGATGTCCTGGGGGATGAGCATCAGCACCCCCGTACCGCCACGCGCGGACGGTCGGAAGGACACCTTCAGCCCGTACTTGGCCGACAGTCGGCCCACCACGGCGAGGCCCAGCCGGGTGCCGGTCAGACCCCCGATCCCGTCGGTCTCGCCGGACACCGCCCGCTGGGCCCGGCGCAGTTGCACCTCGCCCATCACCAGTCCGCTGTCCTCCACGGACACGATGACCCCGGCCGGCACCTCCTCGACGTACACGTGGACCTCGGCGGTCGGCGGGGAGAAGTTCGCGGCGTTGTCGAGGAGTTCGGCCAGCGCGTGCATGACGCCCTCGGCCGCGTGCCCGGCGACCGCGGCGCCGCTGGCCGAGTGGACGCGCACCCGCTGGTAGCCGGCGATGCGGCCCATCGCGCCGCGCAGGATGGACTCCATGCGGATGGGCCGCGCCCACCGCCGCCCGGAGCGGGCACCGGTGAGGACGGCGACGGAGTCGGCGAGCCGGCCCGCCTGCGCGGTGCGGTGGTCGAGGTGCAGCAGGTCCGCCAGGACGTCCTCGTCGCCGTGCCGTTCCTCCATGGCGCGCAGGTCGGCGAGCATGCCGGTGGCCAGCGCCTGCATCCGGGCGGCCGCGTTGGCGGTCGCGGCGACGGCGGCGGCGCGCTCACCGGTCGCCCGGTCCAGCCGGGCCCGCAGCCGCGCGGTGTCCTCGGTGAGCCGGGCGACCTCCTGGTCCCGCAGGTCGGCGAGTCGCGCCCGCTCCTGCTCGAAGCCGGCGGTGAGCCCTTCGCGCTCCCGGCCGAACTCCGCCGCCAGACGCTCCCGTTCGCCGGCCGCCTCGGCCCGCAGACGCTCCCGTTGGCGCTCCGCCTCCGCGCGCAGGCGGTCCTGTTCCCGCCTCGCCTCCTCGGCCAGCCGTGCCCGGTCCTGGGCGAGCCCGGCGGCATCCGCACGGGCGGCGTCGAGCAGACGGCGTGTGGCCCGCTCCCGCCGCACGGCGTGCACGGCCACCGTCACGGCGACGCAGAGCAGGATCGCCGCGGCACTGCCGCCGAGGCCGAGCGGAAGCCGTACCGAGGCGGGCGCGGCGGCGACGGCCCCGCCGACGGCGAGTGCCGAGACCACCAGGCAGGGCAGGGCCACGGAGGCGAGAGCACGGGAAGCGGATCGGTCGCCGGGGCGGGCGGGCGCGGTCATCAATCGGGTCCTCGCCAGGCCACCGGGGCGGCCCTCGTGTCGTCCATGGGGGCGCGTGTGCGCTGTCGCACGGCACACAACTGGCGATCACTATACGAGAGTTCGTGATCGAAACGAGAGGGGTTGGCGCTCAATTGGCGACCATTCCCCAGCCACTCGCGTCAGTTCTGTCCGCGCGGGGCGTCACAGGCGCTCGCCGGCCACCTCGGCCCCGTCAGGCGCCCGCCCGGCATCCCCGCGGCCCCGGGCCCGCAGCAGCCGCAGCCGGTCCAGTCGGGAGATCGCCGGGGAGGCGGTCACGCCGTGCAGGACGACGGAGGTGACCACGGTGAAGGCCACCACGGCCCACAACTCCCCGGCGGGCACGTGGAAGCCCTCCGTGCCGAGCGCGTGGGCGAGGTAGAACAGCGAGCCGATGCCACGGATGCCGAAGAAGGCGGTCACGAGGCGCTCCCGGGGGCCTGCCGCCGTACCGAACTGCGCGGCCCAGCCGGTCAGCGGCCGGGTGACGAGCAGGAGCAGCAGACCGACGGCCGCGCCCCGCCAGGTCAGGTCGGACAGGGCGCCCTGCGCGACACACACGCCGAGGAGGAAGAGGATCCCGGCGGTCAGCAGCCGTTCGATCTGCTCGACGAAGTCGTGCAGCACGGCGTGGTAGCCGTGGTCGCGTTCGGCGGCACGGATGCGGCAGGCGGTGACGAAGACGGCCAGGAAGCCGTAGCCGTGGGCGAGTTCGGTGATGCCGTAGGAGAGGAAGGTGGCGCCGAGGGCGACGAATCCCTCCCGGTGCTCGGACAGGCGTACCGACCGCCGGCCGGCGCGGAAGAACAGCCAGCCGAGCAGCTTGCCGACCGCCAGGCCCGCCAGCACGCCGACCACGCATCCGTACAGCACGTCGACCAGCAGCCAGTGCCCGACCCAGTCGCCGGACACGCCCGTGCCCGCCGCCGCGGCCAGCGCGGTCGCCGCCATGACGACGGGGAAGGCGAGGCCGTCGTTGAGCCCCGCCTCGCTGGTGAGCGCGAACCGTGCCTCGTCCTCGTCGTGCTCGGAGTCGGTGGGCGCGCCCACCCGCACCTCGGAGGCGAGCACCGGGTCGGTGGGGGCGAGGACGGCCGCGAGCAGCAGCGCGGCGGCGGGCGGCCAGTCCAGCAGCCACCAGGCCAGCAGCCCGGTGACGGCGACGGTCAGCGGCATGGTGATGCCGATCAGCCGCCAGGTGGCCTGCCAGCGGCGCGCCCCGAAGGGACGGTTCAGCGCGAGCCCGGCGCCCATCAGGGAGATGATCACGCAGATCTCGGCGAGGTGCTCCACCCACACCCGGTCGCGTACGAGGTCGATCTCCGGCAGCGGCGCCGCCATCAGGTGCAGCGCTACCCCGCCGGCCAGGAAGACCAGCGGCATGGACAACGGCCGCCCGGCCACCAGCCGGGGCAGCACGGCCGCGGCGAGCGCACCCGCCCCGAGCACGGCGAAGAGGAAGTCGGCCAAGGTCATCGCTGACGTCTGCCCGCTGCCCCCGGCCGCATGCCCCGAGTCCCCGCCGGGGCCCGGTCGTCCGGCCGAGGGGCCGCCACCGCGGGGTGTTCAGGTGAGGCCGCCCTCCTCGCAGACCCGGCGGGCGACCTCGCGGAGTTTCACGTTGCGGTCCTGCGAGTACCGGCGGAGCGTGGCGAAGGCCTGGTCCTCGGTGAGGCGGTGCCGGCCCATGAGGATGCCCATGGCCTCGCCGATGGTGTGCCGGGTGCCGATGGCCTCCTGCAACTGGGCGTGCGTACGGGCGCTGGAGAAGGCGACCGCGGCGTGCGAGGCGAGCAGCCAGCCCGCCGTCTCGTCGGACTCGGTGAACGCGCCGGGCCGGAAGGAGTAGAGGTTCAGCGCCCCGAGGTTCTCGTCCTCGGTGAAGAGCAGGAAGCCCATCATGCTGCCCAGGTTCAGCTTGCGGGCCTCGGGTACGTACTTGGGCCACCGCCGCGCCTCGTGGGTGAAGTCGGCGATCCGGAAGTGCCGCTGCCCCGCTGCGGTGCGCGCCGCGTCGAAGCACGGGCCCTCGCCGACACGTCCCTGGAGCTCGTCGCTGTCGACGACCACCTGGTGGGTCGGCGCGAGCGACCGCACCTGCTTGTCGCGCAGGACGAGGATGCCGGCGGCGTCGCAGTCCTCCACCAGTTCCGTGGCCGAAGCGGTGATCCGCTCCAGCGTCGCGTTCACCGATTCCTGGGCGAGCAGATCCCGTGCCAGCGACGCCATCTGCTGCGCGAACCCGCGCCAGTCCTCCATACCGTTTCCTCTCGTTCCCGGCACGAGTGCCCCGAGGGCGGCGGGCGCACCGGACCGGCGCCCAAGGAGACCAGGACGGCGTCGACCGAGGTGGTGCGCAAGCCCACGTCCAGCTTGGTGCGGACACGGGCCGGGTGCGACTCGACGGCGCCCGTGGTCGGCCCCGACGGCTTCCCCGGCCGGCCGGGACCGCGCCCGTCCGGCCGTCCGGCCGCCCCGGCTCAGGCGCCGCCGGGCCGCAGGCGGTCCGCGTCGCCCGGCGGCCGGATCCGCATCCCCGGACGCCGCCGGTGCACCGTCAGGTACGTCACCCCGTCCGGGCCGGCGACGACGGCCCGGGTCGAGCCGTGCGGCAGCCAGGTCAGGACGCCCGCGCGCAGGGGGCTCTCCCCGTCGGTGCCGACGAGGAGAGCCTCGCCGTCGAGGACGAGCAGCAGGACGTCGAGGTCCGGTTCGGTGTGCGTGCCGACCCGTCCCTCCGCCGGGAGACGGACGACGTTGGCGTCCAGCTGCCGGCCCGGTTCGGCGAGCTTCCACAGCGCGCCCGCCCGGGCGCCGCCGTCCGGGGACGGGAGCCGCGCGGTGTCGCACAGCACGCGCGGGTGGGGCGGGCGCGGCGTCTGCGCGGGGGAGCCGTCGTCTTCCGCTGCCATCAGGTGTCACCGTCCGTCCCGCGTCGCGTGACGCACTCCACAGGGCCATCGCCGTAAGTAAACACGACTCCATTATGCGTATTTGATAGCGTCCCGGCTGTGCGGCTGACGAAGTTCACCGACCTGGCGCTGCGTTCCGTCATGCGCCTGGCGGTCGTGAGAGACGGCGACGACCCGCTGACCACCCGCGAGGTGGCCGAGGTCATGAGCGTGCCGTACACGCACGCGGCGAAGGCGGTCACCCGCCTCCAGCACCTGGGCGTCGTGGAGGCGCGGCGCGGCCGCGGCGGCGGGTTGGTGCTCACCGGTCTGGGGCGTCACGCCTCGATCGGCTGGCTGGTGCGCGAGCTGGAGGGCGACGGGGAAGTGGTCGCCTGCGACGGCGATGCGCCGTGCCCGCTGCGGGCGGCCTGCCGGCTGCGCGGTGCGCTCCGGGACGCCCAGGAGGCGTTCTACGGCGCGCTCGATCCACTGACCGTGGCGGACCTGGTGGCCTCGCCGACCGGTCCGGTCCTGCTCGGCCTGACAGACCGCCCCACCGGATAGCCGGTGGGGCGGTCTGCCAGGCGCCGACCCGCGACCCAAAACGCGAATATCACTCACCGATTAAGGAGTCGCTGTGCTCTCCGAACAGTCAGTCCCCGTGGTCCGGGCCACCCTCCCGGCGGTGGGCGCGGCCATCGGTGACATCACCACGCTGTTCTACCGGAAGCTGTTCGACGCCCACCCCGAGCTGCTGCGGGACCTGTTCAACCGCGGGAACCAGGCCGGCGGCGAGCAGCAGCGGGCCCTGGCGGGTTCCATAGCCGCGTTCGCCGGCCTGCTGTTGGAGCGCCCCGAGGCCCGTCCGGACGTGCTCCTGTCCCGGATCGCGCACAAGCACGCCTCGCTGGGCGTCACCTCGGACCAGTACGAGGTCGTCCACCGCCATCTGTTCGCCGCGATCGCCGAGGTCCTCGGTGACGCCGTCACCCCCGAGGTCGTCGCGGCCTGGGACGAGGTCTACTGGCTGATGGCCAACGCCCTCGTGGCCATCGAGACCCGCCTCTACCAGCGGGCCGGGGTCGCCGAGGGTGCGGTCTGGCGGCGCATGGAGATCGTCGAGCGGCGCCGGCAGAGCACCGACGCGGTCTCCTTCGTGCTCCGGCCGGCCGACGGCCGTCCCGTGACGCCCTTCCGTCCCGGCCAGTACGTCGGCGTCCGGTGCGAACTCCCGGACGGCGCCCGGCAGATCCGCCAGTACAGCCTGTCCGCCGCGCCCGGGCGGCCCGACCGGCGCATCACCGTCAAACGCGTCCAGGGCGACGGCCGGCCCGACGGCGAGGTCTCCTCCTGGCTGCACGCGCACGCACGCGAGGGCGACGTGCTCACCGTGTCCGAGCCGTTCGGCGACCTGGCCCTGGAGCGGGGCGACTCCCCGCTGCTGCTGGCCTCAGCCGGGATCGGCGTCACCCCGATGCTGTCCGTGCTGGACCACCTGGCCACCACCGGCGACAGCCGCCCGGTGACCGTCGTCCACGCCGACCGCAGCCCCGCCGACCACGCCCACCGGCAGGAGCACCTCGACCTGGTGCGCGCGCTGCCGGGCGCCCGGCTCCACCTCTGGTACGAGGAGCCCGGTGACCAGGCGCCTCACGCATCGGCCGGGCGCGCCGATCTCACCGGCCTCGACCTGCCCGCCGGGCTCACCGCCTACCTGTGCGGACCGCTGCCCTTCATGCGCGCCGTCCGCGGCGACCTGCTGCGCCGCTCGGTGCCCGCCGAGGCCGTCCACTACGAGGTCTTCGGCCCGGACCTCTGGCTCGCCCGGCTCTAGCGGGCGGGCGGCCGCCGAGATCCGCGCGGGCGTTAGGCCGCTGCGGTGAACGCGGTGGTGATGGCGGTGTCGACGCGGGCGTGCACGACCAGGCGCGGACCGGAGCTGTCGGCGTTGTTCTCCAGCAGTCGCCGGACGGGCGCGCTGTGCGTGACGACGCACATCAGGACGCCCAGCCGGCCGCACCACTGGTGGGCGCGGAGCACGGCGCTGACCGCGGCGTGACCGGCGGCCTGATCGGCGAGGACGATGACGACCGGCGTCGGCTGATGGGCGTCCACCAGGTTGGTGATGTGCGTGGTCAGCGCGGCCCGCCCGTCGATTCCCGGGTCCTGGTCCACCGTGATGACCAAAACCCCACGCTCCAGTGTGTGGGACAGCATCGCGGCCTCCGATCGGTCGCCTGGCGGCGAGGTTGTGTTCAGTGAAAGTGCCCGGCCCCGGGTCCGCAACGCGCCCGTGACCGAGGCGGCCGGCCCGTCCGGTGCGCTCCCGCGCTGAGTACGATCGCCCGGTCCGCTCCCCGCCCCGTCCTCGCCCCGCGCTCCCGTTTCCCCCTCCCTCGTCGCCGCAAGGAGTCCCGACCCGTGCCCGCCCTCCTGCCCCCGCCCCGTACCGGGTCCCCGCTGCTGAACCCGGAGCGTCTGACGCGTGAGGAGGACGGTGAGCGGCTGCACGCCCTGCTGTGGCGGCCGGGACCGGGCTGGCGGATGGTCAGCAGCGCGGTGCTGGGCGGTGGGATCGCGGAGCGGGCATGGGTGCTCAACGCCCAGGTGTCGCACGGCTACCGGCGCACCGACCCGGCCCGGCACCTGGCCGGTCTGGCCCGCGCCGCCGGCGCCGGCGGGCCGGGGGTGGGTCTGATGACCGCGGCCGACGTCTCGGCCGCCGGCCACGCGCGGGACGGTGGCGTGGAGGCCGTCGTCACCGCGGGCGTCTCGGTGCGCGGCTGGGCGGCCTCGCCCGGGGAGGGCGCCGCCGGGGCCGCCGCCGTGGGCACGATCAACATCGTCGCGGCGCTGCCCGTCGCGCTGAGCGACGCCGCGCTGGTCAACGCCGTGACGACGGCGACCGAGGCCAAGGTCCAGGCGCTGCTGGAAGCGGGCCTGGACTGCTCCGGCACCCCCACGGACGCCGTGTGCGTCGCCGCCCGCGCCCCGCGGGCCGGCACCGAGGTCCACTCCTTCGCCGGTCCCCGCTCCGAGTGGGGCGCCCGGCTGGCCCGGGCCGTGCACCGGGCCGTGGGGGCGGCGCTCCCCGCCCGCGCGTGAGCCGCGGGTCCGCTACAAGGACACCCTGCGCCGCGCCGCGAGCGTCCGCAGCGCCAGGGCCGCGGCGAGGAGCACCCAGGCCACGACGCAGTACGCCCACGCGGTCGCGCCCCGCGCGACACCGACGAGGGCCCACACGGCCCAAAGGGCGAGCACGACGCACAACGCCGTCCACGCGATGTCGGAAAGGCGGGTGCGCAACTGCGCGCGCTGCCGAGTGCCCGGTTCGAGGTCACCGGGACCGCCCCCGTCGGGCGCCTGCCGCTCGTCCACGTCGGACTCCTTCCGGAAGATCGCTGAACAGTGAACTGCGGATACCCGCGCGGAGGTTGTTCAAGCGGGGCGCCGACCGTGTCCGCCATTGCGGTGGTTTTCCACCCAAACCCGTATGACAAGCAGGTCATACGGTTACGGACAGCAGCATGAGCTCTGTGCGACGTCTCCCGCCTCTTCGTTCGATGGCCGCCATCTGCGCCCTGGGCAGTTCCGTCCTCCTGATGACCGGCTGCACGAACGCCGACACGACACGCTCCAGTGTCGCCGAGGCGGCTCAGACCACTTCCCCCACCGGATCCCCCACCAACACCGCATCCCCCTCCCCCTCCCTGAACGAGGACCAGGCCGAGCGCAAGGCCCTGGTCCCGATGGCGAAGGTCACCTGGGACAAGGCGGCCGACACCGCCGTCAAGGAGGTCCCCGAGGGCAAGCTCGTCGACCTCGAACTCAAGCGCACCTCCGCCGAGGCCACCGCGTCGACCGGCTCGCCCAGCCCGAGCATGCCCAACCCGGCCCCCAGCCAGGGCGCCCCGGAGTGGGAGGCCAAGGTCGCCGCCCCCGACGGCACCGTGCACCGGATCGACGTCGACGCGGTCTCCGGGAAGGTCTTCCGCACTCAGGCCGAGGACCAGGACGCGGACGACAAGCAGCAGGTCGCCGACCGGCTGAGCAAGGCGACCCAGACGCCGGAGCAGGCCGTCAAGGCGGCCACCGGCAAGGCCAAGGGCACCGTGACCCACGTCGAGCTCGACGAGAGCGACGACCAGAAGGTCATGTGGTCCGTGGACGTCGTGTCGACCGACAACTGGGACAAGGCCACCGTGGACGTGGACGCCACCAACGGCAAGGTGCTGCGCCAGGACGTGGACACCGACTGAACGCGGCTCTCACGTACCGCGTGACGTGCCGGTGAGCACGCAGGCGCGACGGGAGCGGAACGGGTGACGTCACCCGTTCCGCTCCCGTCGCGCGTGCCCGGGGCGTCACGCGGTACGTGAGAGCCGCGTTCAGTCG
>NZ_JBHVOC010000029.1:0-93271 GCF_044142145.1 Streptomyces sp. BK79
CCGTGGGGGCGGCGGTGTGGGGGCGGCCGCCTCGGGGGCCCCCCCCCCGACGGCGTTCTGAGGCGCATGTGCCCGCGCTCACCGTGCCGGGCGGGCTCAGGGCTGCCGGGGCGGTGCCGTGGAGCCGCGTACCACCAGGTTCACCGGGATGTCCCCCTGCTCGGGGTCCTGGCCCGCCATGACCGCCAGCAGCGCCCGCATCCCGCGCTCCCCGAACAGCTCCGCGTCGAGGCGGACCGTCGTCAGCTCGGGGTCGATGGCCGTGGCCAGGCCGAGGTCGTCCAGGCCGGTGACCGATAGGTCGTCGGGGACGCGGAGCCCGGCCCGGCGGGCCGCCTTGTACGCGCCGGCCGCGAGTTTGTCGTCGTCGCACACCAGCGCCGTGGGCCGGGGACCGGCGGCGGCGAGCGCGGCCTGGGTGGCGGCCCGGGCGCCCTCGATCGAGATGGGGGCGCGGGCGGTGCGCAGCTCGGCGCCGGGGACGTCCGCCAGTCGTGCCGACAGTTCGCGGGCGCGGATCTCGAACGTCCAGGACGGGACGTCCGCCGCGAGGTGCAGGAAGCGGCGGTGGCCCAGGGACAGCAGGTGCTCCGCGACCTGGCGGATGCCGTCGGCGATGTCCAGGTTGACCGTCGCGGCGCCGAGACTGCCCTCGGGATCGCTGTCCAGCATCACCAGGGGAAGCGCCTCGCCCCGGATCGCGCTGAGCGCGTCCGCGGCCATCGAGGACGCGATGACGCCGTCCAGGGCGGCCTGGGCGGAGGCGAAGGGGTCCCTGGCGGGGCCCACGCCCTCGGGTGAGGGGTAGAGGACCACTCCGAAGCCGTGCTCGGCGGCCACGCGCGCGGCGCCCGTGTACACCTCCGCGAAGAACTCCGTGGTCAGCGCGGGGACTACCAGCAGAACCGTACGGGTGCGGCCGAGCCGGAGGTTGCGGGCGGCGAGGTTGGGGCGGTAGCCCAGCGCGTGCGCGGCCTCGCGGACGCGCTGCGCCGTCGGCTCCGACACCCGGCCGCGCCACTTGTCGCCGAGGACCAGGGAGACCGCGGCCTGGGAGACGCCGGCGGCCTGGGCGACGTCCCGGCTCGTGGGGCGGGTGCTGCCTCGTGCCACCGTTCGCCTGCGCTTTCGTCTGGACTCGTGAACAGGCGACATGGTACGTATGACGAAGGAAGTTATACGTAAAACGTCTCCGGTCTTCCAGAGACTTCGGAGAAGGGGGTGGGTCGTGGTCGCCGGTTATCTGGACATTCTTCGGGCGCGGCATGCCGTCCGGCTGCTCGTCGGCACGTTGGTGGGGCGGCTGCCCAACGCCACCGCGGCGATCGCGATCGTGCTCTTCGTGCGGGCCGAGGGCGGCTCGTACAGCCTGGCGGGTGTCCTCGCCGCGGTGTACGGGGTCGCCAACGCCGTGGGCCAGCCGGTGCTCGGGCGGCTCGTGGACCTCTACGGGCAGCCGCGGGTGCAGTTGCCGGCCGCCGTGGTGTCGGCGCTGGCCATGGCGGTCTTCGCCTTCGGCGGAACCGGGACGGTCGCGCTCGCGTACGTGGCCGTGGCGGCCGCCGGACTGTTCACGCCGCCGCTGGAGGGCGGGCTGCGGGCGCTGTGGCCCAGCGTGCTGCGCAAGGAGGACCAGGTGCACACGGCGTACGCCATGGACGCCGTGGCGCAGGAGGTCATGTTCACCGTCGGGCCGCTGCTCGTGACGGTGTGCGTGTCGCTGTGGTCGCCGCAGGTCGCGCTGCTCGTGCTGAACGCGGTGGGGGTGCTGGGGGCGCTGTCCGTGGTCGTGTCGCCGCCCTCGCGCGCCTGGCGGTCGGCGCCGCGCGAGGCGCACTGGCTGGGCGCCCTGCGCTCGTCCGGGCTGCTGGCACTGCTGGGCGCCTTCCTGTTCATCGGGATGGCGCTCGGGTCCATCACCGTCGCCTCCGTGCCGTACGCCGACGAGCACGGCGGTGACGCCGTCTACGGCTGGCTGATGGCGGCCCTGGGGCTCGGCGCGCTGATCGGGGGAGCCGTGTACGGGGCCCGGCGCTGGACCGGCGATCCGGCGCGGCGCCTGCGGGTGCTGGTCGCCCTCCTCGCGGTGTGTTACCTGCCGTTGACCCTGATGCCGGGAGCGGTCCCCATGGTGCTGCTCACCGTCGTCGCGGGCGTCTTCCTGGCGCCCTGCATCGCCTGCGCGTTCGTCCTCGTCGACCTGCACGCGCCGCGGGGCACGGTGACGGAGGCCTTCTCGTGGCTGGTGACGACCTTCACCGTGGGCGCCTCGGTCGGCACGGGCTTCGCGGGACCGGTCGTGGAGCACGGCGGGGCGCTGTGGGGCTTCGCCCTGCCCGGCGCCGCCGGGGCCGTGTCGCTGCTCGTCCTCGCCTGCACCGGACGGGTCCTCGCAGCTCCCGTGCGACAAGCGGTGGTTGCGGCTTCATCGGAAAATGATCCAAACCGTGCCGTCGAACCCCGTTTCAGTTCGGGTCATCAGGCGTAATGTTCAGTCATGGACCGCCGCATTTTCGGGCTGGAGAACGAGTACGGCGTCACGTGCACGTTCAGGGGACAGCGCCGCCTGTCGCCTGACGAGGTGGCGCGGTACCTCTTCCGCCGTGTCGTGTCATGGGGCCGCAGCAGCAATGTCTTTCTGCGCAACGGGGCCCGCCTCTATCTCGACGTGGGATCACATCCGGAATACGCCACACCCGAATGTGACAACGTGATCGAACTCGTCACCCACGACAAGGCGGGCGAGCGCATTCTCGAAGGACTCCTGGTGGACGCCGAACGACGCCTGCACGAGGAGGGAATCGCGGGCGACGTCTACCTCTTCAAGAACAACACCGACTCCGCGGGCAACTCCTACGGCTGCCACGAGAATTACCTCGTGGCCCGGCACGGGGAGTTCTCGCGGCTCGCGGACATCCTCATCCCGTTCCTGGTGACCAGGCAGCTGCTGTGCGGCGCCGGCAAGGTGCTGCAGACACCGCGTGGTGCCGTGTACTGCGTCAGCCAGCGGGCCGAGCACATCTGGGAGGGCGTCTCCTCGGCGACCACCCGCTCCCGGCCCATCATCAACACGCGCGACGAGCCGCACGCCGACGCCGAGCGCTACCGGCGCCTGCACGTCATCGTGGGCGACTCGAACATGTCCGAGACGACCATGCTGCTCAAGGTCGGCGCCACCGACCTGGTGCTGCGCATGATCGAGGCCGGCACCGTGATGCGCGACCTCACCCTGGAGAACCCGATCCGGGCGATCCGCGAGGTCAGTCACGACATCACCGGGCGGCGCAAGGTGCGCCTGGCCAGCGGCCGGGAGGCGTCCGCGCTGGAGGTGCAGCGGGAGTACTACGAGAAGGCCGTGGACTTCTGCGAGCGCCGCGGCATCCGCACCGGCACCGTCGAGCGCGTCCTGGAGCTGTGGGGCCGCACGCTGGACGCGATCGAGGCCGAGGATCTCGACCGCATCGGCACCGAGATCGACTGGGTCATGAAGTACAAGCTGCTGGAGCGCTACCGGGCCAAGCACAACATGACCATGTCGCACCCGCGGGTCGCGCAGATAGACCTCGCCTACCACGACATCCACCGCCGTCGTGGTCTGTACTACCTGCTGGAGAAGAAGGGCCAGGCCGCCCGGGTCGCCAACGACTTGAAGATCTTCGAGGGCAAGTCCGTCCCGCCGCAGACCACTCGGGCCCGGCTGCGCGGCGACTTCATCCGGCGGGCCCAGGAGCAGCGCCGGGACTTCACCGTCGACTGGGTCCACCTCAAGCTCAACGACCAGGCGCAGCGCACCGTGTTGTGCAAGGACCCGTTCCGTTCGGTGGACGACCGGGTGGAGAAGCTGATCGCCGGAATGTGACCCGGAGGACCGGAGACACGCGTTCGCGGCCCGGAAGGGCGGAACGCCACACGGGCACCGTACGTTATCCGTACGGTGCCCTTCTCACGCCGTAGAGTTGCGCGCACGCCATCAAGCAACCGACCACCGATACGAGGCCCCCACCGTGCGCCGACGCTCACTCCTCATCGCCGTCCCCGCCGGACTGGTCACGCTCGCCGCCTGCGGTGACGACGAAGACTCCGGCTCGAGCAACGCCGGCGACAGCGCGACGCCCGAGGCGTCGGCCACCTCGGGGCCGCCGGCGCCGAAGATCGTCGACGGGCCGCTGCCGGCGATCACCGCGGGGACGAAGTTCGGCGAGAAGCCCACCGTCGCCAAGGGCGAGGGCGAGCCCTCCAAGGACCTCGCGGTGAAGACGGTCATCGCCGGCGGCGGCAAGGCCGTCGCGGAGAACGACTTCGTGTCGGCGAACTACCTCGGCCAGGTCTGGGCGAGCGCCAAGGTCTTCGACAACTCCTACGACCGCAAGACGCCCCTGGTCATCCAGCTCGCCCAGGGCAGCATCATCGACGGCTGGCGGTACGCGCTCGCCGGCAAGAAGACCGGCAGCCGCGTCCAGTTCTCCGTCCCGCCCACCTGGGGGTACGGCGAGCAGGGCAACGAGCAGGCGGGCATCAAGGGCACCGACACGCTGGTCTTCGTGGTCGACGTGCAGGACACCTACAACGCCAAGAGCTCCGCCAAGGGCGAGGAAGTCCCCCAGGACGACGCAGCCCTGCCCGAGGTCGGCACCAACACCGACGGCAAGGCGCCCTCCATCGAGGTGCCGAAGGCCGACGCGCCGAAGAAGCTGGTGGCCCAGTACGTCCTCGAGGGCGACGGCGCCGAGGTCGGCGCCCAGGACAGCGTGCTCGTGCAGTACAAGGGCGTGGTCTGGGACGGCGGCAAGGAGTTCGACTCCACCTACAGCAGGAAGCAGCTGACGTCCTTCTCGCTCCAGCAGGTCGTCAAGGGCTGGGCGCAGGGCCTGACCGGCAAGAAGGTCGGCAGCCGCGTCCTCATCGTCATCCCGCCGGACCTGGGCTACGGCGACAACCCGCCGCAGGGCAGCGGCATCGAGAAGGACTCGACACTGGTCTTCTCCGTGGACATCCTCGCGAAGATGTGACGCGCCGCGGATGTAAGACTGGAGCCGTTGCTTTTCCGCAGACAAGCAGGAGCTGAACACGTGAGCATCGACAAGCCCGAGATCGACTTCCCGGGCGGCGAGCCCCCGGCGGACCTCGAGATCAAGGACATCTGGGAGGGCGACGGCCCGGTCGCGCAGGCCGGTCAGACCGTGACCGTCCACTACGTGGGCGTGACCTTCAGCACGGGCGAGGAGTTCGACGCCAGCTGGAACCGCGGTACGCCGTTCCGCTTCCCGCTCGGTGGCGGCCGTGTCATCAAGGGCTGGGACCAGGGCGTGCAGGGCATGAAGGTCGGCGGGCGCCGCCAGCTGACCATCCCGGCCCACCTCGCCTACGGCAACCAGAGCCCGACCCCGGCCATCCCGCCCGGCTCGACGCTGATCTTCGTGGTCGATCTCCTCGGAGTCTGATCGCACCGGAGTCTGATCGAAGTCCGAGCGGACAGCGATCAGAGCCGGTCACCTGGGGTCCATGCCTGTCCGGGCATGGGCCCTCGGCTTTTGCCGCGCCACCGCGGGGCGGTACGGTCATCCGTCGTAAGCACCATAGGGAGAAGGGCGTCGATGGCCATTGCCAAGGCCGAGCGGCTGATGAACCTGGCGCTGTGTCTGCTCGGGACGCGGCGGCCACTCAGCAAGCGTGAGCTGCGTGACTCCATCGAGGCTTACGTCGAGGCGTCCAAGACGGGCCAGGGCGCGGCGGGCTCCGACGACTCCTTCAACCGCATGTTCGAGCGGGACAAGGACGACCTGCGGGAACTGGGCCTGGTCATCGAGACCGTGGAGAGCCTCGACGGCGAGGTCGGCTACCTGGCCCGCCGCGACAGCAACCGGCTGCCGCCCATCACCCTGGACGCCGAGGAGGCCGCCGCACTGGGCCTCGCCGCCAAGGTATGGCAGCAGGCGCGGCTGGCCGGTGCCGCGAGCGGCGCGCTGCAGAAGCTGCGCGCGGCCGGACTGCCCGAGGACGTCGACCCGTACGAGGCGCACAGCGCGCTGGAGCCGCGGATCCCGGTGCACGAGGCCGCGTTCGAGCCGCTGATGCTGGCCTGCCGCGACCGGCGCCCGGTCCTCTTCGACTACCGCAAGGCCAACGCCGCCCAGCCCGAGCCCCGGCACGTGGAGCCCTGGGCGCTGGAGTGCTGGCGCGGCCACTGGTACCTGGCCGGGTTCGACCGCGACCGCGGTGCCGAGCGGGTGTTCCGGCTGTCCAGGATCACCGGCAAGGTGCGCTCGCGCGGCGCGCGGTTCACCGCCCCCGTGCCCGACGTCGTCACCGTCCGCGAGACGGTCGCGAGCTGGGCCGGGGAGACCGCCGACCGCTCCGCGCTGATCCGGCTCCGTACGGGCGCGGGCTACCCCCTGCGGGCCAAGGCCACCGCCGTACGGGAACTCGGTGACGGCTGGGACGAGTTGGAAATTCCGTACGGGCACGGACTGGACGCCTGGCTGGTGGAGTTCGGGCCCGACGTGGTGGTGCTGGAGCCCGCGGAGCTGCGCGCGGACGTGGTGGACCGGCTGCGTGCCGTGGCCAAGGGCTGAGGGGGAGCGGACAACACAGTGGCAGGCAAACCGGTCAGGCCCGTGAACGCCATCGACCAGACCCGACGGATGCTGTCCCTCGTGACGTACCTGCGTGAGCGCCCCGGCGCCCGCGTCGAGGACGTGGCGCGTGCCTTCGGCATCACCGAGGACGAGCTGGTCTCCGACCTCGACGTGCTGCCCATGTGCGGCACCAGCTTCCGCGGCGGCGACCTGCTCGACATCGACACCGACGGCGAGCGCATCTGGTGGCACAACCCGGCCGCCCTCGGCGCCGACGCCGCCGAACCCCTGCGGCTCGCCGCCGACGAGGCCACCGCGCTGCTCGTCGCCGCCCGGGCCGTGGCGACCCTGCCCGGCCTGCGCGAGAGCGACCGGCAGGCGCTGCTGCGGGCCACCGCCAAGGTGGAGACCTCGGCCGGCGAGGCGGCCGGCGCCAGCTCGCGGCTGTCCGTCACCTTCGAGTCCGAGGGCGGCGTCTTCGCCGACGTCGACCGGGCCATCTCCGAGCGCCGCCGGCTGTGGATCCGCTACTACTCACCGGCCCGCGACGAGGTCACCGAGCGCGAGATCGACCCCATCCGGCTGGTCAGCGTCGGTCACACCTACGTCGAGGCCTGGTGCCGCCGCTCCGAGGCCCGGCGCACCTTCCGGCTCGACCGGGTCGCCGAGATCCGCATCCTGGACGAGCCGTCCGCGCCGCCCGAGGTGGAGCTGCGAGACCTCTCCGAGGGGCTCGTCCAGCCCGCCGCCGAGGACCCCGAGGTCGTCGTCGAGGTCGGCCCCGGCGGACGCTGGGTCGCCGAGTACTACCCGCACGACAGCGCGGAGGAGCTGGCCGACGGCGGGCTGCGCATCACCCTGCGCACCCCCGACCCGGCGTCCCTGCGGCGACTGGCGCTGCGGCTCGGGCGCGACGGCCGCATCGTCTCCCCGCCCGAGCTCGCCGACAGCGCCCGGCAGGCGGCCCGCGAGGCGCTGGCGGCGTACGACGGCGTCGAGGCGACCGGGGCGCACGGCGGGCCGGGCGGCGGGCCGCACGGGCACGACAGGCAGGAGCGAGGACTGTGAGCGAGTCCGCGGGGCCCGGCGTGCCGGGGATGACGGCGGCGTCGGCGTTCGCCGGCATGCGACGCGTCTCCCCGGTCGTGTTCAAGGCGGGCTGCCCGGAGTGCCGGGGCCGCTTCGAACTGGCCGCGAGCGCCCTGCGGCTGGCCATCGGTGCCACCAGCCGCACCACGTTCTACTCGTTCACCTGCCCCGAGTGCGGGTCCGCCGTCCGCAAGCCGGCGGGGGAGCGGGTCGTGGAGCTGCTCACCGGCGGCGGGGTCAGGACCCTGCGGCTGCACTCCACCGTCTAGGCTCGGCGTCATGTTCTGGCCGATGTTCGCGGTTGCCGTGGGTTTTGTGGGTCTCGCCGTGCTCGCGGTGTTCGCCGTGAAGGTGTTCGTGGAGGCCCAGCGCCTGGGCCGGCAGGTGGCGGACTCGGCCCAGCGGATCGGCCGCGCCGCGGAGGACCTGGAGCGCGCGACGGAGAGCGCCGCCCGCGCGGTGGACGCGCTGTGAACACCTGAGCGCCCGCCACGGACCCTTCGCCGTGACCCGATGAACCCGTGCGAGTTGCGTATTGGGGCACTTTGCCCTGTCACCTCACAGGCCCCTGAAGGTACGCTGCTGGTCGCGGCCCGGAAAAACGAGGCCCGGCCGCGGACGGGAGTACGCACGGGGATTGCCTCACGTTTACCCCTGAGCGTTACGATCGCTGCACAAGACGATCGATCGGACATATGTCCGGCCGGTCGGACAGCACCCCCACCCAGCCGCCTCGGTGAGAAGGTAAAGACTTATGTTCGGAAGGCTCGGCGCCCCCGAGATCATTCTCATCCTCGTCGTCATCATCCTGCTGTTCGGCGCGAAGAAGCTTCCGGACATGGCGCGGTCGCTCGGCAAGTCCGCCCGCATCCTCAAGAGCGAGGCCAAGGCGATGAAGAGCGAGAGCAAGTCCGACGACTCCGCTCCCGCCGACCCGCCCACCCCCGAGCAGGCCGCGGCGCAGCGCACCATCCAGGCCGCCCCCGGTGACGTGACCAGCTCCCGGCCGGTCACCGAGCCGACGGACACGACCAAGCGCTGACGCAGGGCCGGTGACCTCCGGCCCGCCGCACGAGATGGGAACGTGGGTTGCTGAAGTCTGCCCGCAACAAGGAGAGGGACCCGGAGGGGCGGATGCCCCTCGCGGAGCACCTTCGTGAGCTTCGCAACCGGCTCGCGAAGGCGCTGCTGGCCATCGTCGCCGTCACCGTCGTCGCCGCCTTCTTCTACAACGACATCATCAACTTCTTCACCGACCCGGTCCTCGACTCGGTCGGCTGCTCGAAGTCGTTCGAAGAGCTGGCCAAGTCGTCGGCCGACTCCGAGCCGTGCGCGCAGATCACCATCAACGGTCTGCTGGGCCCCTTCACCCTGGCACTGAAGGTGTCCCTGATGGCCGGTGTGGTGCTCGCCTCGCCGGTCTGGCTCTACCAGCTCTGGGCGTTCGTCGCCCCGGGCCTGCACAAGAGCGAGAAGAAGTACGCGTACGCGTTCGTCGCCACGGGCGCCCCGCTCTTCCTCTTCGGCGCCTACTTCGCCTACGTGGTGCTGCCCACCACCGCGAAGGTGCTGATCGAGTTCACACCGTTCGGCGTCGACAACCTCCTCCCGCTGGACGACCTGCTCGACCTGGTCACGCGCATGGTGGTCGTCTTCGGCCTCTCCTTCGAGCTGCCGCTGCTGCTGGTGATGCTCAACTTCACCGGGGTGCTGACCGGCAAGCGCATGGTCGGCTGGTGGCGCGGCATGATCATGGGCATCACGCTCTTCGCCGCCATCGCCACGCCCAGCACGGACCCGCTGACCATGATCGCGCTGGCCGGCCCGATCTGGATCCTGTACTTCGTCGCGGTCGCCGTCTCGCTGCTGAACGACCGCCGCAGGGCCCGCCGCGAGGCTCTGGAGCCCGACGTCGACGAGGCGTCCGCGCTGGACCTGACCCCTGAGGACATCGGCGAGATCGAACCGGTGACCACGGCCCGTGTGCTGCCCGAGCAGACCACGAAGGACCGGGTCAACGGCTACGACGACGTGACCTGAGGCACGCCGGGGCGGTGACGGCACGCGTCGCCGCCCCGTGAAAGCCCTCACCCGGTCCCCACGGGACCGATCCCGATAATGATCGTCCTGTTGTCAGTGCGGCCCGGTACGCTCGAAAGCACGATGACAGAGGATCTCTCCCCGGCCGAGCGGTACGCGGCAGCACGTCAGCGCGCTGCCGAGCAGGCCACCGCGCTCGCGTCCTTCCGCGAGATGTACGACTTCGGCCTCGACCCCTTCCAGATCGAGGCCTGCCAGGCCCTCGAGACGGGCAAGGGCGTGCTGGTGGCCGCACCCACCGGCTCCGGCAAGACGATCGTCGGCGAGTTCGCCGTGCACCTCGCCCTCCAGCAGGGCAAGAAGTGCTTCTACACGACACCCATCAAGGCACTGTCGAACCAGAAGTACGCCGACCTGTGCCGCCGCTACGGAGCGGACCGGGTGGGCCTGCTCACCGGCGACAACAGCGTGAACTCCGACGCCCCGGTGGTCGTGATGACCACCGAGGTCCTGCGGAACATGCTCTACGCCGGCTCGCAGACCCTGCTGGGCCTCGGCTACGTGGTCATGGACGAGGTGCACTACCTCTCCGACCGCTTCCGCGGCGCCGTGTGGGAGGAGGTGATCATCCACCTCCCCGAGTCCGTGACCCTGGTGTCACTGTCGGCGACCGTGTCCAACGCGGAGGAGTTCGGCGACTGGCTCGACACCGTGCGCGGCGACACCCAGGTGATCGTCTCCGAGCACCGGCCCGTGCCGCTGTTCCAGCACGTGCTCGCCGGACGCCGGATGTACGACCTGTTCGAGGAGGCCGAGGGCCACAAGAAGGCCGTCAACCCCGACCTCACGCGCATGGCACGCCTGGAGGCGAGCCGCCCGTCCTACCAGGACCGCAGGCGCGGGCGCGCGATGAAGGAGGCCGACCGGGAGCGCGAGCGCAGACAGCGCTCCCGCGTCTGGACGCCGAGCCGGCCGGAGGTCATCGAGCGGCTCGACGCCGAGGGCCTGCTGCCCGCGATCACCTTCATCTTCAGCCGCGCCGCCTGCGAGGCCGCCGTCCAGCAGTGCCTGTACGCCGGGCTCAGGCTCAACGACGACGAGGCGCGCGGGCGGGTGCGCGCCCTGGTCGAGGAGCGCACCGCCTCCATCCCCACCGAGGACCTGCACGTCCTGGGCTACTACGAGTGGCTGGAGGGCCTGGAGCGGGGCATCGCCGCCCACCACGCGGGCATGCTGCCGACCTTCAAGGAGGTCGTCGAGGAGCTGTTCGTCCGCGGGCTGGTCAAGGCCGTCTTCGCCACCGAGACCCTCGCCCTCGGCATCAACATGCCCGCCCGCTCGGTCGTGCTGGAGAAGCTCGTCAAGTGGAACGGCGAGCAGCACGCCGACATCACCCCCGGCGAGTACACCCAGCTCACCGGCCGGGCCGGGCGGCGCGGCATCGACGTAGAGGGCCACGCCGTGGTGCTGTGGCAGCGCGCCATGAACCCCGAGCACCTCGCGGGACTGGCCGGCACCCGCACGTATCCGCTGCGCTCCAGCTTCAAGCCGTCGTACAACATGGCGGTCAACCTGGTCGAGCAGTTCGGTCGGCACCGCTCGCGGGAGCTGCTGGAGACCTCCTTCGCGCAGTTCCAGGCGGACAAGTCGGTCGTCGGGATCTCCCGTCAGGTGCAGCGCAACGAGGAAGGGCTGGAGGGCTACAAGGCATCCATGACCTGCCACCTCGGCGACTTCGAGGAGTACGCGCGCCTGCGCCGCGAACTGAAGGACCGGGAGAACGAACTGGCCCGGCAGGGTGTCAACCAGCGGCGTGCCGAGGCCGCCGTGGCCCTGGAGAAGCTGAAGCCGGGCGACGTCATCCACGTCCCGGCGGGCAAGTACGCGGGCCTCGCCCTGGTGCTGGACCCGGGCCTGCCAGCCGGGCGGTCCAACGGCCACCGGGGCTTCGACCACCACGACGGGCCCCGCCCGCTGGTGCTGACCGCCGAGCGGCAGGTCAAGCGGCTGGCGTCGATGGACTTCCCGGTGCCGGTCGAGGCGCTGGATCGGATGCGGATCCCGAAGTCCTTCAACCCGCGCTCGCCCCAGTCCCGGCGCGACCTGGCCTCCGCGCTGCGCACCAAGGCCGGGCACATCCCGCCGGAGCGGGCCCGCAAGAAGCGCGCCCAGGCCGCCGACGACCGGGAGGTCGCCCGGCTGCGCAAGGCCATCCGCGCGCACCCCTGCCACGGCTGCGACGACCGCGAGGACCACGCCCGCTGGGCCGAGCGCTACCACCGGCTGCTGCGCGACACCTCGCAGCTGGAGCGGCGTATCGAGGGCCGGACCAACACCATCGCCCGCACCTTCGACCGGATCGTGGCGCTGCTGACGGAGCTGGACTACCTGCGCGGCGACGAGGTCACCGAGCACGGCAAGCGCCTCGCGAGGCTCTACGGCGAGCTGGACCTGCTGGCCAGCGAGTGCCTGCGGGAGGGTGTCTGGGAGGGCCTGACCCCGGCGGAGCTGGCCGCCTGCGTCTCGGCGCTCG
The DNA here is from genome assembly GCF_044142145.1 of Streptomyces sp. BK79. Classification (NCBI taxonomy): domain Bacteria; kingdom Bacillati; phylum Actinomycetota; class Actinomycetes; order Kitasatosporales; family Streptomycetaceae; genus Streptomyces; species Streptomyces sp. BK79. The sequence continues at coordinate 12,238 of NZ_JBHVOC010000029.1, forward strand.
TCTACGAGTCCCGGGCCGCCGACGACGCGATGGCGCCCAAGCTCCCCTCCGGCAAGGCCAAGGCCGCGCTGGGTGAGACGGTCCGCATCTGGGGCCGGCTCGACGCGCTGGAGGAGGACTTCCGGATCAGCCAGACCGAGGGCGTCGGCCAGCGCGAGCCCGACCTCGGCTTCGCCTGGGCCGCGTACATGTGGGCGTCCGGCAAGGGCCTGGACGAGGTGCTGCGCGAGGCGGAGATGCCGGCCGGTGACTTCGTGCGCTGGTGCAAGCAGGTCATCGACGTGCTCGGCCAGATCTCGGCCGCCGCGCCGCCCGAGGGGTCGACCGTCCCGAAGAACGCGCGCAAGGCCGTCGACGGACTGCTGCGCGGGGTGGTCGCCTACTCGTCCGTGGGCTAGCACCCGTCCTTCGTTCCGGAGGCCCGGCGGTGTTCCGCCGGGCCTCCCGTGCGTCCTGGAGGGCTTCGGCGCTCGTTTTCGCTCATTACGGTGAGTGATTCCCGTACGCCCGAACACCATTACCAAGCGTGTTCGAACGACTCCCCGGCGTGCAAATGGGCCCGAGGTTACTCCAGTCCCGGTGCCCGTTTCAGGTGCTTGCTGAATATGACACGGCGATGATCCCCTCGGACTAAGCTCGCCCGCAGCGCACCGAGTTGAGGTGAATTCGCGCACTTGTTCTCAATGTGCCGAAGGTCCCGACAACTCCCAGAGATACCCCGCCGCAAGCTTCCCCATCCCCGCCGATTCGTTTTCAGAGGGCCTACATGGTGAGTGTTGATTCCCCTCCAGGTCGCCGTGAACTTCCCTACGCGCGAGCCCTGTTGTTGCCGGCCATACTGATGGCCGCGGCCACCGGGGCCGCCGTCGCCCTCGTGACGGAACCGGCCCGGTCCGCCGTCGGCCTGTGCGGTGCCGTCGCCACCGTGCTGGTGATCGTGGCGGGGACCGAAGCGGTGCGCCGCGGCCGTGAGACGCGGGCGCTGCGCGCCGAACACGCCCGTCACACCGCGTACATGGAGCGCAGGGCCGCGAGCCACCACGAGGAGATGGTCCGGCTCGGCGGCGAAGTCCTGCCGAACGTCCTGGCCTTCATGCGCCGGGGATTCTCGCCCCGTGAGGTCATGAACCGCCTCGGCGAGGTCGACCCCTCCTACGTCGAACTCGGCGAACCCCAGCGCAGGCTCATCCGCATGGTCTGCGAGATGATCGACCACCAGGACTCCATGCGCGAGTCCGCCGAGCGCTCCTTCGTCGACATCGCCCGCCGGGTCCAGGCGATCGTCCACCAGCAGAACGTGGAACTCCGCGAGATGGAGGAGGACCACGGGCGCAACCCCGAGGTCTTCGACGACCTGCTGCGCCTCGACCACGGCACCGCGCTGATCGGCCGCCTCGCCGACTCGATCTCCGTCATCGGCGGCGGCCGGCCCGGACGCCAGTGGCCCCTGCCGGTCGCTCTCTACAGCGTGCTGCGCGGTGCCATGTCCCGGATCCTGCAGTACCCCCGGATCAACCTGGCCTCGATCGCCAAGGTCAACATCAAGGGCACCGCCGTCGAGCCGGTCATCCACGCCGCGGCGGAACTCATGGACAACGCCACCCGCTACTCGCCGCCCGGCGCCAAGGTGCACGTCACCGCGACCGAGGTGCAGAGCGGAGTCTGCATCGAGATCGAGGACGCCGGCGTCAGCCTCAGCGAGGAGTCCCGCGCCCGCATCGAGGGCCTGCTGGAGGACGCCAAGCGCGGCACCGACGTCCAGGACCTCGCCCACCACCCGCGCCTGGGCCTGTCCGTCGTGGGCCGGCTGTGCACGCAGTTCGGCATGGACGTCTCGCTGCGCGCCTCCGCGTACGGCGGCGTACGGGCCATCCTCATCGTGCCCAGCAAGATGATGACCACCGAGCCCGGCGTCGGACTCGCCCACGGCATCGGCGCCACCTCGATCCCCACCCCCGGCCCGGACGCGCTCCCCGGCCCCGAGCGCAAGCCCAAGAAGCGCCGCCCCACCAGCCCCCTCATCCCGGCGGGCGTCTCCCTGGAGGACGACGTCCCGGAGGTCACCGAGTGGACGGCGGGCGGCCTCCCGCAGCGCCGGAGCCGGGTCAAGATGCCGCTCAGCCAGCGCCTGGCCGAGCAGGCCAAGTGGGAGCGCGAGGACGCCGAGCGCGAGGCTCGCCTGGCCGCCGAGCGCGCCCGCAACGGCATCCCGGCACCCGTGGCACCGGAACCCGAGCCGCGGGAGAGCGGGAACCTCCCGCCGGGGCACTTCATCGGCGCCTTCTACGAGGGCCTCAAGCAGCACCAGACCAGCAGAAGCGAGCCGGCCCACGCCCCGGCCGACGACGAGGGGAACCTCAAGTGATCGAGCAGCAAGGCAAGTTCGACTGGATGCTCAAGGATCTCTACGACGGTGTGCCGGGCATCGAGATGATCGTGGTGCTGTCCGCCGACGGCCTGCGCATCGCCCGCTACTCCGGTGACCCCGACACCGCCGACCGGGTGGCCGCCGCCTGCGCGGGCCTGCAGAGCCTGGCGAGCGCCGTCGCCCAGGAGATCCCGACCTGCGACGGCGAGATGAAGCTGGTCCTCATCGAGCTGAACGGCGGCTACTTCTACCTGATGGCCGCCGGACCCAACGCCTACCTCGCCGTGCTCTCCGACGTCCGCTGCGAGCCCGGCCGGATGAGCCTCAGCATGGCCGACCTGGTCGCCCGGATCGGGCCTCATCTCACCACTCCGGCACGGCGCAACGGGCAGACCGTATGACTCCTCCGCAACGCCAGAGGCGATCTCCCGGCCAGAAGCCGGCCCCGGCGTCGTCCTCCGACCCGCCTGCCGAGGGAGGGCGGACCCCCAATCCCGAGCGGTTCTTCGTCATCGGCGGCGAGGGGGGCGCCGAGCGCGCCGACATCGACCTGGTCACGCTGATCGTGGCCCGTGCCGAACCGCCGATCTCGGCCACACCGGAACAGGCGGCCCTGCTCCGGTTGTGCGTCGCCCCCCTGTCCGTGGCGGAGCTGTCGGCCTATCTGAGCCTGCCGTTCAGCATGGTCGCCGTGCTGATCACCGACCTGCTGGCGAAGGAGTTGGTGCAGGCCCGCGCCCCGCTCGTCCGCCAGAAGGTCGCCGACCGAAACCTCCTCGAAGCGGTGATGCATGGACTTCAAAAACTCTGACACGATCCCGGGCCCGCGGACGGAGGACCGGCTGCCGCACACGGCCGAGGCCGCCGTGAAGATCGTCATCGTGGGCGGCTTCGGCGTCGGCAAGACCACCATGGTCGGCTCGGTCAGCGAGATCAGACCGCTCACCACCGAGGAGACGATGACCCAGGCCGGCATCGGGGTCGACGACAACTACGGTTCCGCGTCCAAGACGGCCACCACGGTGGCCATGGACTTCGGCCGCATCAGCATCACCGACGAGCTGGTGCTGTACCTCTTCGGCACGCCCGGCCAGGAGCGCTTCTGGTTCCTGTGGAACGGCCTGTTCGAGGGCGCCCTCGGCGCGGTGGTGCTCGTCGACACCCGCCGGCTCGAGGTCAGCTTCGACGTCATGGGGCGGCTGGAGGAGCGCGGCGTGCCCTTCGTGGTCGCCGTCAACTCCTTCCCGGACGCCCCGCGGCACCCCGTCGCGGAGCTGCGGACGGCGCTCGACCTGCCCGAGGAGATCCCCATCCTCGACTGCGACGTACGGCGCCGGGCCTCCAGCCGGGACGTCCTGCTGACCCTGACGCGTTTCCTGCACTCCCTCGCCATGAAGGGCGCGCTCACCTGACCGGGCGCGGCCGACCTACCCCCTGACCCACACTTCTGTTGCGGAGCGACACTGTGACGCCTGAACGCCACTCCCCGACCGGAACGGGCGACCCCCTGCTCCAACCGCCGCCCGGCTGCCCCGCGCACGGCCTCGGACCGGGCGGCCTGCACCGGTTGCACGAGGCGGATGACCTGACCGAGCTGTACGAGGAACTGCGCGAGCAGCACGGTCCGGTGGCCCCGGCACTGCTCCACGACGACGTACCGATGTGGGTGGTCCTCGGGCACGCCGAGAACCTGCACATGGTGAGCACGCCCACCCAGTTCTGCCGTGACAGCCGTATCTGGACCCCGCTCAACGAGGGCATGGTCAAGCCCGACCACCCGCTCATGCCGCACATCGCGTGGCAGCCCATCTGCTCGCACGCCGAGGGCGAGGAGCACAAACGGCTGCGCGGGGCGGTCATGGGCGCGATGTCCGAGATCGACTACCGGGAACTGCGCCGCCACATCAAGCGGTACACCCAGCGTCTGGTCAACCGGTTCTGCGAGGAGGGCCGCGCCGACCTCGTCGGCCAGTTCGCCGAGCACCTGCCGATGGGCATCATGTGCCACCTCCTCGGCATGCCGGAGGCGTACAACGACCGGATGGTGGAGGCCGCGCGGGACACCCTCAAGGGCACCGACACCGCGATCGCCAGCCACGCCTACCTCATGGACGCCCTGGGCCGGCTCACCGCCGAGCGCCGGGTCCGCCCCGGGGACGACATCGCCGGCCGCCTGGTGACCCACCCGGCCGGGCTCACCGACGACGAGGTCAGGGAACACCTCAGGGTGGTCCTCCTCGCCGCCTACGAGGCGACCGTCAACCTCATCAGCAACGTGCTGCGCGTGGTCCTCACCCACCCGGGCTTCCGCGCTCAGCTCAGCGGCGGCCAGATGCCGGTGTTCGAGGCGGTGGAGCAGTCCCTGTGGGACGAGCCGCCGTTCAGCACCGTCTTCGCCTACTTCGCCAAGCAGGACACCGAGCTGGGCGGTCAGCGCATCCGCGCGGGTGACGGACTGCTGCTCGGTATCGCGCCGGGCAACGTCGACCCGCGCATCCGTCCCGACCTGGACGCGAGCATGCAGGGCAACCGCGCCCACCTCGCCTTCGGCGGCGGCCCGCACGAGTGCCCCGGCCAGGACATCGGGCGCGCCATCGCCGACGCCGGCATCGACGCGCTGCTGCTGCGGCTGCCGGACGTCCAGCTCGACTGCGACGAGGACGACCTGCGCTGGCGGTCGTCGATCGCGTCCCGGCACCTGGTGGAGCTGCCGGTGCGGTTCGAGCCGAAGGCGCAGCAGGACATCCAGCAGCAGCCGAGCCACGCCCCGGCTCCGGAACCGCGTACCGCCTGGCACGTCGGCACCCCGCGCGCGGAGGAGCGGCCCGAGCCGCGGGTCCCGGCGCATCCGCCGGAGCCCGTGTCGGTGGCCGCCGCCCAGCCCCAGCCGGTGGTGCCGGAGCAGCCCCGGCCCCGCGGTGCCTGGCAGCGCTTCCTGCTCTGGTGGCGCGGCTACTGACGGCCGGCCCAGTCCTCGTACGCCGTCCAGGCCTCCAGGGACCGTCCGCTGCTGAAGCGGTGCTCCCGCCCCGTGACCGGATCGGTGAACTCCAGCTTCCGCGCCAGCAGTTGCAGCGGACGCCGGAAGTCGCCGGCCGGCACGGGGGCGGTCACCTCGGGGTAGAGGGGGTCGCCGAGGATCGGCACGCCGAGCGCGGTCATGTGGACGCGCAACTGGTGGGTCTGGCCGGTGCCGGGCACCAGCCGGTACCGGCCCAGCTCGAAGCCGGGGCCCGGGCGGCGCTCGATCAGCTCGACGCGGCTCACGGCGTTCGGCTCGCCCGGGATCTCGCGGGCGGCCAGGACGCCGCGCTCCTTGAGGATCCGGCTGCGGACGGTGCGGGGCAGCGTGAGGGCGGGGTCGTACGGGGCGACGGCCTCGTACTCCTTGCGGACCCGCCGGTCGCGGAACAGGCCCTGGTACGCCCCGCGCTCCTCGGGCCGCACCGTGAACAGCACCAGCCCGGCGGTGAGCCGGTCCAGGCGGTGGGCGGCGCCGAGCGACGGGACTCCCAGCTCCCGGCGGAGCAGGGCGAGCGCGGTCTGGGTGACGTGGCCCCCACGCGGGGTGGTGGCGAGGAAGTGCGGCTTGTCGGCGACGACGATGTGCTCGTCGCGGTACACGACCTCCAGCGGGAAGGGCACCGGCACCTCGGGGGGCACGTCGCGGTGGAACCACACGAACATCCCGGGCTGGTACGGCGCGTCGCCGGGCACCGCCCGGCCGTCCGCCCCGACGAACCGCCCGGCGTCGAACATGCCGTCCACGACGCCGGCGCCCGCGCCGGACAGCCGCTCCGCCAGGTGCTCACGCACCGTCGACCACGGCCCGGTCAGGGGGAGCCGCACCCGCACCGCGTCGATGCCGTCGCGCTGCGGGAGGGGTGAGGGCGGGGGAGGGGTGCGGCGTCTCATCGTCCGCCAGCGTACGAGGGTGACGACCCGCGCCGGAAAACCACTGGTGGGCGAGTCGGCCGCGTGGGCAGGATGCCGTCCATGCCCTACCTGACGCGTCCGGTCCTCCCCGCGGGCACCCTCGCCCGCGCCCCGCAGCCCACGCTCCCCACCGGCGACGGGCTGGTGCTCCGCCCGTGGCGTACCGATGACGCGCCCGCCGTCCACGCGGCCTTCCAGGACCCGGTGATGCACCAGTGGCACATCCGCACCGCCGACTCCGAGGACGAGGTGCGCGGCTGGATCACCGAGTGGCAGGGGGCCTGGGAGCAGGAGCGGAGCGTCCAGTGGGCCGTCGCCGACACGTCCGGCGACCGGCTGCTCGGCCGGGTCGCGCTGCGGGAGATCATCCTCGGCGACGGGGTGGCCGAGGTCGCCTACTGGACCACGGCGGCGGCCCGCGGCCGGGGTGTCGCCGCCCGCGCGACGGACGCGCTCGCCCGCTGGGCCCTGGACGAGATCGGCTTCCAGCGCCTGGAACTGACCCACTCCGTGGCCAACGAGGCGTCCTGCCGGGTCGCCCTCAAGACACGCTTCGCGGTGGAGGGCACCAAGCGCCGGGCCCTGCTCCACCCCGACGGCTGGCACGACATGCACCTGCACGCGCGGGTACGCGGCGACTGAGCGCCTGGCCTCCGCCCGCGGACGCCGGGCGCCGGGAGTCGGGCGTCGGGCGGACGCGAGGGTCGGCTGGACGCGGGGCCGCAAGATGCGTAGGGCCGACTGCACGTGCGGGGCGGGCCGGAGGCGCGGGGCCGTCGGGCGTGTAGGGCTGACGGGATGTCCGGGGCGGACTGGGTGCGTGGGGCCGTCGGATGTGCAGGGCCAGCTGCACGTGCGGGGTGGGCCGGAGGCGCGGGGCCGTCGGGTGTGTAGGGCCGACTGCACGTGCGGGACGGACCGGGTGTGTGGGTCGTCGGATGTGCAGGGCCAGCGCGCACCTGCGGGGCTGACCGGATGCACGGGTCGCCCGGCGCTTAGGGCCGACAGGACGTCCGGGGCGGCCGGATACGCGGGGTCGCCTGACGCGCACGGCGGACTGGACGCGCACGGCGGACTGGACGCGCAGCGCAGACCGGACGGACAACGCCCGGCCAGACGGACAACGCCAGCCCCAGCGGGCGGCGCCCGCCGTGGGCCGGTGCCGTGTCATGCGGCCGGGGCGGCGCCCTCCTGCTCGGCCTCGACGCGCGCGTTCCACTCCCGCTTCGACGCCTGCCAGCCGTCCTCGTTGTGGCCGAGGCGCCAGTAGCCGGAGATGGACAGGTCCTCGCGGGGGATCTCCCGCTCCACCCGCAGCAGCTTGCGCAGCTCCTTCACGCAGGCCGCCTCGCCGTGCACGAAGGCGTGCACCCGGCCCTCGGGGAAGTCCAGCGCGCGCACGGCCTCGACCAGGGCCCGGCCCACCGGACGGGCGCCGCGGTGCAGCCAGACGACCTCCACGTCGGAGTCGATCTTCTGCTCCTCCTGAGGGCCGTCGACCTCGATGAAGGCGAAGGCGCGGGCACCGTGGGGCAGCGCCTCCAGGGACCGGGCGATCGCGGGCAGCGCGCTCTCGTCACCGGCGAGCAGGTGCCAGTCGGCGTCGGGGTCGGGGGCGTAGGCGCCGCCGGGGCCCATGAAGCGGACGACCTCGCCCGGCCGGACGCGCCTGGCCCAGGGGCCGGCCAGCCCCTCGTCGCCGTGGATCACGAAGTCCAGCGTCAGCTCGCGGTGCTCGGCGTCCCACTGCCGCACCGTGTACGTCCGGGTCACCGGCCACTGGTCGCGGGGGAACTCCTCGCGGATCCGCTCCATGTCGAAGGGCTCCGGATACGTGACGCCCTCGGCGGGGAAGAGCAGCTTCACGTAGTGGTCGGTGCAGGTGTCCGCCGGCAGGCCGGCGAGTCCCTCGCCGCCGAGGACCACGCGCTGCATGTGCGGGGTCAGCCGCTCGGTGCGGACGACGTGGGCGGTGCGCGGCGTGCGCGGCTGGCGTCCCGGACGGTCTGCCATGACGGCCTCCCTGCTCCCTGCGTGAGGGCTCCCTGACTTAGGTTTACCTAAGTTAGCATCCCCGCCTCACTTGTCACGTCCTGGCGGGATGCTCCGCGAACCCCCGCGCAGAGTACGGTTTCCCAGCCGGAGGGCGCCGATTCACCGCGCGGGTGCGGACCGCGCGGCGGCCCGGACTCAGGTCGTGAGCGTCGCCAGCAGTCGCTGGAGCGAACCGCCCAGCCCCCAGCGCGCCGCCAGCTCCTCCAGTGCCGCGGGGTCGCGCGGGGCGCGCGGCAGCGTCGTATCGACGTTCGGCAGCGGGACGTCGTCGGCGACCCGGACGACCTTGGGCGCGACGGCGAGGTAGGCCCGGGCCTCGGTGAGCCGCTTGCGCTGCGAGGGCGTGAGCCTCGCCCTCGGGTCGTCGACCGCGGCCAGGATCCCGGCCAGGTCCCCGAACTCGGCGAGCAGCTTGGCCGCCGTCTTCTCGCCGATGCCCGCCACCCCCGGCAGGCCGTCGCTCGGGTCGCCCCGCAGCAGCGCCAGGTCGGCGTACCCGCGGCCGTCCACGCCGTACTTCTCGCGCAGCGCGGCCTCGTCGGTGAGGGCGAGGGTGCCGACGCCCTTGAGCGGGTACAGCACGCGCACACCGCGTGCGTCGTCGACCAGCTGGTACAGGTCCCGGTCGCCGGTGACGATGTCGACGGGGCCCTTCGCCCGCGCGGTGTACGTGCCGATCACGTCGTCGGCCTCGTACTCCGGCACGCCGACGCGGGCGATGCCGAGCGCGTCGAGGACGGCCTCGATGACCGGTACCTGCGGCGAGAGCGTGTCGGGCACCTCCTCGGTGTCCGGGCCCGCCGGGCTCTCCTCGGCGACGCGGTGCGCCTTGTAGGTGGGGATCAGCTCCACCCGCCAGTGCGGGCGCCAGTCGGCGTCCATGCAGGCGACGAGATGATCGGGCCGGTGGTCCTTGACCAGCCGGTCGATGAAGTCGAGGAGCCCGCGCACGGCGTTCACCGGCGTGCCGTCGGGCGCCTTCACGGAGTCCGGCACGCCGAAGTAGGCGCGGAAGTAGAGGGAGGCGGTGTCGAGGAGCATCAGTCGTCCGGTCACGCCTCGCATCATGCCGCAGGGCGTGTGGCCGAGCGGTGGAGGACGTGTGAACTGGGTCACTCATATGTTTGGGTCGAGGGCATCAGGGCAGGTGCGCTCCCGGGCCGAAGCTGGTTGATGCATTCAACTGTTAGCGAGTCTTCGTATCGACGATTCCTCGCTCGACGAGTCTGCGCATGAGCGAGTTTCCACGCCCCTGCCCCTGCCCCCGATCCAAGAGGTAAGCGTGTCAGCCAGGCTAGAGGCCGAGAACCTGTACAAGGTCTTCGGCAGAAAACCGGACCAGGCGGTCCAGCGACTGCGCCAGGGAACCGACCGGGAGGAACTGCGGGCCGACGGCACCACGGCCGCCGTCATCGACGCCTCCTTCACCGTGGAGCCCGGCGAGATCTTCGTCGTCATGGGGCTGTCCGGGTCCGGCAAGTCCACGCTGCTGCGCATGCTCAACGGGCTGCTGGAGCCGACCGCCGGGCACGTCCGCTTCGGCGGCCAGGACCTCACCGAGATCGGTGAACGACAGCTGCGCGACGTCCGCTCCAAGAAGATCAGCATGGTCTTCCAGCACTTCGCGCTCTTCCCCCACCGCAGCGTCCGTGACAACGCTGCCTACGGTCTCGAAGTGCAGGGCGTGCCCCGCGCCGAGCGCGAACGCCGCGCCGACGAGGCGCTCGCCCTGTGCGGCCTGGCCGGCTGGGAGAAGTCCTGGCCCGACGAGCTGTCCGGCGGTATGCAGCAGCGCGTCGGCCTCGCCCGCGCGCTCGCCACCGACGCCGACCTGCTGCTGATGGACGAGTCCTTCAGCGCCCTCGACCCGCTGATCCGCCGCGACATGCAGGACCAGCTGCTCGAACTGCAGAAGACCCTGAAGAAGACCATCGTCTTCATCACCCACGACCTCAACGAGGCCATGCGCCTGGGCGACCGCATCGCCGTCATGCGGGACGGCCGGATCGTGCAGATAGGCACCGCGCAGGACATCCTGATCCGTCCTGCCAACGAGTACGTCGCCTCCTTCACCCAGGACGTCGACCGCTCGCGCGTCCTCACCGCCCGCGCCGTCATGGAGACGGAACTGCGCGGCGACGAGGCCGACTGCACGTGCGAGACGGCGACGCCCGAGACGCCGTTCACCGAGCTGTGCGCGATCAGCGCGCGCGTGCCGCACGCCGTCGCGGTCCTCGACGGCGACGGCGACCTCGTGGGCGTGGTCCCCTCCCGCCGCCTCGTCGGCTTCCTCGGTGACGAGCAGGCCGACGCCGGCACCTGCGACTCCCCGCGGGACAAGGGCCCGGAGAAGGTGATGGCCCGTGCCTAGGATTCCGCTCGGCGACTGGGTCAACGAGGCCGTCGACTGGCTGCTCGCCCATGTCGCGTGGCTCTTCGACTTCCTCAAGACCATCTTCACCGGCACCTACGACGGCATCAACGCCGTCCTCCAGGCGCCCGAACCGCTCCTGCTCGTCGGCATCTTCGCGGTCATCGCCTTCTGGCTGCGCGGCACGCTCGCCGGTGTTCTCACCTTCCTCGGATTCGCGTTCATCGTCTCCATGGAACTGTGGGAGAACGCGATGATCACCTTGTCGCTGGTGCTCGTCGCGACCATCATCGCCCTGGTCGTCGCGGTGCCCGTGGGCATCTGGGCCGCCCGCTCCGACCGGGTCAGCGGCATCGTCCGGCCGGTGCTGGACTTCATGCAGACGCTGCCCGCGATGATCTACCTCATCCCGGCGATCCTGTTCTTCGGCACCGGTGCCTCCGCGGGCATCGTCGCCACCCTGATCTTCGCGCTGGCCCCGGGCGTGCGCATGACCGAGCTGGGCATCCGCCAGGTCGACAAGGAGCTGGTCGAGGCCGCCGAGGCCTTCGGCACCACCCCCCGCAACACCCTGCTGCGCGTCCAGCTCCCGCTGGCGCTGCCGACGGTGATGGCGGGCGTCAACCAGGTCATCATGCTCGGCCTGTCCATGGCCGCGATCGCCGGCATGGTCGGCACCGGCGGCCTCGGCGGCGACGTCAACGAGGCCATCGGCCAGCTCAACGTCGGCCTCGGCTCCGAGTCCGGTGTCGCCATCGTGATCCTCGCGATCTACCTGGACCGCATGACCAGCGCCCTGGGCACCCAGGTCTCGCCGCTCGGCCGGCGGGCCGCCGCCAAGGCCCGTGCCGCGAGCGGCCTGAAGATCTGGTCCTACCGGCCGCGTCCGCAGGTCGCCGTGATCGGCGTCGTGATCCTGGCCCTGGTGGCCGGCGGCATGGGCATGTTCGGCGGCTCGGGCGACTCCGAGACCGTCGCCGGCGGCAAGAACGTCGGCCAGGGCAAGAAGGTCACCCTCGGCTACGTCCCGTGGGACGAGGGCGTCGCCTCCACCTTCCTGTGGAAGGAGATCCTCGAACAGCGCGGTTACGAGGTGGAGGCCAAGCAGTTCGACGCCGGGCCGCTCTACACCTCCCTGGCCCAGGGCGACATCGACATCGTCACCAACTCCTGGCTGCCGACCACCCACGAGCAGTACTGGAAGAAGTACGGCGACCGGCTCGACGACCTCGGCTCCTGGTACGACGAGACGTCGCTGGAGCTGACCGTCCCGGCGTACATGAAGGATGTCAACACGCTGGCGGACCTCAAGGGGAAGGCCGGCCTCTTCGGCGGGAAGATCACCGGCATCGAGTCCAGCGCCGGTGAGATGGCCCTGCTGAAGGACAAGGTCACCAAGGCGTACGGCCTCGACGAGGAGTACAAGGTCGTCGACAGCTCCACCCCGGCGATGCTGGCCGAGCTGAAGCGGGCCATGAGCAAGAAGGAACCGATCGTCGTCACGCTCTGGTCCCCGCACTGGGCGTACAACGACCTCGACCTGAAGAAGCTCAAGGACCCCAAGGGCGCCTGGGGCGAGGGCGACGGCGTGCACACGCTGTCCCGCAAGGGCTTCGCCGGCGACGACCCCACGGCCGCCAAGTGGATGAAGGACTTCACGCTCGACGAGAAGCAGCTCACCAGCCTGGAAGCCGAGATCAACAAGGCCGGCAAGGGCAAGCAGCAGGACGCCGTCCGCACCTGGCTGAAGAGCAACCCGGGTCTGGTGGACAAGCTCGCCCCGGTCGAGGGCGGCGCCGGTTCCACCCCGCCCGAGGCGAAGCGGGCCCTGGACGTGGCCTGGTTCCCCTGGGAGGAGGACGTCGCCGTCACCTACCTGTGGAAGAACGTCCTGGAGCGTCGCGGCTACAAGATGAACCTGAAGCAGATGGACGTCGGCCCGGTCTACACCGGCCTGGCCTCCGGCGACCTCGACCTCAACTTCGACGCCTGGTTGCCCCACGCCCAGAAGAACTACTGGGAGAAGAACAAGGACAACCTCACCGACCTCGGCACCTGGTACGAGCCGACCTCCCTGGAGATCGCCGTCCCCTCGTACGTGAAGGACGTCAAGTCCCTCGCGGACCTCAAGGGCAAGGCCGGCCTCTTCGACGGGAAGATCATCGGCATCGAGCCCGGCACCGGTGAGATGCAGCTCGCCAAGAACGAGGTGCTGCCGGCCTACGGCCTGGAGGACGAGTACGAGGTCGTGGACGGCTCCACCCCGGCGATGCTGGCCGAGCTGAAGCGCGCCTACGCCAAGAAGGAGCCGGTCGCGGTCACCCTGTGGTCCCCGCACTGGGCGTACAGCGACTACGAGCTGACCAAGCTGAAGGACCCGAAGAAGGCCTTCGGCGAGGGCAACACGATCCGCACCATCTCCAGCAAGAAGTTCCCCGAGCAGTACCCGCGGCTCACCGAGTGGATCAAGGGCTTCCACATGACCGAGGACGAGCTCGGCACCCTGGAGGCCGAGATCAAGGACCGCGGGCAGGGGCACGAGGAGGAAGCCGTGGCCGCGTGGCTCGAGGAGCACCCGGACATGGTCGGCCGGATGACCCCGCAGTAGCACCACCGTACGATCGCCGCGCGACCGCACGGCACCGGTACCGCACCGCCGTACCGGCCACCCCTCGGCCGTGTCCGCCGTGTCCTCGCGCCGGCCTCCGGACCCGGGCCGGGACACGGTCCCGGGCACGGTAAGGATTTGGCCAACCACGGAGCGCCAACCCCGCGCCTGAGCCTCGTTCCAAGGTGCGCGAGAGGCTGGTGGGAACATGGAGAGATGTCGGATCCTTGAACCGGTAAGGCGTCCGGCACGTCGGACGGGCGGGCCGCGCGGTGGCGAGAACTGTGAGATCGCGGCCACCGCACCGTGACATCGATGTGACGGCCGCATGAAACGGTTTGCCGAACATGCGTAGGGTGCAGAGAACTCAACAGGACGCCGGCGCCCCGACCGGGGCACCGCAACGGTACGACGACGGGTGAAGGAGGGAGCCGGAGCGATGGGCGACCACAAAGATCAGCCCCTCCGGGTGGGCGCTGCCGTACGGCGGCGGCGCCGGGGCCTCGACCTCACCCTCGCCGTGGTGTCCGAGCGCAGCGGCCTGTCCGTGCCCTTCCTGAGCCAGATCGAGAACGACCGGGCGCGGCCCAGCCAGAGCTCCCTGGAGAAGGTGGCCGACGCCCTGCGCACCACCGCCGTGGAGCTGCTCGCCGCCGCCGACCCCGCGTGCAGCGTCGACGTGGTCCGCGCCGAGGACCCCGAACCCGGGTTCGCGCCCAGGGTGCGCTCACTGGTCCGCGGGCACCACCAGATGCACGCCTCGGAGTTCACCGGCGACCACGACGCCGGCCGCGAACTCCAGTACCGCAACGACCAGTTGATGTTCGTGGCCGAGGGCGCGGTGGAGATCGAGGCCGAGGGCCGCGCCTACCGGCTGGGGCGCGGTGACACGCTGTACCTGACCGGCGGGGTACGGCACCGCTGGCGGGCCACGGTGCCCGACACCCGCCTGATCGTGGTCGCCGTCGCCGAGCACATCGAGGCGGTCCGTGAAGGCCCTCGCCGGTGAGGACGACCTGGTGAGGACGTGCCGGTGAGGGTGGTCTCCCTGGTGCCGTCCCTGACGGAGGCCGTGGCCGCCACGGTTCCCGGCGTCCTCGTCGGCGCCACCGACTGGTGCACCCACCCGGCCGGCCTCGACGTCGTACGCGTCGGCGGCACGAAGAACCCGGGGACCGACCGCGTCCTCGCGCTCGCCCCCGACCTGGTGGTCGCCAACGAGGAGGAGAACCGCGCCCCGGACCTGGACGCCCTGCGCGCGGCGGGCGTGGAGGTGCTGGTGACCGAGGTGCGCACCGTGCCGCAGGCCCTCACCGAGCTGGACCGCGTGCTGACCGCCTGCGGCGCGCCGTCCAGGCCCCGGTGGCTGGACGAGGCGGAGGCCGCCTGGTCGTCCCTGCCGTCCCCGGCCCCCGGGCAGCGCCGTACGGCCGTGGTGCCGATCTGGCGCCGGCCCTGGATGGTGCTGGGCCGCGACACCTTCGCCGGCGACGTACTGGCCCGCCTCGGGATCGACCACGTCCACGCCTCCCACGCCGAGCGCTACCCGAAGGTCCCGGTCGAGGAACTGCGGGCGGCCCGCCCGGACCTCGTGGTCCTCCCCGACGAGCCGTACCGCTTCACCGCCGACGACGGCCCGGAGGCCTTCCCGGGCCTGCCCTGCGCCCTCGTCGACGGGCGGTACCTCACCTGGTACGGGCCGTCGCTGGCCGCGGCGCCCCGGGTGCTGGGCGCGGCCCTGCGAGCAGCGCGCCGCTGACCAGGCCGCGCGCGGTCTGCACGGCGGCGACGGCCCAGGCGGTGACGAGGACGGCGTACAGGACGACGGTGAGCCCGTCGTAGGCGGCGAGCCCGGTGTGCCGGGCCAGCGCCTCGGCGCCGGTGACGCAGGTCCCCACCGGGAAGGTGAACGACCACCAGGTCATCGAGAAGCCCATGCCCGCGCGCCGGGCCCGCACGACGTGCGCGGCGGCGAGGCACAGCCACATCAGGGCGAAGCCCATCACGGGGACGCCGTACAGGACGGCCAGCACCCCGAACCCCTCGGCGTACGGCCCCGGGACGGCCCCGGGCGCCACCTCGGCGAACTTCCCCACCGCGGTCGTCGACTGCCCGAGCGGGCCCAGCACCAGGAACAGCGACGGCGTGAGCGCGAGCGGCAGCGGACCGCCGGTGAGCAGCCGTCCGAAGATCACCGGGAGGGTCACCAGCGTCGCGAGCAGACTCACCCCGAACATCGCCACGCAGGCCAGCAGCAGCGTCTCGCGGGGCTGCCCCGGCGGGAGGTGCGGGACCAGCAGCGGCCCCACGGCCGCGGACACCATCGGCGCGACCAGCGGCAGCAGCCACACGGGACTGGCCTGACCGGGCTCTATCCGGTGCCGTACGGCCATCAGGTACGGCACGGCGACCGCCGACACGAGTCCGACGGCCGTGCCGGCGGTGAACAGCACGGCGGCCAGGGCGACCGCGGCCGGGGTGCCGGTCCAGTCCCGCCCGACGGTCAGGGCACCGCCGGCGACGGCCAGCAGGGCCATCGCCGGACAGCCGTAGAACGGGGCCGCCGCCGCGTCCAGCAGTTGTGCGCGGGCCTGGTCGCGGTGGTGGAGCCAGTGCAGGGACCGGGCCACCAGCAGCACCGCCAGCAGGACGAGGGACAGCGCCCAGACCGCGGTGCAGGCGGTGCGCAGCCCGGGCACGTGCCCCGGGAGCCCGGCCCCCGCCGTACCGACGACGGCGGTGCCCATGACGCAGGCGTACCAGTTCGGTCCGAGATGACGGACGGACGGCACGCGCCGGGCCGGGACGGCGGCGGGCACGGGGGACAGGGGCTGGGCGGCGGTGACCATGTCCCCACGGTCCCGTGGGCGAAAGCCCCTGACCAGGGAGCATGTCCCTATGAGGGCATAAGCTGTGGTTATGAGCAGTGCGGAGCGGGCGGGTACTGAAAGGGTCGGTACGGAGCGGGCGGGGTCGTTGGCGCACCGGGTACCGGATCTCGGGGCCCTGGAACTGCTCCTGGCCGTGGCGCGCCTGGGCAGTCTCGGCGGGGCGGCGCGTGAGCTGGGCATCACCCAGCCGGCCGCCAGCAGCCGCGTCCGCTCGATGGAACGCCAGCTGGGGGTCGCCCTGGTGGACCGCTCGCCGCGCGGCTCCCGGCTCACCGACGCCGGGGCGCTGGTCACGGACTGGGCGCGCCGGGTCGTGGAGGCGGCCGAGGCGTTCGACGCGGGCGCGCAGGCGCTGCGGGACCGGCGGGACTCACGGCTGCGGGTGGCGGCCAGCATGACGATCGCCGAGTACCTGCTGCCGGGCTGGCTGGTCGCCCTGCGGGCCCAGCTGCCGGACACCGCGGTCTCGCTGCTGGCCGGCAACTCCGCGGCGGTGGCCGAGCGGCTGCTGTCGGGCGAGGCCGACCTGGGCTTCGTGGAGGGGGTCAGCGTCCCGGCCGGCCTGGACTCCGCCGTCATCGCGCACGACCGGCTGATCGTGGTGGCGGCGCCCGGTCACCCGTGGGCCCGGCGCCGGCGCCCGCTCGCGGCGGCGGAGCTGGCGGCGACCCCGCTGATCCTGCGGGAGAAGGGCTCGGGCACCCGGCAGGTCCTGGACGCGGCCCTGGGCGGCCTGGCCCGGCCGCTGATCGAACTGTCGTCGACCACCGCGGTGAAGGCGGCGGCGGTGAGCGGCGCCGGCCCCTCCGTACTCAGCGAACTCGCCGTCGGCGAGGAGCTGACGACCCGCCGCCTGGTGCGCGTGCCGGTGGCGGACGTCGCCCTGGCCCGCGACCTGCGCGCGGTCTGGCCCACGGGCCACCGGCCCACGGGGCCGGCCCGGCAGCTGCTGTCACTGACGCGGGCGTAGGACTGCCGGCGGGGTGCGCCGGGGCGCCCCCGCCCGCGCCGCGTCCACCAGTGCCCGCATCACCCGTACGTCCTCGTCCATCTCCGGGTGCCACTGCACGCCGAGGACCCAGCCGGGGCCCTGAGGCAGTTCGAGGGCCTCCACCGTGCCGTCCGCCGCGTGGGCCGACGCGACCAGGCCCGTGCCGAGCCGGTCCACCGCCTGGTGGTGGTACGTCGGCACGAACGTCTCCTCGGGCACCACACCCGCGTACAACGACCCCGGTACCGGCTTGACCGGGTGGCCGCCGAAGACGCCCACCACCTCGGCGTGGCCCTCGATGTGCTGGACGAGGGTGCCGCCCAGGGCGACGTTGAGCAACTGCATGCCCCGGCAGACGCCCAGCAGCGGCACGCGCGCGGCCAGGGCCGCCTCGATCAGCGCCAGCTCCCAGGTGTCCCGGGCCCGCGCGGGCGGGCCGGTGCGCGGGCCGGGCTCGGCGCCGTAGCGGACCGGTTCCACGTCCGGGCCGCCCGCGATGACCAGCCCGTCGAGGCGGGCGACGGTGGCGGCGGCGTGCTCCGGCGCGTCCGGCGGGAGCATCGCGGCCAGTCCGCCCGCGCGCTGCACGAGCCGCGGATACCCGGCCGGCAGCAGCGCCGCCTCCAGCTCCCAGACACCCCAGCGCGCCCCGGGCTCCAGGTACGTACTGACGCCGATCAGCGGCCTGCCCGCCATCCGCCCTCCCGCGACCTTCCCTCAATGGACCGTCCCCATACCTTTGCCGCAGCACGGTCCCACGGCAAGACGCCACCCGCGCTCACGTCAGGAACCCGCGCAGCAGCGCGGCCGTTCCCGCGCAGTGCTCCCGGGCGATCTCCCGCGCCCCGTCCGCGTCCCGGTCGAGCACGGCCTCCACCAGGGCGCCGTGCTGCCGCTGGGAGTGCTCCAGGTTGCGCACCAGCAGCGGAATGCAGTCCAGCAGGTCGTTCAGGGTCGCCCGGACGGCCGCGTACTGCCCGGCCAGCGCGGGGGAGCCGCACAGCTCCGCGAGCGTGAGGTGGAGCCGGGTGTCCAGCCGCCGGTACTCGGCCAGCGGCGCGTCCCGGGTGGCCGCCAGTGCCTCGCGCAGCCGAGCCGCCCGCGCGTCCGTCAGCCCGTGCGCGGCGCACAGCCCGGCCGCCCCCGACTCCAGCACCTCCCGGAAGCGCAGGACGTCCTCGATGTCGACCCCGGCGACCCGGCGCCGCAGCTCGCCTTGACCGCCCGCGTCCGCGCGCGGCAGCACGAACGTTCCGCCGTACCGCCCGCGCCGCGCCTGGACCAGCCCTTGGTCCTGGAGCACCCGTAGCACCTCGCGCAGCGTCACCCGGCTGATGCCCAGCCGCTCCGCCAGTTCCCGCTCGGCCGGCAGCCGCTCGCCCCCGGCCACCAGGCCCAGCCGGACCACCTGGAGGATCTGCTCCAGCGCCTCCTCGAAGCCGTTGCCCGCCCGCACCGGCCGCAGCACCGGCGCGAGCCGGTCCGTCACGCTCCCGCCGACCCGCCCGGGCGCGCCCCCGCCGGCCCGCCCCGTCGCGCTCCCGCCGGTTTCCTCCGGCATGCGGCCGCGCCCCCTTCCCAACCAATGGTTCCCGGCAATACCTTATGGCTCCCGGCCAGAAGGAGGCCCTCCCGTGCCCGACCGCACACCCCCGCTCGGGGTCGAGGAACTGCACGCGCTCGTCGCCGCCGGTGACCTTGACACCGTCGTCCTGGCCTTCCCCGACATGCAGGGGCGCCTCCAGGGCAAGCGGTTCGCCGCGCGCTTCTTCCTCGACGAGGTCCTGCGACACGGCACCGAGGGCTGCAACTACCTCCTCGCCGTCGACGCCGACATGAACACCGTCGACGGCTACGCCATGTCCTCCTGGGACCGCGGCTACGGCGACTTCGCGATGCACGCCGACATGTCCACCCTGCGCCGCCTGCCGTGGAACGAGGGCACCGCGATGGTCGTCGCCGACCTCGCCTGGGAGGACGGCTCCCCGGTGCCCGCCGCGCCCCGCCAGATCCTGCGCCGCCAGCTGGAGCGCCTCGCCGGACACGGGTACACGGCCCAGGCCGGCACCGAGCTGGAGTTCATCGTCTTCCGCGACACCTACGAACAGGCCTGGGACGCGAACTACCGCGGCCTGACCCCGGCCAACCAGTACAACATCGACTACTCGGTCCTCGGCACCGGCCGCGTCGAGCCGCTGCTGCGCCGCATCCGCAACGAGATGGCGGGCGCCGGCCTCAGCGTCGAGTCCGCCAAGGGCGAGTGCAACCCCGGCCAGCACGAGATCGTCTTCCGCTACGACGAGGCCCTGGTCACCTGTGACCAGCACGCGGTCTACAAGACGGGCGCCAAGGAGATCGCCGCCCAGGAGGGCATGTCCCTCACCTTCATGGCCAAGTACGACGAGCGCGAGGGCAACTCCTGCCACATCCACCTCTCCCTGGCCGACGCCGACGGCAACAGCGCCATGGCCGGCGACCGGGAAGGCGGCATGTCCGACGTCATGCGGCACTTCCTCGCCGGGCAACTGGTGGCGCTGCGCGAGTTCTCGCTCCTGTACGCCCCCCACATCAACTCGTACAAGCGCTTCCAGCCCGGCTCCTTCGCGCCGACCGCCGTCGCCTGGGGCCGCGACAACCGCACCTGCGCCCTGCGCGTCGTCGGCCACGGCCGTTCCCTGCGCTTCGAGAACCGGCTCCCCGGCGGCGACGTCAACCCGTACCTCGCGGTGGCCGGCATGGTCGCGGCCGGTCTGCACGGCGTCGAGCAGCGCCTGGAGCTGCCCGAACCCTGCACGGGCAACGCCTACACCGCCGGCTACGAACACGTCCCCACCACCCTGCGCGAGGCCGCCGAACTCTGGGAGAACAGCGCCCTCGCCAAGGCCGCCTTCGGCGACGAGGTCGTCGCCCACTACCGCAACATGGCGCGCGTGGAGGTCGACGCCTACGACGCCGCCGTCACCGACTGGGAACTGCGCCGCTCCTTCGAACGCATGTGAGGCACCGGTTGTCCGACGCACTGGTCGTACTGAACCCCGCCACCGAAGAGGTCCTCGCCACCGCCCCCGCCGCCTCCGCGGCCGACGTCGACGCCGCCGTGGGCCGGGCCGCCCGGGCGCAGACCACCTGGGCCGCCCTCGCCCCCGGCGACCGGGCCCGGCTGCTGCGCCGGTTCGCCGCGCTCGTCGACGAGCACCTCGAGGAGCTGGCCCGGCTGGAGGTCGCTCAGGCCGGGCACACCCTCGGCAACGCCCGCTGGGAGGCCGGTAACGTCCGGGACCTCCTCGACTACGCCGCCGGGGGAGTGGAGCGGCTCACCGGACGCCAGATCCCGGTCGCCGGCGGCCTGGACGTGACCATCCTCGAACCCCTCGGCGTGGTCGGCGTCATCGCGCCCTGGAACTTCCCGATGCCGATCGCGGCCTGGGGCACCGCGCCGGCGCTCGCGGCGGGCAACGCGGTCCTCCTCAAGCCCGCCGAGACGACTCCGCTGACCGCGCTGCGCCTGGCCGAACTCGCCCTGGCCGCCGGTCTCCCCGAGGGCCTGTTCCAGGTGCTGCCCGGACACGGACCCCTCGCCGGGAACGCGCTCGTCGAACACCCGGGCGTCGCGAAGATCGTCTTCACGGGCTCGACGGCGGTCGGCCGGCAGGTGGCGGCCAAGGGTGCGGCCCTCCTCAAGCCCGTCACCCTCGAACTCGGCGGCAAGAGCCCCAACATCGTCTTCGCCGACGCCGACATCGAGGCCGCCGCGGCCGCCACACCGATGTCCTTCCTCGACAACTCCGGCCAGGACTGCTGCGCCCGCACCCGCATCCTCGTCCAGCGCACGGTGTACGACCGCTTCCTCGCCCTGCTGGCCCCCGCGATCGAGTCCGTCCGCGTCGGCGACCCGGCCGACGAGAGCACCGACATGGGCCCGCTGATCTCCCGCGCCCAACTGGACCGCGTCCGCTCCTACGTCCCCGCCGACGCCGACGGCATCCGCGGCAAGGCCCCCGAGGGCGGCCCCGGCTTCTGGTTCCCGCCGACCGTCCTCACCGGGGTCGACGCCCGCGCGCGCGTGGCCGTCGAGGAGGTCTTCGGCCCCGTCGCCGTCGTCCTGCCCTTCGAGGACGAGGCCGACGCGATCCGCCTGGCCGACGCCACCGACTACGGCCTGTCCGGCTCGCTGTGGACCCGGGACGTCGGCCGCGCCCTGCGCGTGTCCCAGGCGGTCCGCGCGGGCAACCTGTCGGTCAACTCCCACTCCAGCGTCCGCTACTGGACACCGTTCGGCGGGTTCAAGCAGTCCGGCCTCGGCCGCGAACTGGGCCCGGACGCGCTGACCGCCTTCACCGAGACCAAGAACGTCTTCATCAGCACCGTCCCGTAACGTCCCGTCGCACACGGAGGACCCCGCACAGTGAGCGAAGACATCGTCTGCCGCAGGCTCGTCGGCCGCACCGCCGTCGTCACCGGAGCCGGCAGCGGCATCGGCCTCGCCTCGGTGCGCCGCCTGGCCGCCGAGGGCGCGCACGTCGTCTGCGGCGACGTGGACGAGGCACGGGGCAAGGCGGCCGCCGAGGAGACCGGCGGGACCTTCGTCAAGGCCGACGTCACCGACCCCGGGCAGGTCGAGGCGCTGTTCGCGGCGGCGCACGACACCTACGGCAGCGTGGACGTCGCCTTCAACAACGCCGGCATCTCACCGCCCGACGACGACTCCATCCTGGAGACCGGCCTGGAGGCGTGGAAGCGTGTCCAGGAGGTCAACCTCACCTCCGTCTACCTGTGCTGCAAGGCCGCCCTGCCCTACATGCGGCGCCAGGGCCGGGGCTCCATCATCAACACCGCGTCCTTCGTGGCCCGGATGGGCGCGGCCACGTCGCAGATCTCGTACACCGCGTCCAAGGGCGGCGTCCTCGCCCTGTCCCGGGAACTGGGCGTGCAGTTCGCGCGGGAGGGCATCCGGGTCAACGCGCTGTGCCCGGGGCCGGTCAACACCCCGCTGCTCCAGGAACTGTTCGCCAAGGACCCGGAGCGGGCCGCGCGCCGCCTCGTCCACATTCCGCTCGGGCGATTCGCCGAGGCGCGGGAGATCGCCGCCGCCGTCGCCTTCCTGGCCAGCGACGACTCCTCCTTCGTCAACGCCACCGACTTCCTCGTGGACGGCGGGATCTCCGGGGCGTACGTCACACCGCTGTAGCAGGCCGGGGGCGGCGTCCTACAGTGCCGGGATGAGCATGACGCCGCCGCCCGGCTGGTACCCCGATCCGTCGGCCCCGCACCAGGAACGCTGGTGGGACGGTACGGCCTGGACGGAGCACCGGCGCGCGCCCGGGACCACCGGCTACGGAGCACCCCCGCCCCCTCACCAGCCCGCCCAGCCCCAGCGGCAACCGCACCCCCACCCCCAGCCGCTCCAGCAAGGCGGTGGCGGGCGCGGCCGGGCCGTGGCCCTCACCACCGCCGCGGCCGTACTGGTCGCCGCGGTCGTCGCCGGCGTCCTCGTCCTGGGCCAGGACGAGGACGGCCCGCAGGCCCGGACCCCGCCGGCCACCGCGACCTCCGGCGCCCCGGCGCCGACGAGCACACCCCCGGCCCCCTCCCCCTCGCCCTCCGCCTCCTCCGCCGGCGGCCCGGCCGTGGTCGAGGACCAGCTGAACGGCATCACCTTCCCGCTGCCGACGGGCTGGGTCCTGCCCGAGTACGTCACCGAGGACGACGTCATGATGACCACGGACGGCACCTACGACTGCCCCGGCGACGGGGGCGTGTGCCGACACGGTCTCGTCATCTCCCGCACCGTCACGGCGAACACCGAGTCCTCCCCGAAGGCCCTGGCCGAACAGGACATCGAGGACGCGGCCGACGACGCCTACGACCGCGACCTGATCGGCAACAAGCCCTTCGGCGGCATCGAGTCCCACGAGGAGGTGGCGGCCGGACCGGTGGCGGTCGCCGGACGCGCCGGGTACTACGTGCGCTGGCGGGTGACGACCGCCAAGGGCCCCGGCGGTCACGTCCAGTCGATGGTGTTCCCCTCCACCGTCGGCACCGAGTCCCCGATCCTCGTCCGCTACGTCTTCGACGCCGGTGCGGACGGACCGCCGCTCGCCGACATGGACAGGATCACCAAGGGCATACGGCCCGTCGGCGACGCGGACACGGGCGGCGGAGTGGGCAGCGGCATCGGCCCGTCCGCCTGACCGCGCCGGACCGGCCCGCCTACAGGAAGGTGTGCCCCTCGCCCCGGTACGTCGGCACCGTCGCCGTCACCGCGTCCCCCTCCACCAGGTGCAGCGCGTCGAACCGCTCGCACAGCTCACCGGCCTTGGCGTGCCGGAACCACACCTTGTCGCCGATGAGCAGGTCGTCGGCGGGGGAGCCGAGCAGCGGCGTCTGCACCTCGCCGGCGCCCTCCTGGGGGTCGTAGCGCAGCCCCTCGGGCAGGTACGGCACCGGCAGCCGGTCGGTGCCGGCCGCGCCGGAGGCCGGGTAGCCGCCGCCGAGGACGGTCACCACCCCGACCCCGGGACGCCGTACGACGGGCTGCGCGAAGAGCGCCGCGGGACGGCCCCGGAACGACGTGTAGTTGTCGAACAGCCGCGGCACGTACAGTCCGGACCCGGCGGCGATCTCCGTCACCGCGTCCTCCGCGGCGGTGTGCTGCACACTGCCCGTGCCGCCGCCGTTGACGAACTCCAGGCCGGGCACGACGGCCCGGACCGCCCGCACCACCGCGGCACGCCGCTCGGCGAGTTCCCGGCGGGCGGCGGCCTGCATCAGCCGCACGGCCCGCGACCGCAGCGGACGCCCCGCCACCGCGTCCCCGACACCGGCGACATGACCCTCGTACGCCATGATGCCGACGACCTCGAAGCCCTCGCGGCGGGTCACCGCGCGGGCCAGGTCGGCGACCTCGGCGGGGGAGTGCAGCGGGGAGCGCCGGGCTCCGACCCGCACGCGCCCGCCGAGCAGCCGCAGGGACGTGTCCAGCTCCAGGCAGACGCATACCGTCTCCCGGCCGCCGTCGCGGGCCGCGTCGATGAGGTCCAACTGGGCCGGATCGTCGACCATCACGGTCACGGCAGAGGCGAGCTTGGGGTCGGCGGCCAGCTCGGCGTACCGGGCGCGGTCCGCCGACGGGTAGGCGAGGAGCACGTCCTCGAAACCGGAGCGCGCCAGCCACAGGGACTCGGCCAGCGTGTACGACATGACACCGGCGAACCCGTCCCTGGCCAGGGTGCGTTCGAGCAGGGCCCGGCAGCGTACGGACTTGCTGGCGACCCGGATCGGCTTGCCGCCGGCCCGGCGGACCAGGTCGTCCGCGTTCGCGTCGAAGGCATCGAGGTCGACGATCGCGACGGGGGCGTCCAGATGGGCGGTGGCCCGGTCGTAACGGGCCCGGTCGGCGGCGCGAGCAGTCATGAACGCAGCCTGCCAGACAGGATTACCGCAGGGTAGGGGGACGTTCCGGGCCAATGCCACGGGCGCGCGGACTGGTTCCCCGCCGGGCGGGGTCACGCCGTAGAGTGACGCGCACGCACGGCGGCACGGCCCCCGGCGGCCGGGGCCCCGGGCTCCGCGCCGGGACGGTGGTCCGCCCGTGCGGGTATGCGTGCCCGGGACGGAGCGTTCCGCGCCGGGCCGGGGCAGGAGACCACATCACCGGCCCGCGCCGGAGAACGGCCCGGGCCCGAGGAAACGGGGGGTGCATGAGCACGGACGCACGCCGCCCCTCCTTCCCGCCGCACCCCCAGACCCCACCCACCTCGGAGCCCTCACCGCGCCCGGATGCCACCCCTCGCGGTCCGCAGGCCACCCCTCGCGGTCCGGATGCCACCCCTCGCGGTCCGGAGGCCCCACCGCCCCCGGCGACTCCGCCACGTCCCGACACCCCGCCGCGCCCCGGCAACCCGCCGCGTCCGGTGGCTCCGCCGCGCCCCGGTACCTCGCCGCGCCCGGAGACCCCGTCCGGCCTTGAGACCTCTCGCGGCTCGGAGACCCCGCCGCGCCCGGAGGCGGCTCGCGGCCCCGAGGCCCCCCGGAGCGTCGAGGGCGAGCGGGCTACCGGCGTCGCCCAGGGCACACGAAGCCACCAGGACCTCGGCACCCGCCAGGACTACGGCCCCCGCCAGGACACCGACACGGTCCAGGGCACCGGCACCCGGCAGGACCCCGGCATCGTCCAGGACTACGGCACCCGCCGGGACCCCGGCGCCGCCCAGGACCCCGGCACCCGCCAGGACCCCGGCACCCGCCAGGGCGGCGGCCCCGAGGTCCCCGGCGCCCGGCAGCCCTACCCGCGCTTCCGGCTGGACGACTCCGGGGAAGCCGACCCCGCGCCCCCGCCTCCCCGCGCATCCGCCCGTTTCCCCGACGCCCCGCCCACCGTCGGCCGCGAGGCCCCGGACGCGAGCGACGCGGCGCAGGCACACCGCCCGGCGCCCCCCGCGACCCCCGCACCCCACCGCCCCGCCGGCCCCGCGGAACCCCGGCGAGGCGCTACCGTGCCCGGCGCGTCGGCCCACCGTCCGGACCCCGCGCCCGCCGCTCGCGACCGGGCTCAGCGCGACGGCACCGCCCCGGGCACGTCGCCCCACCGTCCGGCAGGCGCTTCTCCCGGCGGACCCGGCGCTCATGCGGAGCCCCGGCACGGGGCCACCGCGTCGCGACCCGCGCGGCCGCGCTCAGCCGGGCCCGCGCCCCACCGCCCCGGCGCCCCCGCGGAGACCCCCTCCGAGACGACCAGGCGGCTCCGCCCGATCCCGGCGGAGCCGGAGCCGGCGGCGGAAGCGGAAGCAGCGCCCCCGGAGCGCCACCCCGCACCCCCACCGCGCCACACCGCCCCCGCACCGCGCCACACCGCACCCGCACCCGCCCCGGCCGGCGCCGGTACCCGGCCCGACCCCGCGCTGTCCTGGACCGTCCCGCCGGCCCCCGGCGACGGGCGGCCCCATGTGTCGTTGGGGGAGCCCGAGGGGTACGACGCGTTCGCCCGGCCGCGTCCGCTCGGCGGGCGGTCACGGCCGCAGGCCGTCGCGGCGGCCGTGTGCCTCGTGCTCGGGCTGGGACTCGTCACCGGCGCACTGACCGGCAGCTGGCTCGCGGGGGACTCCGGGGACGGTGGCGCGCGCAGCGCGTTCACCGAGGCCCGGGACCTGTGGCACAGCGTGCCCGTCGACCAGCTCTTCCCGCCCACCGTGCGGGGCCGGGGCGCCGGCCCCGGCGGCGCCGACCGCACCTGGACGCGGGTCGCGGTCGCCCCCGACGGCGACTGCGCGGGCGCCTTCGACCCGCTCCTCGCCAAGGCCCTCGACCCGCTCGGCTGCCGCCGCCTGCTGCGCGCCACCTACGCCGACGCCACCCGCAGCCACGTCACCACCGTCGGCCTGCTCTTCGCCAAGGCCGACGCCGCCGCGATGACATCGCTGGCCGGCCGGTTCGACAAGGAGGGCCTGGGCCGCCGCACCGACCTCATGCCCCTGCCGTACGCCGCGAAGGACACCGTCGCCGCCGGCTTCGGCGCGCCGCAGCGGGCCTCGTGGACCGTCTCCGTGCTCACCGACGCCCCCGTCGTCGTCTACGCCGTCTCCGGCTGGGCCGACGGCCGCACCGTCGACGAGCCCGAGCCCGCCGAGGAGGCCATGGAATCCGGCGCCGGCTCGGCCCCCGCCCAGGCCGGCCTCGGCCACGAGGCGCAGGGCCTCGCCGACCGCGTCGAACGTGCCCTGCGCAAGAACGTCGGCCCCGCCACGGAGCACCCCTCGTGAACGTCCCCACCCGCCGTGCAGGCGGCGCCCTCAGCCTGCTCCTCGCCGCCGCCCTCGTCCTCGTGCCGGCGCCCGCCGCCCACGCCGACGGCATCCGCGCCCAGCAGTGGGCCCTGGACGCCATGCACACCGACGAGGCGTGGCGGACCACCAAGGGCGCCGGCGTCACCGTCGCCGTCCTGGACACCGGCGTCGAGGCCGACCACCCGGACCTGGCCGGCAACGTCCTGGCCGGCAAGGACCTGGTCGGCTTCGGCGCGCGCGAGGGTGACCGCTCCTGGGCCCGGCACGGCACCGCCATGGCCGGGATCATCGCCGGTCACGGCCACGGGCCCGGCAACGCCGACGGCGTCATGGGCATCGCCCCGGAGGCGAGGATCCTGCCCCTGCGGGTGATCCTCGAGGACGGCGACCCCAGCCGTGCCAAGGCCCGCAAGACCCGCGGCAACGCGCTGGCCGAGGGCATCCGCTGGGCCGCCGACCACGGCGCCGACATCATCAACCTCTCCCTCGGCGACGACTCCGCCTCCGCCCACCCCGAACCCGCCGAGGACGAGGCCATCCAGTACGCCCTGAGGAAGGGCGTGGTCGTCGTCGCCTCCGCCGGGAACGGCGGCGAGAAGGGCGACCACATCTCCTACCCGGCCGCCTACCCGGGCGTCATCGCCGCCACCGCCGTCGACCGCTACGGCACCCGCGCCTCCTTCTCCACCCGCCGCTGGTACGCCACGGTCAGCGCCCCCGGCGTCGACGTGATCATCGCCGACCCCGACCACCGCTACTACGAGGGCTGGGGCACCAGCGCCGCCTCCGCCTTCGTCTCCGGCGCCGCCGCCCTGGTGAAGTCGGCCCACCCGGGCCTCACCCCCGCCCAGGTCAAGGGCCTGCTGGAGGACACGGCCCGCAACGCCCCCGTCGAGGGCCGCGACGACTCCCGCGGCCACGGCTTCGTCGACCCCGCGGCCGCCATCGAGGCGGCCGGACGCCTGAAGCCGGAGGGCCTGACGTCGGCGGCGTACGGCGAGAAGTACTTCGGCTCCGGCCCGGACGCCCCCGCCTCCGACGACCCCACCTCAGCCTGGGCCGCCCCCCTCGCCGGCGGCGCCGGCGGCGTCCTCGTGGTGGCGGCCGTCGTCCTGTGGCGGGGCCGCCGCGCACCCTACGACACGTTCTGACCGGGGCCGGCACCGTCCTCCCCGGCGAACACGGACACCGCCGCCCGCGCCGCCGCCTCGGTCAGCGCGATTCCCTCCGCCCGCGTCGCGCTGCCCCGCGACAGCACCGCCACCAGCCGGTCGCGCCCGCCCGAGGTGACCCGCCCGATGCTGTTGACCACCCACAGTCCGGTGGTGCCGCGCCGCAGCCAGCCGTTCTTCAGCGCCCATGCCGACCCGCCGCCGGTGCCGTCGGCCGCCGCCGACACCCCCCACCGCTGACCGGCGGCGATCCGCCCCATCAGCCCTCGCGCGTACGCCCGTGAGGCCGCGCTCAGTTCCGAGCCGTCGGCCACGAACACCTGCCGCAGCAGCGCGATCCGGTCGGCGGCGGTGGTCCGCGTCAGCCCCCACAGCCCGTCCTCGCCGCCCTCGGTGCGGGTGAGCCCGAAGCGCTCGTTCGCCGCGTCCAGCCCGTCCGCCGCCCCGATCGCCCGCCACAGGGCCGACGCCGAGTCGTTGTCGCTGTGCTCGATCATGGCGGCGGCGTACGCCTTCTCGGCCCCGGCCGGTGACCGGCCCGCGTCCTGCGCCCGGAGCAGCAGCGCGGCCAGGATGTCCACCTTGACGACGCTCGCCGTGTCGAACAGGCCCGTGCCGTACGCGGCGCCCGCGCCCGAGTCCGCGTCGAGCACCGCCACCGACACCTCGGCGCCGTCCGGTACGGTCACCGCCGCCATGGCCCCGGCCAGCACCGCGTCACGGTCCACGACCGGCTCCACCGGCTCCACCGTTCCCACCGATGCCTCCCCGCCCACGGACGCCTGGCCGGGGACGATACGGGTGAGAGATGCCTGAGAGGCGGATGAGGGCCGCCGTCCGCGCCCGGATAGGGTCGGGGACCGTGGCGAACAAGAACATCCCCGACTCCGCCTTCTCCGACGACGACGGCTCCGCCGACCCCCGGCTGAGCGCCGCGCTCGCCGCCTGGGCCGAGGACCGCACCGCCCTGGCGCCCGTACTGGAGGCGCTCAAGGGCGCCCGGCTGCTCGTACCCGTCGTGGCCGTCCTGGGCGAGGTCGAGGAGGACGAGAACGGGCTGCGCCGCGAGAAGACCAGCGACATGGCCGTCCCCACCCTCAAGGCCGGCGGACGCACCGCCCTGCCCGCCTTCACCTCCACCGGGTCGCTCGCCCGCTGGGACCCCGCCGCCCGCCCCGTCGCCGTCCCCGTGCACCAGGCGCTCCAGGCCGCCGCGCACGAGAAGGCGGACACGGTCGTACTGGACCTGGCCGGACCGGTGCCGTTCGAGCTGACCGGACCGGTCCTGCTGGCGCTGGCGGAGGGACGTACGACGACCGACCCCCTCGCCGACCCGGCCGTCACCGACGCCGTACGCGCCGCCGTGGCCGCCGAACCCGCCGTACTGCGGGCGCACCTCGGGCCGGGCCGCGCCGACGGCACGCTGGCGCTGCTCCTGGACCCCGGCGCCGACCCGGCGAAGGCCGCCCGCGCCGTCGCCGAGCGGCTGGCCGCCGACGAGACACTGAGGGCCCGCCTGGTGCGCGGCCTCGACCTGGCACTGCTGCCGGCCGGGGCGACGCCACCGGGCGAGCCCTTGTACGTGCGGGGATAGCGGGAGAGTCTCAGCCGTAGACCGGGCCGGTGTACTTCTCGCCCGGGCCCTGGCCCGGCTCGTCCGGGACCAGCGAGGCCTCGCGGAACGCCAGCTGGAGCGACTTCAGACCGTCGCGCAGCGGGGCCGCGTGGAACGAGCTGATCTCGGTCGCGGTCGCGTCGAGCAGACCGGCGAGCGCGTGCACCAGCTTGCGGGCCTCGTCCAGGTCCTTGTGCGCCTCGCCCTCCTCGGTCAGCCCCAGCTTCACGGCGGCGGCGCTCATCAGGTTGACGGCGACCGTCACGATCACCTCGACCGCCGGGACCTCGGCGATGTCGCGGGTCATGGCGTCGAAGTCGGGCGTCTCAGGAGGGGTGTCACTCATGCCGCACACGATAGGCGCAGGGCGGCGAGGTGCCCCACTCGGTCTCGGTTAGCCCTTCCCCCGCCGAGCTGCTAACCTTGTGTAACGACCGGTCGGACACGCGCGCCTCGCGGCTGCGGGCCCGGCCCACAAGTGGAGGCTTCGAACTCCCACCTGGCCGTCCTCAGGACGGCGGGTCACCGGTCAGGCGGTCCCGCCCAGCGGCGGCGACCAGCCCGAAATCGCGCCCCGCGGCCATCGCGGCGGTGCTCCGGTAGCAGTTCGAGGAGCCCCGCCTGTGATCGTCCGGGGCATTTTTGTTGCGCCGGCTCGGTCAGGTCTATCGAACACAGACGTTACGCGGCTGTCCGCCAGACCGTCGCGTGGTGCTACCGAGGAGGATCCATCAGCGCCGAGCCCCGCATCAACGACCGGATTCGCGTTCCCGAGGTGCGACTTGTCGGTCCCAGCGGCGAGCAGGTCGGGATTGTCCCGCTTGCCAAGGCCCTGGAGCTTGCGCAGGAGTACGACCTCGATCTCGTAGAGGTCGCGGCGAACGCCCGTCCGCCCGTGTGCAAGCTCATGGACTACGGGAAGTTCAAGTACGAGTCGGCCATGAAGGCCCGTGAGGCGCGCAAGAACCAGGCGCACACGGTCATCAAGGAGATGAAGCTCCGGCCGAAGATCGACCCGCACGACTATGACACCAAGAAGGGTCACGTCGTCCGGTTCCTCAAGCAGGGCGACAAGGTCAAGATCACGATCATGTTCCGTGGTCGCGAGCAGTCCCGGCCGGAGCTCGGCTACCGACTGCTGCAGCGTCTCGCGGAGGACGTGGCCGACCTCGGGTTCGTGGAGTCGAACCCGAAGCAGGACGGCCGAAACATGATCATGGTCCTCGGTCCGCACAAGAAGAAGACCGAGGCGATGGCCGAGGCTCGCCAGGCGCAGGAAGCCCGCAAGGCCGAGGCGAAGGCCAACCCCGGCCGTTCGATGAACGCCGCGGACCCCGACGCCGCCAACGCCGAGGGCCAGCCCGAAGCCCCGGCCGAGGCTTCCGCCGAGGCGTGACTCCGGGGGACGCCAGTCCCCAGGACGTAACCGATACAAGAGCGACGCTCCACCCGTGCCCGGTTTCACGACCGGGCACCGGAGCGCCACCGACGAGGAGAGAACGGCGCTATGCCGAAGAACAAGTCGCACAGCGGTGCCAGCAAGCGCTTCAAGATCACCGGCTCCGGCAAGGTGCTCCGTGAGCGCGCCGGCAAGCGCCACCTGCTCGAGCACAAGTCGTCCCGTGTGACGCGTCGCCTCACCGGCAACGCCGAGATGGCCCCGGGCGACGCCGCGAAGATCAAGAAGCTTCTCGGCAAGTGACGCGCCGGCGCCTCCACTGAGCGCCGTACGTCAAGACCGGGACCCCATCGATACCGGGCCGCGTGAGGATCACCGCGGCCCCGCTACAAGGAGTTAAAAAGTGGCACGCGTCAAGCGGGCAGTCAACGCCCACAAGAAGCGCCGGGCGATCCTCGAGCAGGCCTCCGGCTACCGCGGTCAGCGTTCGCGCCTGTACCGCAAGGCCAAGGAGCAGGTCACCCACTCGCTGGTCTACAACTACAACGACCGCAAGAAGCGCAAGGGTGACTTCCGCCAGCTGTGGATCCAGCGCATCAACGCCGCTGCCCGCGCCAACGGCATCACGTACAACCGCTTCATCCAGGGTCTGAAGGCCGCCAACATCGAGGTGGACCGCAAGATCCTCGCCGAGCTGGCCGTCAACGACGCGGGTGCGTTCGCCGCGCTCGTCGAGGTCGCCCAGAAGGCGCTGCCGAGCGACGTCAACGCGCCGAAGGCCGCGTGACGCTGCGCCGGCTTTGAGCCGACGTGACTGGACCCGCAGGTGCACAGCCTGCGGGTCCGTCTGTGTCTGGCGTCTTCTGTCGAATCGAGTGTGCGGACCGGCCGTGGCTGGTCGCGCAGTTCCCCGCGCCCCTAGGGCATCTCGCCGAGGTAAGTCGAAATGGTTGCTGCTCCCGAGCTGATCTCCCCCCGTTCCCCCCGTGTCGTTGCCGCGCGGCGGTTGGGGAAGCGGAACTTTCGGGGGAAGGAGCGGCTGTTCCTGGCCGAGGGGCCGCAGGCCGTGCGGGAGGCCGCGGGGTACGGGGACACCCTGGTCGAGCTGTTCGCCACCGTCGAGGCCGCGGAGCGGTACGCCGACATCATCGGTGCGGCCCGTGACGCGGGCGCCCGCGTCCACCTCGCCGCCGAGCAGGTGATCGAGGACATCTCCACCACCGTCACCCCGCAGGGCCTGGTCGGGGTCTGCCGGTTCGTGGACACCCCCTTCGACGACATCCTCGCCGCCCGCCCCAAGCTCGTCGCCGTCCTCGCCCACGTACGCGACCCCGGCAACGCCGGCACCGTGCTGCGCTGCGCCGACGCCGCCGGCGCCGAGGCGGTCGTCCTCACCGACGCCTCCGTCGACCTGTACAACCCCAAGGCCGTACGCGCCTCCGTCGGCTCCCTGTTCCACCTCCCCGTGGCCGTCGGCGTCCCCGTCGAGCGGGCCGTGGCCGGACTGCGGGACGCCGGGGTCCGGGTCCTGGCCGCCGACGGCGCCGGCGAGCACGACCTCGACGCGGAACTGGACGCGGGCACCATGGGCGGCCCCACCGCCTGGGTCTTCGGCAACGAGGCCTGGGGGCTCCCGGAAGAGACCCGCGCCCTCGCCGACGCCGTCCTGCGCGTCCCGATCCACGGCAAGGCCGAGAGTCTGAACCTCGCCACCGCCGCCGCCGTATGTCTCTACGCGTCGGCGCGTGCACAGCGCGCCGCCGGAGGGTGCCGCTCCGTCACCAACGCCTAGTAGGGTGACCAGCTCAAGGCCCCTGCGCGGTCGAGAGGTGGGGTACGGGGATGAGCGTCGGCACGAGCAGCGCACCGGGGGCGCGCGAGGCGCCGCGTCCGCCCGCGCCCCGCACGCCGGGTGATCCGGCGGGCCTCGGCGTCGACCCCGACGACCTGCCCGACGGCCTCGTCGTAGCGGACGAGCACGGCCGCGTCGTCCGCTTCAACGCGGCGGCCGCGCGCATCACCGCCGTCCCCGCCGCCGACGCCCTCGGACAGCCGCTGGACAAAGCCCTCCCGCTGGAGGACCTGGAGGGCCGGCGCTGGTGGCAGCTGACCGACCCCTACGGCGGCCTCGCCATCCGCGTCCGCCAGCCCGAACGCAACCTCCTGCTCCCCGGCGGCCGGGAGGTCCTCGTCTCCGCCCGCTACGTGCGTACCGAGCGCCTCGGCCCCGTCCACCGCGTCGTCGTCACCCTGCGCGACACCGAGGCCCGGCGCCGTACCGAACGCAGCCATGCCGAGCTGATCGCCACCGTCGCCCACGAACTGCGCTCGCCCCTCACCTCCGTCAAGGGCTTCACGGCGACGCTGCTGGCCAAGTGGGAGCGGTTCACCGACGACCAGAAGCGGCTGATGCTGGAGACCGTCGACGCGGACGCCGACCGGGTCACCCGGCTCATCGCCGAGCTGCTCGACATCTCCCGGATCGACTCGGGCCGGCTGGAGGTCCGCCGCCAGCCCGTCGACATCGGCGCCGCCGTCGGCCGCCACATCCAGGCGTACGTCGCCGCCGGCCAGGAGGCCGACCGGTTCCTGCTGCGCCTCTCCCAGCCCCTGCCCGACCTGTGGGCCGACCCCGACAAGATCGACCAGGTGCTGAGCAACCTGCTGGAAAATGCCGTGCGCCACGGCGAGGGAACCGTCACCATCGACATCACGCCCACGGCGTCCCCCCGCGAAGGGGAGGACACCGGCACGTCGGTCACGGTGAGCGACGAAGGGGCCGGCATCCCGGAGGAGTCCATGAACCGCGTCTTCACCCGCTTCTGGCGGGGCAGCAAGCGCGGTGGCACCGGCCTCGGGCTGTACATCGTCAAGGGCATCGTCGAGGCCCACGGCGGCACCATCACGGTCGGCCGCGCCCCCGGCGGCGGCGCGGAGTTCCGATTTACGCTGCCCGTGGCGGCACCGGCCTACCTGGCCTGAGCACTGCGGGCGCATTCGTCTCCCTCCACCCCGTTAGACTCGGCCTTTGGCACCTTTGTGTCCCGCAGGCGGAGACGCTCGACGCAGACGCTTCGTCCGCAGACGCTTCGTCCACGAGCCGGTGACGGGGACCATCAGCATGGGGGCACCTCCCAGCGGTAGCTGGGGGACAATCGGAAGCACGGGAAGAGATGTCGGCACCGAATAAGTCGTACGACCCTGTCGAGGTCGAGGCGTTGAAACCGGAAGAGATCGAGCGCATGCGGGACGAGGCGCTCGCCGCCTTCGCCGCCGCGGACTCCCTCGACGCGCTCCAGGAGGCCAAGGTCGCCCACACCGGCGGCACCTCCCCGCTGGCGCTGGCCAACCGCGAGATCGGGGCCCTGCCGCCGCAGGCCAAGGCCGAGGCCGGCAAGCGCGTCGGCCAGGCGCGCGGCGCGGTGAACAAGGGGCTGGCCGCGCGCCAGGCCGAGCTGGAGGCCGAGCGCGACGCGCGGGTCCTGGTCGAGGAGGCCGTGGACGTCACGCTGCCCTACGACCGCGTCCCGGCCGGCGCCCGCCACCCGCTCACCACGCTCTCCGAGCGCATCGAGGACGTCTTCGTGGCCATGGGCTACGAGGTCGCCGAGGGCCCCGAGGCCGAGGCCGAGTGGTTCAACTTCGACGCCCTCAACATCGGCCCGGACCACCCCGCGCGCGGCGAGGCCGACACCTTCTTCGTGCAGGGCCCGAAGGGCGGCACCGAGTCCGGCGTCGTGCTGCGCACCCACACCTCGCCCGTGCAGATCCGCTCCGCGCTGGAGCGCGAGCTGCCGGTCTACGTGATCTGCCCCGGCCGGGTGTACCGCACCGACGAGCTGGACGCCACGCACACCCCCGTCTTCCACCAGGTCGAGCTGCTCGCCATCGACGAGGGCCTGACCATGGCGGACCTCAAGGGCACCCTGGACCACATGGTCCAGTCGCTGTTCGGCGCGGAGATGAAGACCCGGCTCAGGCCGAACTTCTTCCCCTTCACCGAGCCGTCCGCCGAGATGGACATGCTCTGCTACGTATGCAAGGGCGAGTCCGTCGGCAACCCCGACCGGCCCTGCCGCACCTGCTCCAGCGAGGGCTGGATCGAGCTGGGCGGCTGCGGCATGGTCAACCCGCGGGTGCTCACCGCCTGCGGCGTCGACCCCGAGAAGTACAGCGGCTTCGCCTTCGGGTTCGGCATCGAGCGGATGCTGATGTTCCGCCACAACGTAGAGGACATGCGAGACATGGTCGAGGGTGACGTCCGGTTCACCCGGCCGTTCGGGATGGAGATCTGATGCGGGTCCCGCTTTCCTGGCTGCGGGAGTACGTCGACCTGCCGGCCACCGAGACCGGCCGCGACGTGCAGGCCAAGCTGATTTCGGCCGGTCTGGAGGTCGAGACCGTCGAGCACCTGGGCGCCGACCTCAAGGGCCCCCTCGTCGTCGGTCAGGTGCTGACCATCGAGGAGCTGGAGGGCTTCAAGAAGCCGATCCGCTTCTGCACCGTCGACGTCGGCCGGGCCAACGGCACCGGTGAGCCCCAGGAGATCGTCTGCGGCGCCCGGAACTTCGCCGTCGGCGACAAGGTCGTCGTGGTCCTCCCCGGCGCCACCCTGCCCGGCGGCTTCTCGATCAGCGCCCGCAAGACGTACGGCAAGACGTCCCACGGCATGATCTGCTCCGGCGACGAGCTGGGCATGGGCGACGACGGCAGCCACGGCATCATCGTGCTGCCGCCGGAGACCGAGGTCGGCAAGGACGCCATCGAGCTGCTGGAGCTGGTCGACGAGGTCCTGGACATCGCCGTCACCGCCAACCGCGGCGACTGCCTGTCCATCCGCGGCGTCGCCCGCGAGGCCGCCATCGCCTACGGCCTGCCGCTGCGCGACCCGGCGCTGCTCGACGTGCCCGCGCCGAACGCCTACGGCTACCCGGTGAAGATCGCCGACCCGAGCGGCTGCGACCGCTTCACCGCCCGCACGGTCACCGGCCTCAGCGCCGAGGCGCGCTCCCCGATCTGGCTCCAGCGCCGGCTCCAGAAGGTCGGCATGCGCCCGATCTCGCTCGCCGTCGACGTCACGAACTACGTGATGATGGAGCTGGGCCAGCCCCTGCACGCCTACGACCGCTCCCTGGTCCAGGGCACCATCGGCGTCCGCCGCGCCGAGGAGGGCGAGAAGATCGTCACCCTCGACGGCGTCGAGCGGAAGCTGCACGCCGAGGACCTGGTCATCACCGACGAGCGCGGCCCGATCGGCCTCGCCGGCGTCATGGGCGGCGCCAACACGGAGATCGCCGACCACGGCGACACCGAGAACGCCACGAGTGACGTGGTCATCGAGGCCGCCCACTTCGACCAGGTGGCCATCGCCCGCACCGCCCGCCGGCACAAGCTGTCCTCCGAGGCGTCCCGGCGCTTCGAGCGGGGCGTCGACCCGCAGGCCGCCGCCGCTGCCGCGCAGCGCACCGTCGACCTGCTGGTGCTGCTCGCCGGCGGCACCGCCGAGGCCGGTGTCACCGAGATCAGCGCCCCGCCCGTGCCGCACAGCATCCGCGTCCCGGCCGACCACCCGGACAAGGTCGCGGGCGTGGAGTACGGCCGCGAGACCGTCGTACGCCGCCTCCAGGAGGTCGGCTGCGACGTGTACGGACAGGACGAGCTGATCGTCACCGTGCCGTCCTGGCGGCCCGACCTCACCGACCCGAACGACCTGGCCGAAGAGGTCATCCGCCTGGAGGGCTACGAGAACCTGCCCTCCACGCTGCCCCGCCCCCCGGCGGGCCGCGGCCTGACCTCCCGGCAGCGGCTGCACCGCCGCATCGGGCGCGCCCTGGCCGGCGCCGGCTACGTCGAGGCGCCGAACTACCCCTTCCTCAGCGAGCAGGTCTTCGACCAGCTCGGGCTGGACGCCGACGACCCGGCCCGCCGTGTCGTCAAGCTGGTCAACCCGCTCAGCGACGAGGAGCCCGCGCTGCGGACCACGCTGCTGCCGGGCCTGCTCGGCGCGCTGCGCCGCAACGACGGCCGGGGCTCGCACGACCTCGCCCTCTTCGAGACCGGCCTGGTCTTCCACCCGCGCGACGAGCAGCGTGTCGCCGCGAACCTGCCCGTCGACCGGCGGCCCAGCGCCGACGACCTCGCCGCGCTGGACGCCGCGCTGCCCGACCAGCCGCGGCACGTAGCCGTCGTCCTGGCCGGCGCCCGCGAGCAGGCCGGCTGGTGGGGCAAGGGCCGTCCGGCCGACTGGGCCGACTCCGTCGAGGCCGCCCGGACCGTCGCCCGCGAGGCCGGTGCCGAACTGGGCGTCCGCAAGGGCCAGTACGGGCCGTGGCACCCGGGCCGGTGCGCCGAGCTGTTCGTCACCGTGGACGGCGAGGACCGGGTCGTAGGCCACGCCGGCGAGCTGCACCCGCGGGTACTCAAGGCGCTCGGTCTGCCCGCCCGCACCTGCGCGATGGAGCTGGACCTCGACGCCGTGGGGCGGGTCGGCGACGACACCCCGCAGGCGCCGGGCATCTCCACCTTCCCGGTGGCCACGCAGGACGTCGCCCTCGTCGTCGACGCGTTCGTGCCGGCCACCGAGGTCGAGGCGGCGCTGCGCGAGGGCGCGGGCGAACTGCTGGAGTCCATCCGGCTGTTCGACGTCTACGACAACGCGGAGCAGCTCGGCGAGGGGCGCAAGTCCCTGGCGTACGCGCTGCGTTTCCGCGCGGGGGACCGGACGCTGACGGTCGACGAGGCCTCCGCGGCCCGTGACGCGGCGGTCGCCCTCGCGGGCGAGCGGGTCGGAGCGGTGCTGCGTAGTTAGGGGTTCGCGTTCGCCCGAGGGGCGGGGGCTTCTGCCGGTCGGCGGCCGCGGGTAGTCGGTGGCCGGCCGCGCAGTTCCCCGCGCCCCTCGGCGGCGTCACCGCAACGCGCCCGAAGGGGCGCGGGGAACTGCGCGAGCAACCACGACGCACCCGCACTCGACAGCGCGTCCGCACACGCGACGGCGATCCGTCGCCCCGCGCAACCGGCGGAGCCGTCCGCCCCGCCACGGAGTGTCGGGCAGGCAGCCGGGCGGACGGCGTGGAAACGGGCCGCCGCACTGTACGAGGGGGAGCCGGCGGCCCGGCCGGCCTCTTTCGAGGCAGTTCAGTCAACCGGCCCGGTACGCTCCGCGACAGCGCGCGCACGGTACGGATGCGCGTACTCCGTTCACACCCCGTGTGAAGGCCGACGCACTACGCTGTCGGCACCGAGTCACCCGGGGGGGCACCCATGCAGCCCAACACCCTGCTCGACGCGATCCTGGACGAGGCCGGGATCTCGCACGCGGGACTGGCCGCGCACGTCAACCAGGCGGGGCGGGCCCGCGGGCTGGCACTGAGATACGAACACACCGCCGTCGCCCGGTGGTTGAAGGGGCAGCGGCCGCGCGGCCAGGTGCCCGACCTGATCTGCGAGGTCCTCGCGTCCCGGCTGCACCGCCCCGTCACCCTCGACGACATCGGGCTCGGCGTGCCCGGCGAGCCCGCCGCCCCGCACACCGGCTCGCTGTCCGGGTTCGTGGAGCGGGCGACCGCGCTGTGGCGCTCCGACCAGCAGCAGCGCGCGCACATCCTCGGCGCCCCCGCGCTCACCGGCACGCCCGCAGTGATGCCGGTGTGGGAGTGGGAGAACCCGCCCGAGGACGTGGACGTCTCCCGCGGCGGCCGGCACCGGGTCACCCCGGCCGACCTGGAGATGCTGCGCTCGGCCCGCGCCCACTACGAGCAGATGTACCGCAAGGCCGGCGGCATGGCGACCCGCGCCCGCATCGTCGGCTTCCTCAACTCCGAGGCGGCCCCGCTGCTGCGCGGCGGCTACACCGACGCCACCGGCCGCCAACTGCACCGGGCCACCGGCGGGTTGGTCGCGGTCGCCGGCATCTGCGCGTACGACTCCGACGCGCACGGCCTGGCGCAGCGCTACTTCCACCAGGCCCTCCGGCTCGCGAAGGCCAGCGGGGACCGGGGCCTGGGCGCCTACGTCATCGCGCTCCTGGTCAACCAGGCGCTGTTCATGCGCGAGAACCGGCAGGCCGTCGCCTTCGCCGAGGCCGCGCTGCGCGCCGCGGGCCGGCACATCACCCCCGCCCTCGCCTCCGACCTGTACGCGATGCAGGCCAAGGCGTACGCCCACCTCGGCGACGGCACGAGCGCGCTGTCCTGCATCCGGCGGGCCGAGCAGGCCGCGGAACGCATCCGGCGCGGGTACGAACCCGACGAGACCGGCTATGTGCAGCCCGGACTGGTCAACGTCCAGGTCGCCGAGGCCCTGCTGAGCCTCGGCGAGATCGCCGCGGCCGGTGAGCACGCCGCGGCGGCCGTGGACAACCCCGCGCACGACCGCGGGCGGGTGCACCGGCTCGCCATGCTCAGCACGATCGAGCTGCGCCGGGGCAACGCCGACAAGGCGGTGGCCACCGCGGTGCAGATGGCCGAACAGGCCCGGGGCATGGAGTCCCAGCGCCTGCGCGACAGACTCCGCGCGGTCCGCGAGCACCTGGTGCGCAGCGGCGGCGCGGGCACGGCGGAGGCCGCCGAACTCATCGACGGGGCCCTGCGCGTACCGCTGTGACGTCCGGTCCCGGGCCCGCTGCGCCCACCGCCGCGCCGTGAGCGGCGTCGTGCGCCTGCTGCCGAGCCGCTCCTGCTGCGATATTGCCACCTACTCGAAGAAGGGTGGCAGAACCGTGCAGTGGACGAAACAGAACGAACAAACTGTGTACTCAAACCGCTGGTTCAGCGTCAATCTCGCCGACGTGGGGCTACCGGACGGCCGGCACCTCGACCACTTCCTGATACGGATGCGTCCCGTGGCCGTGGCCACGGTCGTCAACGACGCCGCAGAGGTCCTCCTGCTGTGGCGGCACCGCTTCATCACCGACAGCTGGGGCTGGGAACTCGCGGCCGGCGTCGTCGAGGACGGCGAGGACGTCGCGGTCGCGGCGGCCAGGGAACTGGAGGAGGAGACCGGCTGGCGGCCGGGACCGCTGCGCCACCTCATGAGCGTGGAGCCGTCCAACGGACTCACCGACGCCCGGCACCACATCTACTGGGCCGACGAGGGCGAGTACGTCGGGCATCCCGTGGACGACTTCGAGTCGGACCGCCGGGAGTGGGTCCCGCTCAAGGTCGTTCCCGACCTGGTCGCCCGCGGGGAGGTCCCGGCCGCCAACATGGCGGCCGCGTTGCTCCTCCTCCACCACCTCAGGCTCGGACAGGACACCCCGCCCGCCCCGGGCGCCAGGGGCTAGCTAACGCCCGAGGGCCTGCCACACCGCCACGACCAGGGCGCCCACGGCCGTGACGACCGCGACCGAGGGCAGCGGCCAGCGGGCGTGCTCCAGGGCGGTCAGCCGGGTGTTGATGTCGTCCAGCTCCTTGGCGGTCTCCTCGGTCCGGTGGGAGAGCAGCGCCAGTCCGCCCTCGACGCGGGCGTAGGCCACGTCGAGCCGGCGCCGTAACTCCGCGAGTTCTCCCTGATGGACGGAATGCTCGGGATCGGCGGTCACGGACCGCTCCTTTCCGTAGTCGTCTCACGTCCCTTGCATGTGCATGGTGAGTCAACCCGCCTGGTGGGCGCGTGGGGAGAGTGTGCGCCGGGCATATGCGTGCCCGGTGCGCACACGCCGTGTGAACGCCGCGGGCCCGGCACCTCGTCAGGTGCCGGGCCCGCGCGGGGTCACACTCCGTGCCGTCAGCCGTAGGAGTAGAAGCCCGAGCCGCTCTTGCGGCCCAGTCGGCCCGCGTCGACCATCCGCTGGAGCAGCGGGGGAGCGGCGTACAGCGGTTCCTTGTACTCCTCGTACATCGAGTACGCGACCGAGGCGACCGTGTCCAGGCCGATCAGGTCGGCCAGCTTCAGCGGGCCCATCGGGTGGGCGCAGCCCATCTCCATGCCGTTGTCGATGTCCTCGCGGCTGGCGATGCCCGACTCGAACATCCGGATCGCGGAGAGGAGGTACGGGATCAGCAGCGCGTTGACCACGAAGCCGGAGCGGTCCTGGGCGCGGATGGAGTGCTTGCCGAGCACCTTCTCCGTGAAGAGCTGCGCCCGGCTGAGCGTGCCCTCGGAGGTCGTGAGCGCCGGGATCAGCTCGACGAGCTGCTGGACCGGGGCCGGGTTGAAGAAGTGGATGCCGATGACGTGGTCGGGCCGCGAGGTGGCCACCGCCAGCTTCACCAGCGGGATCGAGGAGGTGTTGGAGGCCAGGATCGCGTCCGGCCGGGTCACGACCTGGTCGAGCACCTGGAAGATCTCGGTCTTGACCTGCTCGTTCTCGACGACGGCCTCGATCACCAGGTCACGGTCGGCGAACTCGCCGAGGTCGGTGGTGAAGCTCAGGCGCGCCTGCGTGGCGTCCCGCTCCTCCTCGGTGATCTTGCCGCGCTCGGCGGCCTTGCTCAGCGAGTTGTACAGCCGGGTGCGGCCGATCTCCAGGGCCTCGCCGGTCGTCTCGGCGACCATCACCTCCAGACCGGAGCGGGCGCACACCTCCGCGATGCCCGCTCCCATCTGACCGCAGCCCACCACGCCGACGCGTGTGATATCTCCCGAGATGCCGGTCACATCGTCCCTTTCGCTGACTTCACGGCGGTGGCAGCAGGCACGCCGGGGTCCCCGGTGCCTGCTCCGATCGAGCACGTTACCTCCGAATGGCCACGGATCCGTCCCCCGGGTCGGGCATGCTGGGTTCTCCCTCACGATCCGTGACAGCGCGGATCCGCACCGTTCAGGAGGTCTCCCCATGGGCCGTGTCTCGCGTCGTGCCTTCGCGGTGGCGGCGTTGTCGGCGCTCACCGTCGCCTCCCGGGCGTCGGCGGCGCCGATTCCGTCGGGCGCCCCCACCCCGCCGCCGGCACCGGGTCCCGAGGCGGGCGGGCCCGCGCGGCGGGCCGTCACCGGGATGCGGGGCATGTGGCTGGCCACGGTGGCCAACCGCGACTGGCCCACCCGCGCGGGGCTGCGCGCGTCCGAGCAGCGCGCGGAACTGGTCGAGCACCTCGACAACGCGGTCCGGCACGGGCTGAACACGGTGATCTTCCAGGTCCGGCCGACGGCCGACGCGCTGTGGCCTTCGGCACACGAGCCCTGGTCGCAGTACCTGTCCGGCAGCCAGGGCCGCGACCCCGGCTGGGACCCGCTGGGCACGGCGGTCGAGGAGGCCCACGCCCGCGGGCTGGAGCTGCACGCCTGGTTCAACCCGTACCGCGTCGCCACCCACGACGACCCCTCCCACCTGGTGCCCTCGCACCCCGCGCGCAAGAACCCCGGGTGGGTGGTGCCGTACGGCGGCAAGCTCTACTACAACCCGGGCCTGCCCGAGGTCAGGGCCTTCGTGCAGGACGCGATGATGGACGCGGTCGAGAAGTACGCGGTGGACGGCGTCCACTTCGACGACTACTTCTACCCCTATCCGGTGGCCGGCCAGAGCTTCGACGACGGCGGCACCTACGGCACCTACGGCACCGGCTTCGCCACCCGGGCCGCGTGGCGGCGGGACAACATCGACCTGCTGGTGCGCGAGACGGCGGCCCGCGTCAAGGAGATCCGGCCGACTGCCCGCTTCGGCGTCAGCCCCTTCGGGGTGTGGCGCAACGCCGCCACCGACGCGCGCGGCTCGGACACCAGGGCGGGCGTGCAGACGTACGACGACCTGCACGCGGACACCCGCAGGTGGGTGCGCGAGGGCTGGATCGACTACATCGTGCCGCAGCTGTACTGGAACATCGGCCTGGCCGCCGCCGACTACGCGAAGCTGGTCCCGTGGTGGGCGGAGGTGGCCAGGGGCAGCCGCACGCAGCTGTACATCGGCGAGGCCCTGTACAAGGCCGGTGACCCGGCGCAGCCCGCCGCCTGGCAGGACCCGGCCGAGCTGACCCGCCACCTCACGCTGGCACAGGGGCACCCCGAGGTGCGCGGGCACGTGTTCTTCTCGGCGAAAGAGGTGGCCGAGGACCGGATCGGGGCGCTGGCGCGGGTGAGCGCCGACCACTACACGCGGCCGGCCGCCCGCACCCCGCGCCGGTAGGGACCGCCGCGGGAAGGTCTAGAGCTGGATCTCCCGGTGCCGGATCTCGGAGTCGGGGCCGGGCGAGCACACGGCCTCGTGCCCGTCCTGGAACCGGACCCGGTACGGGGGAGCGCCCTCCTTGCCCATGACTTCGACGATCTCCGCCACCTTGTCGTGCTCACCGACCACCCGGCCGTGCTGGATCAGCTGATCGCCCTTGGTCGCATGCATCTGTGGGGCCTCCTCACGCGCGTGCCGTTCAGCCCCGGGCCCGCTGGGTGACCGCGATGCACACCAGTACCGCCGCGGCGGTCAGCGGAGCGGCCACCGTCAGGTGCTCGCCCAGGAGAAGTACCGACCACACCAGTGTGAGCAGCGGCTGCGCCAGCTGCAACTGGCTCGCCTTCGGGATGCCGATGGCCGCCATGCCCCGGTACCAGACGACCAGGCCGAGGAACTGCGAGCCCGCGGAGACCCACAGCAGCCCGGTCACGCTGTGCGCGGTCAGGTGCACCGGCTCGTACGCCAGGGCCACGGCGGCCATCGGCACGGTCAGCGGCAGGCACAGCACCAGCGCCCACCCGATGACGTGCCAGCCCGGCATCACCCGGGCCAGCCGGCCGCCCTCGGTGTAGCCGGCCGCGCACACCAGCAGCGCCGCGAAGAGATAGACGTCGGCCGTGGACAGGGCGCCGCCGCTCTGCTGCACGGTGAAGGCGAGTACGGCGGCCGCGCCCGCCAGGGCCGCGCACCAGAAGGTGCGCGAGGGCCGGGTGCCGATGCGCAGGGCGGACAGCAGGGCGGTGGTCAGCGGGAGCAGGCCGACCACGACGGCGGCGTGCGCGGTGGTCGAGGTCCGCAGGGCCAGCGTGGTCAGCAGGGGGAAGCCGAGCACCACCCCGCCGCCCACCACCGCGAGCCCGGACCAGTGGCGCCGCTCGGGCAGGGGCACGCGCAGCGCCAGCAGACACCCGCCGGCGATCACCGCGGCCAGGATGCTGCGCACCGCGATGAGGGACCACGGGCCGAAGCCCTCCAGCCCCCAGGCGGTGGCGGGGAAGGTGAGGGAGAACGCGGCGACACCCAGGGCGGCCTGGAGGGTGCCGAACGAACGGGTGCCGGACGAAAGG
This sequence comes from Streptomyces sp. BK79, assembly GCF_044142145.1. Lineage (NCBI taxonomy): Bacteria > Bacillati > Actinomycetota > Actinomycetes > Kitasatosporales > Streptomycetaceae > Streptomyces > Streptomyces sp. BK79. The sequence goes on from NZ_JBHVOC010000029.1 coordinate 56,596, forward strand.
GTGCCGGACGCGCGGGTGCCGGACGCGGTGTCCGGGCCGCCGACTGCTATCGCGGAAGTCCTGGTAGCGCTACTCTGTGCTCTCATGCATGAGCGTAGCAGCGTCGCTGACCTGGCGGACAAGCTCCGGAGGGAGCTGGACCGCTACTCGCCCGGAGGAAAGCTCCCGTCCAGCCGGGCCCTCGTCGACCGCTTCCGGGTCAGCCCGGTCACCGTCTCCCGCGCCCTGGCCCAGCTCGCCGCCGAGGGGCTGGTGGTGACCCGCCCCGGCGCCGGTGCCTTCCGTGCCGCGCGGCGCCCGTCGGCGGCCGCGCCCGCCGGGGACACCTCCTGGCAGGAGGTCGCGCTCAGCGCGGACGGCGCCGCCGACCTCGTACCGCGCTCGGTCGACGCCTCGGGCGTACTGGTCTCGCTGGCCGCCCCGTCGCCCGGCGTCGTGGAGTTCAACGGCGGCTATCTGCACCCGTCGTTGCAGCCGGAGCGGGCGATGGCGGCGGCCCTGTCCCGGGCCGGGCGGCGGCCCGGCGCGTGGGGCCGGCCGCCGATGGAGGGTCTGCCGGAGCTGCGGGAGTGGTTCGCGCGCGGCATCGGCGGGGCCATCACGGCGGCGGAGGTGCTGGTCACCGCGGGCGGCCAGTCCGCGCTGGCCATCGCGCTGCGGGCGCTGGCCCCGCCCGGTGCACCCGTCCTCGTCGAGTCCCCGACCTACCCCGGCATGCTGGCCATCGCCCGCGCGGCCGGCCTGCGCCCGGTACCGGTCCCGGTGGACGCGGACGGCGTGCGGCCGGCCCTGCTCGCCGACGCCTTCCGGGCGACCGGCGCCCGCGTCTTCGTCTGCCAGCCCCTGTTCCAGAACCCGACCGGCGCCGTGCTCGCCCCCGAGCGGCGCGGCGAGGTGCTGCGCATCGCCCGCGCCGCCGGCGCCTTCGTCGTCGAGGACGACTTCGTACGGCGCCTGGTGCACGACGACTCGGGCCCGCTGCCCGCCCCGCTCGCCGCCGACGACCCGGACGGCGTCGTCGTCCACGTCGGCTCGCTGACCAAGGCGACCTCGCCGAGCTTCCGGGTGAGCGTCCTGGCCGCGCGCGGGCCGGTGCTGGAACGGCTGCGGGCCATCCAGGTCGTCGACACCTTCTTCGTGCCCAGGCCCCTCCAGGAGGCGGCGCTGGAACTCGTCGGCTCGCCCGCCTGGCCGCGCCATCTGCGCTCGGTCTCGACGGAGCTGAAGGCCCGCCGGGACGCGATGACGTCCGCGCTGCGCCTGCACCTGCCGGAGTTCGCCCTGCCCCACATCCCGTCCGGCGGCTACCACCTGTGGCTGCGCCTGCCCGACGGCACCGGGGACACCGCGCGCTCCTTCGGTCCCGGGGGCGAGGCCGCCCTCACCGCGGCCGCCCTGCGCGCGGGCGTGGCGATCACCCCGGGCCGCCCGTACTTCAGCGCCGAGCCCCCGGCGGCCCACCTGCGGCTGAGCTTCGCGGCGGTCGCGGGTACCGGGGAGATCGCGGAAGGGGTACGGCGCCTGCGCACGGCCTGCGCACAGGTGTGGGACGCACGCCCATAACCGGTCGACGCGGTCCCGCCGCCCCTGCGAGCATCCCGGCATGACCGACACACCGGGCCTGCCCGACGGGTACGAACTCTCCACCGACCCGCACCGCCTCGACGCCGGGCGCGTGCACCACTGGCTGTCCACCGACGCGTACTGGGCGCTGGGGCGGTCCCGCGAGAAGCAGGACCGGGCGGTCGAGGGGTCGCTCAACTTCGGGGTGTACGACACGGTGTCCGGCGAACAGGTGGCGTACGCGCGGGTGGTCACCGACCGGGCGACCTTCGCCTGGCTGTGCGACGTGTACGTGGACCGCTCGGTGCGCGGCAAGGGCCTCGGCACGGCGCTGGTCGCGGCCGTCCGCGAGCACCTGCGCCCCTGGGGCGTGCGACGCCTCCTGCTCGCCACGCACGACGCGCACGGCGTCTACGAGAAGCTCGGCTTCACCGCGCTGGACCGGCCCGACCAGTGGATGGCGTTCGCCTTCGGCCCGTGAGCGGCGGCGGGCCCTGGGCGACCCACTGGTGACGCCCCTTGACCTGCGTACCCGCGCGCGGCACCGTCACCGCACAGCGGTTCGGGTCGCGTTCGTCGCGGCCGCGCGCGGCTCAGGCCGCGCGGGCCGCTGGAACCTCGGCTTCGAAGGGGCGCCCGCCGTAGGTACGGCCCGTCGGCCGGCCCCGGCTGCCCCACGACGCCGTGCGCCGACGGCCCCGGCGGCCTCAACGACCGCGTGTCTCGCGGACGTACTCCGTCGTGAGCAGCAGGTCCTTCGCCGGCCCGCCCACGCGCCACACGGTCCGCCAGTGGTCCCGGTCCCGGACGGTGAACTCGCCGCGGTAGAGGTCGGCGGCGCACGGATGGTCGGCCATGTGGCGTCCAGACGCCAGGTCGAGGTCGTGGAAGGGCCGTCCGTCTGCGAAGCACACGTCGGCGGTGCCCGGCGCCCGCCCCGGCGCGTAGCGCAGCGTCCGCCCGGCGGGCCGCGTCACGCCCTGCCAGGTGAAGGCCCCGGACTCCCGGCTGAGCAGTCCGCCGCCGTCCAGGGCGTCGAACGCGGTGGTCCCCTCGAAGCGGCCCGTCGCGCCACTCGCCAGATCCCGCACCGACCGCTCGGTGCGCCACCGGCCCGCGAGATACGCCAGCACGTCCGGCACCGGCCACAACTCGCCCATTTCCACCCGCTTTCCGCCTCCGGCCCCCTGGTTGCCGCGCGACCCATTGACGGGCCCGCACCCCCTCCCTATCTTGCCGTTCGAAGTGCTGACCAACGTCCGATATTTCGAACGACTAGTGAGAGCCGCGGAGTATCCATGTCACGCACCCGCTGGAGACTCGGTCTCAGCGTCACCGCCCTCCTGACGGCCTCGGCCCTGCTGCCGTCGCCGGCGCACGCGGAGGCCGTCACCGACTACACGATCACCGTCGACCCGTCCGCCGAGGGCGCCGCGATCGACGACACGATGTACGGCGTCTTCTACGAGGACATCAACCGCGCCGCCGACGGCGGCCTGTACGCCGAACTCGTGCAGAACCGGTCCTTCGAGTACTCCACCGCCGACAACGCCTCGTACACGCCGCTCACCTCCTGGGCGGCCGACGGCACGGCCGAGGTGCGGGACGACGCCGGCCGGCTCAACGACCGCAACCGCAACTACCTCTCCCTCGGCGCCGGTTCGTCCGTCACCAACAGCGGCTACAACACCGGCGTCCACGTGGCGCAGGGCAAGAAGTACGACTTCTCGGTGTGGGCCCGGGCCGCCGCCGGCACGACCCTCACCGTCACCCTGCGGGACGCCGCGGGCACGCTCGCGCAGGTGCGCCAGGTGGCCGCGAAGGGTGAGTGGCGCAAGTACACCGCCACCTTCACCGCGACCCGCACCAGCAACCGGGGCCGGCTCGCCGTGGCCACCACCGCGCCGGCCGCCCTCGACATGGTCTCCCTCTTCCCCCGCGACACCTACAAGGGCCAGTCCAACGGCCTGCGCAAGGACCTCGCCGAGAAGATCGAGGCCCTGAACCCCGGTTTCCTGCGCTTCCCCGGCGGCTGCCTGGTCAACACCGGCTCCATGGCGGACTACAGCGAGGCGAGCGGCTGGCAGCGCGAGCGCAGCTACCAGTGGAAGGACACCATCGGCCCGGTCGAGGAGCGCGCCACCAACGCCAACTTCTGGGGCTACAACCAGAGTTACGGCCTCGGCTACTACGAGTACTTCCGCTTCGCGGAGGACATCGGCGCCATGCCGCTGCCCGTCGTCCCCGCCCTGGTCACCGGCTGCGGCCAGAACCGGGCCACCGACGACGACGCGCTGCTGAAGCGGCACATCCAGGACACCCTGGACCTGATCGAGTTCGCCAACGGCCCCCGCACCAGCACGTGGGGTGCCAAGCGCGCCGCGATGGGCCACCCGGCGCCCTTCGGCCTCACCCACATCGGCGTCGGCAACGAGGAGAACCTGCCCCGGGAGTTCATGGCCCGCTTCAAGCAGTTCCGCACCGCCATCGAGGCGAAGTACCCGGACATCACCGTCGTCTCCAACTCCGGCCCGGACGACTCCGGCACCACCTTCGACACCGCCTGGCAGCTGAACCGCGAGGCCGGCGTCGACATGGTCGACGAGCACTACTACAACAGCCCGCAGTGGTTCCTCCAGAACAACGACCGCTACGACACGTACGACAGGAAGGGCCCCAAGGTCTTCCTCGGCGAGTACGCCTCCCAGGGCAACGCCTGGAAGAACGCCCTGTCCGAGGCCGCGTTCATGACCGGCCTCGAACGCAACGCGGACATCGTCAAGCTCGCCTCCTACGCCCCGCTGCTCGCCAACGAGGACTACGTGCAGTGGAGCCCGGACATGATCTGGTTCAACAACCACGCGTCCTGGAACTCGGCCAACTACGAGGTCCAGAAGCTGTTCATGAACAACACCGGTGACCGCGTCGTCCCCTCGCGGGCGACCGGCACGCCGGACGTCAGCGGCCCCATCACCGGCGCCGTCGGCCTGTCGACCTGGGCGACCAGCGCGGCGTACGACGACGTGAAGGTGACGTCGGCCGACGGGAGGACCCTCCTGGCCGACGACTTCTCCGGTGACGCGTCGCGGTGGACGCACACGGGCTCCGGAAGCTGGACCGTCCAGGACGGCGCCTACGTCCAGACGGACGCCGCCGCCGAGAACACCCTGGTCACGGCGGGCGACCCGGCCTGGAAGGACTACGACCTGCACGTGAAGGCCACCAAGAAGTCCGGCAAGGAGGGCTTCCTCGTGGCCTTCGGCGTCAAGGACACCGGCAACTACTACTGGTGGAACCTGGGCGGCTGGAACAACACCCAGTCCGCCGTCGAGCAGGCCTCCGACGGCGGCAAGTCGACCCTCCTGTCCAAGGCCGGGTCGATCGAGACGGGCCGCGCCTACGACATCGACGTCAAGGTGCGGGGCCGCCAGGTGACCCTCTTCCTCGACGGGAAGGAGTGGGGGAGCTTCACCGACGACAAGCCGGCCGAGCCGTTCCGCCAGATCGTGACCGAGGACGAGCGCACCGGCGAGCTGGTCGTCAAGGTGGTCAACGCCCAGGACACGGCGGCCCGCACGGCCGTCGACCTCGGCGGGGCCGAGGTCGCCTCCAAGGCCCGCGTCACCACGCTGGCCGCCGACCAGGACGCGGTGAACACGGAGACGGACACCCCGGTGACCCCGGTGCGGTCCACCTTCTCGGGTGTGGCGAGCGAGTTCACGTACACCTTCCCGGCGAACTCGGTGACGTTCCTGCGGATCCGGCAGCGGTAGCCGGTCCGGCCCCGGACGGACGGCCGCACCCACGGGTGCGGCCGTCCCCGTGTCCCGGCCCCGGCACATCCGCCGGGCCCGCCCCGGCCCCGCTCGGTGAGCGGAGCCGCACGCCGCCGCCTTTGCATAAACGTGCGTCGTTACGTATAGTCATGCCATCGAGGATGGAGGACGTCATGGCGGTACGTGCGGCGGTGGCCGGAGCGAGCGGGTACGCGGGCGGTGAGCTGCTGCGTCTGCTGCTCGCGCACCCCGAGGTCGAGATCGGCGCCCTGACCGGCAACTCCAACGCCGGACAGAAGCTCGGCGCGCTCCAGCCGCACCTGCTGCCGCTGGCCGGCCGGGTGCTGGAGCCGACCACGCCCGAGGTGCTCGCCGGGCACGACGTCGTGTTCCTCGCGCTGCCGCACGGGCAGTCCGCCGCCGTCGCCGAGCGGCTCGGGCCGGACGTCCTCGTGGTCGACATGGGCGCCGACTTCCGGCTGAAGGACGCCGGCGACTGGGAGCGGTTCTACGGCTCCCCGCACGCCGGCACCTGGCCCTACGGCCTTCCCGAACTGCCGGGTGCCCGCGCCGCGCTGGAGGGGTCCAGGCGTGTCGCGGTGCCCGGTTGCTACCCGACCGCCGTGTCGCTGGCGCTCTTCCCGGCCTACGCCGCCGCGCTCGCCGAGCCCGAGGCCGTGATCGTCGCAGCCTCCGGCACCTCCGGCGCGGGCAAGGCGGCCAAGCCGCACCTGCTGGGCAGCGAGGTCATGGGCTCCATGTCGCCGTACGGCGTCGGCGGCGGCCACCGCCACACCCCCGAGATGATCCAGAACCTCGGCGCGGTCGCCGGCGAGCCGGTCTCCGTCTCCTTCACGCCGACCCTCGCGCCGATGCCCCGCGGCATCCTCGCCACCTGCACCGCGAAGGCCAAGCCCGGCGTCACCGCCGAGTCCGTCCGCGCCGCCTACGAGAAGGCGTTCGCCGACGAGCCCTTCGTCCACCTGCTGCCCGAGGGCCAGTGGCCCGCGACCGCGTCCGTCTACGGTTCCAACGCCGTTCAGGTGCAGGTCGCGTACGACGCCGCTGCGGGACGCATCATCGCCATCAGCGCCATCGACAACCTGGCCAAGGGCACCGCGGGCGGTGCCGTCCAGAGCATGAACCTCGCCCTGGGTCTCGACGAGACCACCGGACTGACGACGATCGGAGTCGCGCCGTGAGTGTGACGGCAGCAAAGGGATTCACGGCGGCCGGGATCGCCGCCGGGATCAAGGACAGCGGCAGCCCCGACCTGGCCCTCGTGGTCAACACCGGCCCCCGCCGCGCCGCCGCCGGCGTCTTCACCTCCAACCGCGTCAAGGCCGCGCCGGTCCTGTGGTCCGAGCAGGTGCTCAGGAGCGGGCAGGTCTCCGCCGTCGTCCTCAACTCCGGCGGCGCCAACGCCTGCACCGGCCCCAAGGGCTTCCAGGACACCCACGCCACCGCGGAGAAGGTCGCGGAGGTGCTCGGCACGGGGGCCGGAGAGGTCGCCGTCTGCTCCACCGGGCTCATCGGCGTCCTGCTGCCCATGGACAAGCTGCTCCCCGGCGTCGAGACCGCCGCCGGTCAGCTCTCCGAGCACGGCGGTGAGAAGGCCGCCATCGCCATCAAGACCACCGACACCGTCCACAAGACGTCCGTCGTGACCAAGGACGGCTGGACCGTCGGCGGCATGGCCAAAGGCGCCGGCATGCTCGCGCCGGGCCTCGCCACCATGCTCGTCGTCCTCACCACCGACGCCGACCTGGAGGCCGGGGTGCTCGACCGAGCCCTGCGCGACGCCACCCGGGTCACCTTCGACCGCGTCGACTCCGACGGCTGCATGTCCACCAACGACACCGTGCTGCTGCTCGCCTCCGGCGCCGCCGGCGTCACCCCTCAGTACGCCGACTTCGCCGAGGCCGTCCGCAGCGTCTGCGACGACCTCGGGCAGCAGCTCATCCGGGACGCCGAGGGCGCCAGCAAGGACATCAGGGTCGAGGTCGTGAACGCCGCGACCGAGGACGACGCCGTCCAGGTGGGCCGCACCATCGCCCGCAACAACCTGCTCAAGTGCGCCCTCCACGGCGAGGACCCCAACTGGGGCCGCGTCCTCTCCGCGATCGGCACCACGTCCGCCGCGTTCGAGCCCGACCGCCTCAACGTCGCGATCAACGGCGTCTGGGTCTGCAAGAACGGCGGCGTCGGCGAGGACCGCGAGCTGGTCGACATGCGCTACCGCGAGGTCCACATCGTGGCCGACCTGGCCGCCGGCGACGCCACGGCCACCATCTGGACCAACGACCTCACCGCCGACTACGTCCACGAGAACAGCGCGTACTCGTCATGAGCACCACTCGCAAGCACACCGCGCTCCCCAAGGCCCAGATCCTCATCGAGGCGCTGCCCTGGCTGACCCGGCACCACGGCAAGACCGTCGTCATCAAGTTCGGCGGCAACGCCATGATCGACGAGGACCTCAAGGCCGCCTTCGCCCAGGACGTCGTCTTCCTGCGCCACGCCGGTCTCAAGCCCGTCGTCGTGCACGGCGGTGGCCCGCAGATCAGCAAGGCGCTCGACAAGGCCGGCATCGTCAGCGAGTTCAAGGCCGGCCTGCGCGTCACCACCGAGGACGCCATGGACGTCGTACGGATGGTGCTGGCCGGGCAGGTGCAGCGTGAGCTGGTCGGGCTGCTCAACCAGCACGGGCCGCTCGCCGTCGGCCTCACCGGCGAGGACGCGCACACCATCACCGCCATCCGGCACCGGCCCGAGATCGACGGCGAGTCCGTCGACATCGGCCGGGTCGGCGAGATCACCGAGATCGACACCGGCGCCATCGAGGCCCTGCTCGCCGACGGCCGCATCCCGGTCGTCTCCTCGATCGCCCGTTCCCAGGACGACGGACATGTCTACAACGTCAATGCTGATACGGCGGCTGCGGCACTCGCTGCGGCGCTCGGCGCCGAGACTCTCATGGTCCTCACCGACGTCGAGGGCCTCTACGAGGACTGGCCGAACTCCGACGAGGTGATCAGCCGCCTCACCGCCGCCCAGCTGGAGAAGCTGCTGCCCGAGCTGTCCAGCGGCATGGTGCCGAAGATGGAGGGCTGCCTGCACGCCGTACGCAACGGCGTCACCAACGCCCGGGTCATCGACGGCCGGGTCCAGCACTCGATCCTGCTGGAGATCTTCACCGACGAGGGCATCGGCACGATGGTCGTGCCCGACGAGCAAGAGGGGGATGCCGCATGACCAACCAGGAGCTGACCGCCCGCTGGCAGGGCGCGCTCATGAACAACTACGGCACCCCGCGCCTGCCCCTGGTGCGCGGCGAGGGATCCCGGCTGTGGGACGCCGACGGCAAGGAGTACCTGGACTTCGTCGGCGGCATCGCGGTCAACGCGCTCGGCCACGCCCACCCGGCGGTGGTCGACGCGGTCAGCCGGCAGATCGCCTCCCTCGGCCACGTCTCCAACCTCTTCGTCGCCGAACCGCCCGTCGCGCTCGCCGAACGGCTGCTCCAGCGCTTCGGCCGGGACGGCAAGGTCTTCTTCTGCAACTCCGGCGCCGAGGCCAACGAGGGCGCCTTCAAGATCGGCCGGCTGACCGGGCGGCCGCACATGGTCGCCACCGACGGCGGCTTCCACGGCCGCACCATGGGCGCCCTGGCCCTCACCGGCCAGCCCGGCAAGCAGGCGCCCTTCCTGCCGCTGCCCGGCGACGTCACGCACGTCCCGTACGGCGACCCGCAGGCGCTGGCCGCCGCGGTCACCGACGAGACGGCCCTCGTGATCATCGAGCCGATCCAGGGCGAGAACGGCGTCGTCGTCCCGCCCCCCGGCTACCTGAAGGCCGCCCGCGCCATCACCGCCGCCACCGGCGCCCTGCTCGTCCTGGACGAGGTGCAGACCGGCGTCGGCCGGACCGGGCACTGGTTCGAGTACCAGGCCCACGAGGGCGTCCTGCCGGACGTCGTCACCCTCGCCAAGGGCCTCGGCGGCGGGCTGCCGCTCGGCGCCACCGTCGCCTTCGGCCGCGCCGCCGACCTCCTCCAGCCCGGCCAGCACGGCACCACCTTCGGCGGCAACCCGGTCGCCTGCGCCGCCGGCCTCGCCGTCCTCGACACGATCGCGGACGAGGGCCTGCTGGACAACGTCAAGCGGCAGAGCGAGAAGATCCGCGGCGCGGTCGAGGGCCTCGGCCACCCGCTGATCGCCCACGTCCGGGGCGCCGGCCTGCTCCTGGGTATCGTGCTCACCGGGCCGCTCGCACCGCAGGTGCAGCAGGCGGCCCAGGACGCCGGAATCCTGGTGAACGCGCCCGCACCCGATGTCGTACGGCTGATGCCGCCGCTGAACCTCGGCGACGACGTGGTGGACGCCTTCCTCGGGGCGCTGCCCGGCATCCTTGACCGGGCCCAGGCGGCCCACGGGGACGGACGATCCGGAGAATGAGACGACGATGAGCCAGGCGCAGGAGCACGAGCAGACCGGTGGGCCTGCCGTACCGCAGACCCGCACCGCACGCCACCGCCGGATCGTGGACATCCTCAACCGGCAGGCCGTGCGCTCCCAGAGCCAGCTGGCGAAGCTGCTCGCCGACGACGGCCTGACCGTCACGCAGGCGACGCTCTCCAGGGACCTGGACGAGCTGAACGCGGTCAAGATCCGCAACAACGACGGCGACCTCATCTACGCGGTGCCCAGCGAGGGCGGTTTCCGCACCCCGCGGGCGCCGCTCGGGGAGTCGGCGAAGGAGGAGCGGATGCGGCGGCTCTCCGCGGAGCTGCTGATCTCCGCTGAGGCGTCGGCGAACCTCGTGGTCCTGCGGACCCCTCCGGGGGCCGCGCAGTTCCTCGCCTCGGCGATCGACCAGGCGGAACTGCACGACATCCTGGGGACGATCGCGGGGGACGACACGCTGATGCTGATCAGCCGGGAGCCGACGGGCGGGCAGGCGTTGGCGGACCACTTGCTGCGGCTGGCCCAGAACGGGGGCTGAGCGCTGCGCGGCTCGTGCCGGTGGTGACGTGCGCGGGTGGTCGGTGGCCGGTCGCGCGGTTCCCCGCGCCCCGTAGCTGCGGGCAGTCGTGCCTCCCCCAGCGCCTGAACGGCCTGGGAGGTACCCCCAGGGCGGCACGGGTGGGCGGTGGGGGCCCCTCCCGCGCGAGCGATGCCGAGCGTGGGGGAGGCACGACTGCCGACGCGGGGGAGTGACACCCCGGTACCTCGGCCCCGGCGCCGGTCACCCACCAGCCACGCTCACCCCAGCCACCCCGCCAAACCCCCCGTGCACCGCACCTCGTCCCCCGCGGTGATCAGCAGCCCCTCCACCCCCTCCAGCGACTCCAGCCACCCCAACCCCTCCCGCGCCCCCATCGCGAACGCCGCCGTGGCCCAGCAGTCCGCCCACGTCAGCCGAGCCGCCACCACCGTCACCGCCACCAGGTCGGTCACCGCCGAGCGCCCCGTGCGCGGGTCGACGATGTGCGCGCCCCGCTCCGCCGAGCCGGACGTCGCCACGGCCAGCTCCCGCGCCCCCGCCGCCGACACGACCGCCGCCAGCCCACCCGGACGCAGCGGGTCCGACACCCCGACCCGCCACGGCCGCCCCGCCCCCGGTGCCCCGAGCACCTGCACGTCCCCGCCGCCGTTGACGCTGACGCCCGTCGCACCGGCCGCCGCGACCCGCCGGGCGGCGCGTTCCACGGCCCAGCCCTTGACGATCCCCGTCGGATCCAGCCGCCCCCCGTACGACGTGCTGAACCAGCCGTCGCTGACCCGCTCCGCCTCCGCCGCCAGCTCCAGCACCTCGGCGACCTCGGGCGCGCACGCGTCGACGGTCAGCTCACCCCGCGCAAGCCGCGCGACCTCGCTGTCCTCCCGGTAGGTGCTGAACACCTCGTCGACCCGGCGCAGCCCCGCGACCGCCTCGTCGAGCGCGCTGGTCACGGCCGTGGGATCCCCGCCGCGGACGTCGAAGGAGAAGACGGTCCCCATCGTCTCCTCCACCCGGCGCACCGCGGCGGGAGCCTGTGCGGATTCGGCCCCGGCGTCAGCCACCGGCCCGGTCCAGCGCCGACTGGAGGGACTGCTTGTACCCGGCGCTGGTGTAGGTGGCGCCGGAGACGGTGTCGATGTCGGCGCTGCCGGCGGCGAGGGCGGCCTGGTTGAGCTTGGGTACGGCGTCGGCGGTGATCTGGTCGCTCTGTCCGCCCCTGGGCGCCTGCACGGCCTCCGCGCCGGTGATCTTCCCGCCGCTGACCGTGAGCCGGACCTGCACGGGCCCGTACTGGGTACGGGCCGCGTCGCCGGTGACCGTGCCGGCGCCCGCGCCCCGGCCGCCCTGCGGCGACTGCGCGGCCGCCGGAGGGGCGGCGCCGCCCGCCGCCGAGGCGGAGCCCGGGTCGGACGCCGGTTTCAGCGACAGCAGCAGCACGATCCCGGACACGGTCGCGGCGCCGGCGAGCACGGCACGCCGAACGGGGTGGCTTTTCCTCATCTGTCCTGGGCTCCTGATGGTCCGTCGCTCACATCTCGAACGACTCGTGGTGGATACGGCGGGCGGGGACCCCCGCGCCGCGCAGTGCCTCGTACACCGACTGGGCGAAGCCGGGCGGCCCGCACAGGAAGACGTCGTGGCGGTCGATGTCCGGGATCTTGCGGCTCAGCGTCTGCGCGGAGATGTCCGGGCGCTCCCCGTCCGGACTGTTCACCGCGTACATCAGCCGCGCCCCGCGCTCGTCCGCGATCCCGGCCAGCTCGTCCCACAGCGCCAGGTCCTGGGTGCTGTTGGCCCGGTAGAGCAGGGTGATGTCACCGGACGCGCCGGGCAGCGTCTCGAACAGCGCCCGCATCGGCGTGATCCCCACCCCGCCCGCCACCAGCAGCACCTTGCCCCGGCTGCGGCGCTGGGCGGTCAGGGCGCCGTACGGGCCCTCCGCCCACACCCGGGTGCCGGGCTCCAGCTCGCGCAGCCGGGCACTGTGGTCGCCGATCGCCTTCACGGTGATCCGGAGCATGTCTGGGCGGGGCGCCGCCGACAGCGAGTACGGGTGGGAGCTGAACCGCATCCCCGGCGCCAGGAACCGCCAGCGGAAGAACTGCCCGGCCTGAGCGCCCATCCGGTGCAGCCTGCGCCCGCCGATCAGCACCGACACGATGCCGGGCGTCTCCTCGATCACCGCCTCGACGCGCATGCGGTGCCGCAGGTTGAGGCGGAGCGGGGTCAGCACGCGGTACCAGAGGACGAGCGCGGTCACCGTCCCGTACAGCGCGTACCAGACGGTCTTGGCGACCGGCTCGACGGCGAAGTCGTTGCCGGTGGTGAGCTGGTGCCAGAACGTGAGGAACACCGCCACGTAGGTGAGCAGGTGCACGTGGTACCAGGCGTCGTACGGGATCCGGCGGCGGACCGGGCCGGCGGACAGCAACCCGATGAGGACCAGCAGGCCGGTGCCTACGGCGGCCTTGCCCATGTCCGGCAGCTGGTTCACCGAGTCGGCCGTCTGCCCCACGATGTCGCCGAGGCCCCGGCCGGCCTGGGCGGCGTACCCCCACATGATCAGGAAGACGTGGGCGAGGACCAGGCAGAGGGTGTAGCGGCCGGTCATGGCGTGCCAGCGGGCCACCCGGTCCGAGCCCACCCGCCGCTCCAGCGCCGGCACGCGCGCCATCTGGAGGACCACCAGCGCCATCAGGTAGCCGGCGAGCAGGCCGGTGATCCGGCCCGCGTTCAGGATCATGCCGGTCCGGTCGGAGATGGCGGGCGTGTTGCGCCACCACAGCCACAACACGCCCGCCGCGCCCGCCCACACGGCGAGCAGCAGGGGGACGGCGGGGGAGCGGCGGGGGCGGATGCGCCGCATCGTCTGGCGGCGGGCGGCACGGCCGCCGGCGAGCGTGGTGGTCACGGTTCCTCCGTGGGGACTTGGCCCTTGGCCCACAGATACGCGCCGCGCCACCCGAGCGTTCAGCCGGTCACGGTCCGCCCGCCCGGCTTCAGTAGCGGGTGATCGCCGTCGCCCCGCCCGAGGTGCCGATCGCGATGTGCGGTCGTCGCGCCGGGTCGGCCCACCGCAGGATGCGGCGCATCGCCTCCGCCGGCACGGACACGCAACCCGCCGTCGCCCCGCGCCCGTCGACGTGCAGGAAGATGCCCGCGCCGCGCCCGCGCACCGGGCGGTCGTAGTTGAAGCCGACGACCAGGGCGTGCGCGTACTGCGCCGTGTAGGTGATCAGGTGCTCGGCCTCGGCGGCGCGGCAGTCGGCGGGGCGGGGCTCGGCCCAGCGGTTGTAGGAGCGGGAGGCGTTGTCCTGGCACCACCAGGAGTCCGCACGCACCGGCCGGTAGCGGTACGCCGTCCCGCGCGGCGCCGGCCGGATGCCGAAGGCGTACGGCAGGTCGTACAGCCCGGTCGGGGTCGTGTTCGTGCCCTGGCGGCGCGTCGTCCCGTCGGCCAGCCCGCCGGCCCCGAAGCGGGCGGGCGCGGAACCGGCCTCCACCCACCGGCCGGTGCCCGGGCCGCCCCGGCGCTCCCACCAGGTGACCCGGCCCTCGGTCGCCCCGGTCTCCGGCGCGACCGCGGTGATCAGCTGCGTACCGCCGCCGGTGTCCGCCATCCGGGCCGGCAGCGGCCGGGGACCGGCCCTGTCGGCGGGCGCGGCACCGAGCACGAGGAGGGACGCGGACAGGAGGGCGGCGACTACACCGGGGCGCATGGCTCAGACGGTAGACGGGGGCAACGGCAGGGGCAGCCCGGGAAGGCCGTCCAGGCTCGTCGCGATGTGCTCCTTCTTGGTGAAGTACGCGCTCAGCGAGGCGTCGTCCTCCCGCGCGAACCGCTTCCCGTGCAGGTCGCGGTCGCTCTCGTAGGCCATGAAGGGCACGGCGTAACCACAGCTGTCGCGGACGAGTTCGGCGGTCACGACGATGATCGCGCGCAGCCCGTGAGCGGTGGGGTCGATGTCCGGGAAGCGGGTGAGCAGGTCGGGAAAGCGCGGGTCGTCGCGGAAGACCGGCTCGCCGCGGCCGTGCACCCGGACGATGTTCGGCGGCCCCTGGAAGGCGCACCACATCAGGGTGATCCGCCCGTTCTCCCGCAGGTGGGCGATGGTCTCCGAGGTGGAGCCGGCGAAGTCCAGGTAGGCCACGGTGAGTTCGTCGAGCACCGCGAAGGAGCCCCGCAGGCCCTTGGGCGAGAGGTTGACCGTGCCGTCCCCGGCGAGGGGTGCGGTGGCGGTGAAGAAGAGGGGCTGGGCCTCGATGAAGGTGCGGAGTCTGCCGTCGATGCGCTCATAAGTCTTTCCCATGTCTAACGATTATGGGTGGTGGGCGAACGGATGTCCGAGGAAATGCGGAGGTGGTCCTGGATTGACGAATCATGCAACGCTCTGCATACTCATGCATGGCAGCAATCGTACGGTGAGGAGCGACCCAAGTGAGCAGCAACAACGGTGACGTCCGGCTCTGGGGCGGCCGTTTCGCCGACGGTCCCGCCGAGGCGCTGGCGAAGCTGTCCGCGTCCGTCCACTTCGACTGGCGGCTCGCGCCCTACGACATCGCCGGTTCGCGTGCCCACGCGCGCGTGCTGCACGCGGCGGGCCTGCTCACCGAGGACGAGCTGACCCGCATGATCGCCGGGCTCGACCGGCTCGAGGCGGACGTCGCCGACGGCTCCTTCACCGGCACCATCGCCGACGAGGACGTGCACACCGCCCTGGAGCGCGGCCTGCTGGAGCGGCTCGGCCCCGACCTCGGCGGCAAGCTGCGCGCCGGACGGTCCCGCAACGACCAGGTGGCGACCCTCTTCCGCATGTACCTGCGCGACCACGCCCGGACCGTCGGCGGTCTGATCGCCGACCTCCAGGACGCGCTGGTCGGCCTCGCCGAGGCCCACCCCGACGTGGCGATGCCCGGCCGCACCCACCTCCAGCACGCCCAGCCGGTGCTCTTCGCCCACCACGTCCTCGCCCACGTCCAGGCGCTGTCCCGGGACGCGGAGCGGCTGCGGCAGTGGGACGAGCGCACGGCCGTCTCGCCGTACGGGTCGGGCGCCCTGGCCGGTTCCTCCCTCGGCCTGGACCCCGAGGCCGTCGCCGAGGACCTCGGCTTCGAGCGCGGCAGCGCCGGCAACTCCATCGACGGCACGGCCTCCCGCGACTTCGTCGCCGAGTTCGCCTTCATCACCGCCATGATCGGCGTGAACGTCTCCCGGATCGCCGAGGAGATCATCATCTGGAACACGAAGGAGTTCTCCTTCGTGACGCTGCACGACGCCTTCTCCACCGGCTCGTCGATCATGCCGCAGAAGAAGAACCCGGACATCGCCGAGCTGGCCCGGGGCAAGTCCGGCCGCCTCATCGGCAACCTGACCGGCCTCATGGCCACCCTCAAGGCCCTCCCGCTCGCCTACAACCGGGACCTCCAGGAGGACAAGGAGCCGGTCTTCGACTCCATCGACCAGCTGGAGATCCTGCTCCCGGCCTTCACCGGCATGATGGCCACCCTCACCGTGCACCGCGAGCGCATGGCGGAGCTGGCCCCGGCCGGCTTCTCGCTCGCCACCGACATCGCCGAGTGGCTGGTCCGGCAGGGCGTCCCGTTCCGCGTCGCGCACGAGGTGGCCGGCGAGTGCGTGAAGGCCGCCGAGGCCGAGGGCAAGGAGCTGGACGAACTGACCGACGAGCAGTTCGCGAAGATCTCCGCCCACCTCACCCCCGAGGTCCGCTCGGTCCTCGACGTCGCCGGCGCCCTCGCCTCCCGCAACGGCCGCGGCGGTACGGCACCCAGCGCGGTCGCCGTCCAGCTCGCCGAGGTCAAGGCGGACGTGGCCGCCCAGCACGCGTGGGCCGGGGCGAAGAAGCGGGCCTGAGGACGGCGCCCCGGGGCGGGTACGGCGGAACCCCGCGACGGACCCCGGCCGGTCTGTTCCTCCCCGCCCCCCCGGGGGCGGACCCCGGCCGGTCCGTTCCTCCCCGCCCCCCCGGGGCGGACCCCGGCCGGTCCGTTTCTTCTCGACCTCCCGGGGTGAACCCCGGCGCGTCCGTTTCTCCCCGACTCCCCGGGGCGAACCCCGGCCGGTCCGTCTCCCTGGCCCACCGGAGACCTGGCCGGCCCGCCCCTCCCCGACCCACCGGACGGGCGAGCGCCGGCGTGAAGGTCATCAGGGGTTACGTTGGTCGAAGCCGTACCGAAGCCGTACCGGAGCCGACCGAACGGAGCCCGCGATGCCCTTCGCCCGTCTCGCGACCGCGACGACGCCCACCTGCCACATGGGCCTCGGCCTCGCCGCCGTCGGCCGCCCCGGCTACATCAACCTCGGCAGAGACCGCGACCTCGGTGCGGACCGCGGTGTCGAGTCCCTGCGCACCCGCACCCACGACCTCCTCGACGCCGCCTACGCGCAGGGCGTGCGCTACTTCGACGCGGCCCGCTCCTACGGCCGCGCGGAGGAGTTCCTCGCCGGCTGGCTCCGCGACCGCCCCGAGGCCGACGACGTGGTCGTCGGCAGCAAGTGGGGCTACACCTACACGGCCGACTGGTCGACCGAGGCCGAGCGGCACGAGGTCAAGGACCACGGCGCCGCCACCTACGAGCGTCAGCGCGCCGAGACCGACGCCCTGCTCGGCGACCGGCTCGACCTCTACCAGATCCACTCGCTGACCCCCGACAGCCCGGCGCTCACCGACAAGGACCTGCACCGCAGGCTGGCCGAGTCGGCCGCTCAGGGGGTCACCGTCGGCTTCTCCACCAGCGGCCCCGCCCAGGCCGACGCCATCCGCGCCGCGCTCGCCGTGACGGTCGACGGCGAGCCCCTCTTCCGTACCGTCCAGTCGACGTACAACGCGCTGGAGACCTCCGCCGGACCCGCGCTGGCCGAGGCGCACGAGGCCGGGCTCACCGTGATCGTCAAGGAGGGCATGGCCAACGGCCGCCTCGCCGAGCCGCACGCGCCCGCGGCCCTGCGGGCGGTGGCGGAGGAGACGACCCTGGGCTGCGACGCGGTCGCCCTCGCCATGGTCCTGCGGCAGCCCTGGGCCGGTGTGGTCCTCTCCGGTGCCGCGACCGTGAACCAGCTCGGCTCCAACCTGCACGCCGCCGTGGTCGACCTCGACGACGACCAGGTGGCCCGCCTCGACGCGCTCGTCGAGGAGCCGGACGCCTACTGGGAACGGCGCGGGCGGCTGCCCTGGCACTGAGCCCCTCGGCGAGGCCCTTCGTGACCGACCCCGAGAGGCCCAAAAGGCCCGAGAGGTGAGTCACGCATGCCCAGGATGAGACAAAGATGTCTCATGTGGGGTACCGTTGTCTCATGGCCGTTGATCGTGACCAGGTCCTGCGCAGCGCCGCGGCCCTGCTGACCCGCAAATCCACCGCGACCATGGACGAGGTCGCCAGGGCGGCCGGGCTGAGCCGGGCCACGCTGCACCGGCACTTCGCCGGGCGCGACGCCCTGGTCCGGGCGCTGGAGTCGCTCGGCATCGCCGAGTGCGAGGCCGCGCTGAACGCGGCCCGCCTGGACGACGGGCCGGCGGCCGACGCGCTGCGCCGGCTCGTGCGCGAGATCGAGCCCGCCGCCGGACTGCTCGCCTTCCTCTACACCGAGAACCAGCTGTTCGAGGGCGAGGAGCAGAACGAGGGCTGGGCCCGCCTCGACGCCCGGATGGCCGCGCTCTTCCGCCGTGGCCAGGACAGCGGCGAGTTCCGCATCGACCTCACCCCGGCCTGGCTCACCGAGGCCCTCTACGGACTGCTGGGCGCCTGCGCCTGGGCCGTGACCGAGGGCCGCGTGGCCCGCAACGACTTCACCCACATGATCGTCGAGCTGCTGCTCGGCGGCGCACTTCGGAGAGAGTGAACCATGACCCGCACCCTGCGGCCGGACCGGACGACCGAGGCGGTGAAGCGCCCCGGACGCTGGCTGGCGCTGTCCGTCCTCGTCCTGGCCGTGCTGCTGGTGGCCGTCGACGCGACCGTGCTCGGTCTCGCGACCCCCTACATCAGTGAGGACCTCGCCCCCTCCGGCACCCAGCTGCTCTGGATCGGCGACGTCTACTCCTTCGTCATCGCCGGTCTGCTCGTCTCGATGGGCAGCCTCGGCGACCGCATCGGCCGCAAGCGCATCCTGCTCGTCGGAGCCACGGCGTTCGGCGCGATATCCGTCCTCAACGCCTACGCGCACACGCCCGAGCTGATGATCGTCGCCCGGGCCCTGCTGGGCGTCGCGGGCGCCACCCTGATGCCCGCCACCCTCGCCCTGATCCGCAACCTCTTCCACGACGCGCGCGAGCGCAGCCTCGCCATCGGCATCTGGGGCGCGGCCGCCTCGGCCGGCGCGGCGGTCGGCCCGGTCGTCGGCGGGTTCCTGCTGGAGCACTTCTGGTGGGGCTCGGTCTTCCTGATCAACCTGCCCGTGATGGCCGTCCTGGTCGTCGTCGGCGTCAAGATGCTGCCCGAGTCCCGCAACCCGAACCCGGGCCCGTGGGACATGCGCAGCGTCGCCCTCTCCCTCATCGGCATGATCGGTGTCGTGTACGCCGTCAAGGAGGCCGCCGCGCACGGGTTCGCCTGGGCCACGCTCGCCGCGGGCCTGCTGGGCGCCGCCGCGCTCTACGGCTTCGTACGCCGGCAGCTCACCATGCCGACGCCGCTGCTCGACATGCGGCTCTTCCGCAGCCGCGGCTTCAGCGGCGCCGTCCTGGCCGACCTGCTGACCATCCTGGGCCTGTCGGGGCTGGTCTTCTTCCTCTCCCAGTACCTGCAACTCGTCCAGGGCAGGCGTCCCTTCGAGGCGGGCCTGGCCGAACTCCCCGCCGCGATCGGCGCGGTGGTGGCCGGTCTGATCGCGGGGCGCGCGGCCCGGCGCTTCTCGGTGCGTGCCGTGGTCGCGGGCGGTCTGGCCGCCGTCGGACTCGCGCTCGCCGCGCTGACCGTCATCGGACAGGACACCGGCTACCCGCTGCTCGGCGCGGCCCTGCTGGTCGTCGGCGTCGGCGCCGGGTTCTCCTTCACCGTCACCGCCGACGTGATCCTCTCCAGCGTGCCCAAGGAGCAGGCGGGCGCCGCCTCCGCGGTCTCCGAGACGGCGTACGAACTCGGCGCGGCCCTCGGCATCGCGGTGCTCGGCTCGATCGTCACCGGCGTCTACCGCGACTTCACCGGCCCGGCGGGCACCCCGGACGCGGCCCACGAGTCCCTGGGCGGCGCGGTGGAGGCCGCCGCCCACCTCCCCGCCCCGACGTCCGAGGCCCTGCTGGACGCCGCCCGCCAGGCCTTCGTCGACGGTCTGACGCTCGCGGCGGGCGTCGGCGCGGCGGTCCTCCTGGCCGCGGCCGTGGTCGCCTGGTTCCTGCTCCGCGGTCAGCGGCTGGAGGACGGTTTGGAGCACCCGTGACCCGCGAGGAGCCCGGACACACGGACGGCGGGTCGCTTCCGGGCGACCCGCCGTCCGTGCGTTCCGCGGCGCCGGGCCGCCTGTTCGGCGGTGCTACGCCGCCTTCGCCTTGCTCGCGTACATGTCCACGTATTCCTGGCCGGACAGCCGCATGACCTCGGTCATCACGGAGTCGGTCACGGCCCGCAGGACGTAGCGGTCGCGGTCCATGCCCTCGTAGCGGGAGAACTCCATCGCCTCGCCGAAGCGGACCGTGACCTTGCCCGGCCGGGGCAGGCCCGCGCCGCCCGGCTGGAGCTTGTCGGTGCCGATCATGGCGAACGGGACCACGGGGGCCCCGGTCATCAGGGTGAGCCGGGCGATGCCGGTGCGGCCCCGGTAGAGGCGGCCGTCGGGGGAGCGGGTGCCCTCCGGGTAGATGCCGAAGACCCGGCCCTCCTCCAGCACCCGGCGGCCGGTCATCAGCGCCGCGACCCCGCCCCGGCCGCCGTCGCGGTCGACCGGGATCATGCCGACGCCGGTGAAGAACCACGCCATCAGCCGGCCCTTGAGGCCCTTGCCGGTGACGTACTCGTCCTTGCCGATGAAGAAGACCTGCCGGTCGCAGACAAGCGGCAGGATCATCGAGTCGATGAAGGTGAGGTGGTTGCCGGCCAGGATCACCGGACCGCCGCCCGGAATGTTCTCCACGCCCTCCACCCGTGGGCGGAACATCAGGCGCATGATCGGACCGAGCACTGCCTTGATGAGCGCGAAGCGGGACAACGGGTCCTCCGGTGTCGGGGATACGGTATGAGTCTGTGCAGGTGAGGACATTACTCGCGGCCCAGGGGGTCACGCACGTCGGGTCATCCGGGTCTTACACGGTGTTGACATGCGTTCACCTGCGGTGCGGTGGCCCCGCCCGGCCGTAACGCCCCCACGAGGATGTGAGGCAGGTCGCGTCCGCGAGGACCGGCGCCGGCGATCCGAGGGTGCGGACACGGCCCGGATCGAACCACAGGCACCGCGCGGAGTCCGCGAGGCGCGCCGCCGGGAGCCCTGCCGCACGGTCACCGGTCCCGCCGGGCACCGCCGCCACGAACGCGGCCACCGACCGGGTACCCCGCCCGGCCGCCCCGAAGCCGACGGCACGTCAGACATCCCGCCCCACGGGCCCCTCCACGCCCACGCGACATCCGCACGCACCCGCGTGTTCCGGCCGCGGTCTCCCGCTCGTCATGTACGCGCCCCTACGATCGGCGCGCACCGACGGTCAACCACAGGAGGCCCCGATGGGAACGCAGGAGTCGGACGAGCAGGCGGGCGGCGGCACCGGACGGCGGGCGCTCCTGTCGGCGGCGGTGCTCGGCGCGGGCGGAGCGGTACTGGGCCTGTCCGGCACGGCGAGAGCCGCCGGCCCCCGGCACGAGGGCGGACACGGCGGCGGCGTCAAGGGCCTGCCCGTGCCCACCGTCATCGGTCACCGCGGCGCCAGCGGCTACCGCCCCGAGCACACCCTCGGCGCCTACGAACTCGCCCTCGACATGGGCGCCGACATCGTCGAGGCCGGCGACCTGGTCCCCACCAAGGACGGCCACCTGGTCTGCCGGCACGAGCCGGAGATCGGCGGCACCACGGACGTCGCCGACCACCCCGAGTTCGCCGACCGCAAGCGCACCAAGCTGCTCGACGGCGTCTCCACCACCGGCTGGTTCACCGAGGACTTCACGCTCGCCGAGCTCAAGACGCTCCGCGCGAGCGAACGCATCCCGGCCAACCGCCCGCACAACACCCTCTACGACGGCCGCTGGGAGATCCCCACCTTCGAGGAGGTGCTGCGCTGGCAGAACGAGCAGACCCGCGAGCGCGGCAAGCAGGTCTGGATCTACCCCGAGCTCAAGCACCCCACCTACTTCCGCAAGCTGGGCCTCGGCACGGAGGAGCGCCTCGCCAGGCTGCTGCGCAAGTACGGCAAGGACAAGAAGAACTCGCCCGTCATCATCCAGTCCTTCGAGCCCACCAGCATCCAGCGGATGAACCGGCTCGTCGGCAACCCCCTCGCCGTCCTGCTGTCCGGCGCGAAGAGCCGCCCCTGGGACTTCGTGGACAACGGCGACCCGCGCACGACCGCCGACCTCATCACGCCCGCCGGCCTGAAGGAGATCGCCTCCTACGCGCAGGGCATCGGCCCGACCCTGGACCTGATCATCCCGCGGGACTCCGCCGGGCGGCTCACCGAGCCGACCACGCTGGTCCGCGACGCGCACCGCGCGGGCCTGATCCTGCACCCCTACACCCTGCGCAACGAGAACCCCTTCCTCCCCGCGGACTTCCGCAAGGGAACCGACCCCGACGCCTACGGCGACGTCTTCGGCGCCTGCCGCGCCTACTTCGCCACCGGCATCGACGGCGTCTTCACCGACCACCCGGACACCGCCCTGCTGGCCCGCGAGGACTTCGTCAACGGCTGAGCGCGCCAGACCGGTTGGAGTGACCTTCGGCCGCCCGGGCAACCCGCCGCCCGGGCGGCCGCGTCGATCCGCATATGACGCACGACCTGGTCACCCTCCTGCGCCCCCTGCTCACCGCCGAGGCATCGGCCGAGGCATATGCGTCCGGGACCGAACCCGGCGACCTCGAACAGGCGGTGTGGCTGCGCCTCCTGGAACGCCTGGAGGCCGACGGGCCGCCCCGCGACCCGCAGGGCTGGCTGCGCAGGGCCGTCCGCACCGAGGCCCGCCGCACCCGCCGCCACAGCCGCGCCGAGCGGCCGTACGAGACCGAACCGGTCGGCGCCGCCGAGCACGAGCCGGAACAACTGGCGCTCACCGCGGCCCGCCACCGCGCCCTGCGCGACGCCGTGCGCCGGCTGCCCGGCCGCTGCCCCCGGCTGCTGGAGGCGCTGCTGTCGCCCAAGGACCTCACATACCGGGAGATCGCGGGGGAGTTGGGTATCTCACAAGGCAGTCTTGGCCCGGAACGTTCCCGATGTCTGGGATGTCTGCGTCGCTTGCTGGCGCCGGAGGTTGCGGCGCGCTGAGGACGGGGATAGGAGTGGGGGACCACAGCGGATCAGGTGAGCGGGAGGCATGCACACATGGGCATGAGCGTGACCATCTCGGCGGCGACCGAACAGGATGCCGAGCAGATCTTCCGGCTGCAGTACCTCTGCTTCCAGAGCGAGGCGGCGCTGTACGGCAACTACCGCATCGACCCGCTCGTCCAGACCCTCGACTCGGTGCGCGAGGAAGTCGCCGCCGACTGCGTCTTCGTGGCGCGGCTCGGCGACGAGGTCGTCGGTTCGGTGCGGGGCCGGGTGGCCGAGGACGGGGCCGCCGCCATCGGCAAGCTGTGCGTCCATCCCCGGCTCCAGGGCCACGGGATCGGCGCCCGACTGCTGCGGGCCGCCGAGTCCGCGCTCACCGAGGAGCGGGGCGCCAAGCGCTTCCGCCTGCACACCGGGCACCGCAGCGAGAGCAACCTGCGGCTGTACCGGCGGGTCGGCTACGAGACGGTGGGGACCGCGCAGGGCGCGGACGGCGTCCCCATGATCGTCCTGGAGAAGCCGGCCGGCGCGTACGCCACCACGGCCTGAGGCGCGGGGCCGCGTTCCGGGCCCGAGGCCGCTACGCGGTGCGGGCCCGGCGCAGCCAGTACACGGCCGACAGCGGCAGCAGCACGGGGATGAAGAGGTACCCCATGCCGTAGTCCGACCACACGGTCGCGTCGGGGAAGGCGGACGGCTCCACCAGCGTCCAGGTGCCCACGGTCAGCACGCCCACCAGCTCGGCGACACAGCACACCAGCGCCGCCCTGCGGGCCCGCTCACCGCCGCGCACCAGGGTGTACGTGATGAAGCCGTAGACGACGCCCGCGAGGGCCGACAGCGTGTAGGGGAGCGGCGCCCGGTCGAACTCGGTCCCGATCTGGTACGCGGACCGCGACACGGCGCCCACGACCATCACGCCGTACAGCCACACCAGCAGGATGCCAGGGCCGCCGATCAGCCGCTTCCCGCCCCGCTCCCGCTCCTGCTCCGTCGCCGCCATCTCAGCCTCCCCAGATGTCGAACAGCCGCACCTCGAGGACGGCGAGGACGACACCGCCGGCGGCGACCGTCACCGAACCCCAGCGGGTGCGCTCGGCCAGCGACATGAACCCCGCCGCCGGAACACAGGCGAAGGCGCCCAGCAGATACGCCACGAAGATCGTCGTGCCCTGCTCCGGCTTCTCGCCCCGCGCCAGCTGCACGATCCCGGCCACGAGCTGGATCAGCGCCAGCACGGTGACCACGGCCATGCCGATGAAGTGCCAGTCCTTCGTCGGCTGGTCACGGTAGGCCGCCCAGCCGCACCAGGCGGCGAGCAGCAGCGCGGCGACGCCGGTCGCCGGCGTCAGGACGTCAAGCATGGCAGCGACCCTATTACGACCCAAAAGCCCCGCCGCCCCCGGCCCCGCCCCGCGCCGCCCCCGGCCCGGTCCGACCCCGCCCCGGCTCACACTCGGGCCTCATGCCGGTGCACGCGGGCCGATGGTCCCGTCCGGCCCGGGGCGGACGCGCCGTAGGGTCGAGGGCATGAAGATCCACGCGCAGGCCCTCCTGTTCGACAACGACGGAACCCTCGTCTCCTCCCTCGACTCCGTGAGCCGCTGCTGGACCCGGTGGGCCGTCGAGTACGGGATCACGGCGGAGGAGTTCGCACGGGTCGAGCTGCACGGGCGGCCGGCCGCGGAGATAGCCGCCGACCTGCTGCCCGCCGAGGCCGTGCCGGACGCCGTCGCGCGGATCGAGCACCTGGAGGTCGAGGACGTGCCGAACGGCGGCGTGCACCTGCTGCCCGGCACCTGGGAGTTCCTCGGCGCGCTGCCGGCCCACCGCTGGGCCGTCGTCACCTCCGCCACCCGGCGGCTCGCCGAGGCCCGGCTCGGCGCCGTCGGCATCCTCCCCAAGACCCTGATCGCCGCCGACGACATCACCCGCGGCAAGCCCGACCCCGAGCCCTACCTGCTCGGCGCCCGCGCCCTGGGCGTCGACCCGGCCGCCTGCGTCGTCTTCGAGGACGCGCCCGCCGGACTCCGGTCGGGCCGCGCCGCCGGCATGACCACCGTGGCGTTGGCCACAACCCACCGCGCCGGTGAACTCGACGCCGACCTGGTGGTCACCGACCTGTCGGCCTTGTCGGTCCTGGTCACCGACGCCGGCGTGGAGATCTCCGCACGGGACTGATCCGCGCCGACCGCGTCCGGTCACCGTCCACCGCTGTCCAGCATCCGGACGGCGGTGTCCGGCCAGAACGACAGGTCTGCTTTACTGCTCGCATGAGCACGACGAGCGACCGCACCCCTGCGACCGAGGCGACGATGACGCCCGGTGCTCGTTGTATGTGTCGAATGTGCGCCTTCTAGAGGGCCCCCGCACCATCTGAGCCTCGCGCCCCGAAGCGAGCGCCGCTCACGCCCGCCACCGCGCCCCGCGCGGCGGGCCGAGCCACGCCCCGCGCACACGATTCTCCCCGGTCACCCCGCCACCGGCATCGCCACCGCGAGAACCGTGCCGCGTTCCGAAGGACCCAGAACCCCGAAGAACAACGCCCCGTGCCCGGCGCACACCACCGCGCCGCGCACTCGACAGTGACGGAAACCCACGTGATCACCACATCGGGCCTCACGAAGGTCTACCGCTCTCGCGGCCGCGAGGTCACCGCCCTGGACGGCGTCGACCTGCACGTCCGCGAGGGAGAGGTGTACGGCGTCATCGGTCAGTCCGGCGCCGGCAAGTCCTCGCTCATCCGCTGTGTCAACCTCCTGGAGCGCCCCACCTCCGGCACGGTCACCGTCGCCGGCCAGGACCTCACCGCGCTCGCCGGCCGCGGCCCCCGCGCCGGCCGGGAACTGCGGCAGGCGCGCAGCCGGATCGGCATGGTCTTCCAGCACTTCAACCTGCTCTCCACGCGCACCGTCCAGGACAACGTCGAACTGCCGCTGGAGATCCTCGGCAAGTCCGGGAAGGAACGTTCCCGCAAGGCGCTGGAGCTGCTCGACCTGGTCGGCCTCGCCGACAAGGCCAGGGCCTACCCCGCCCAGCTCTCCGGCGGCCAGAAGCAGCGCGTCGGCATCGCCCGCGCCCTGGCCGGCGACCCCCAGGTGCTGCTCTCCGACGAGGCCACCAGCGCCCTGGACCCGGAGACCACCCGCTCCATCCTCCAACTGCTGCGCGACCTCAACCGGCAGCTCGGCCTGACCGTCCTGCTCATCACCCACGAGATGGACGTCGTCAAGAGCGTCTGCGACTCGGCCGCCCTGATGGAAAAGGGCCGGATCGTCGAGTCCGGCACCGTCGGCGAACTCCTCGCCACCCCGGGCTCCGAGCTGGCCGCCGCGCTCTTCCCGGTCGGCGGCCAGGCGTCCGGGGACGACCGCACCGTCCTCGACGTCACCTTCCACGGCGAGGCCGCCACCCAGCCCGTCATCTCCCAGCTGTCCCGCACCTACAACATCGACATATCGATCCTCGGCGCCGCCATCGACACCGTCGGCGGCCTCCAGGTCGGCCGGATGCGCATCGAACTGCCCGGCCGCTTCGAGGACAACGTCGTACCCGTCGGCTTCTTGCGCGAACAGGGCCTCCAGATCGACGTGGTGGACCAGGCGCCCGCTGAGGGTGCCGTCCAGGGTTCCGTGCTGGTGAAGGAAGGTGCCAAGTGACCTGGTCCGAGATGCAGCCCCTGCTGGAGCAGGCGTCCTGGGAGACCCTGATCATGGTCGGCTGGTCGACCCTGATCGCCGTCGTGGCCGGACTCCCGCTCGGCGTCCTCCTCGTCCTGTCCGACCGGGGCGGGCTGCTGCAGAACGTCGTGGTGAACAAGGTCGTCGGCCAGATCGTGAACATCGGCCGCTCGATGCCGTTCATCATCCTCATGGTCGCGCTGATGAGCTTCACCCGCTGGATCACCGGCACCACCATCGGCAGCGAGGCCGCGATCGTGCCGCTCGCCATCGGCGGCATCCCCTTCTTCGCCCGGCTCGTCGAGACCGCCGTGCGCGAGGTGGACTCCGGGCTGGTCGAGGCCGTCCAGTCCATGGGCGGCAACACCTGGACCATCGTCCGCAAGGTCCTGGTCCCCGAGGCCCTACCGTCGCTGATCGCCAGCACCACCACCACGATCATCGCCCTCATCGGCTACTCCGCCATGGCCGGCACCGTCGGCGGCGGCGGCCTCGGCGACCTCGCCGTCCGCTACGGCTACCAGCGCTTCGACACCGGCCTCATGTGGATCACCGTCGCGCTCCTGGCCGTCGTCATCTCGCTCATCCAGTTCGCCGGCGACTACGCGGCCCGCTCCCTGCACCGCCGCGGCGGACGCGGGGGCGCCGGACCCAGGCTCCGGCTGCTCAAGGCCAAGGAGCCCGCGGCGGCCGACGTGAGCAAGGTCGCGTAACCCGCCACGCGTCCCCTCCCCAGACTCCCCGTTGTACCCGTGACGGGGTCGCACCACCTCAGGAAAGGCACTTTTCGTGCGTAACACCGCCAAGATCACCACCGCCGTCCTCGCCGCCGGAGCCCTCACCCTCGGCCTGACCGCCTGCGGCGCGGACCAGGACTCCGCCTCCGACACTTCCGGCCCGCTGGTCGTCGCCGCGACGCCCGTCCCGCACGCCGAGATCCTCACCTACGTCAAGGACAACCTGGCGAAGAAGGAGGGCCTCGACCTGGAGGTCAAGGAGTTCACCGACTACGTCACGCCGAACACGGCGACGGAGGACGGCTCGGTGGGCGCCAACTACTTCCAGACCGAGCCCTACCTCGCGGACTTCAACAAGAAGAACGGCACCCACCTGAAGTCCGTCGTCTCGGTGCACCTGGAGCCGCTCGGCCTCTACTCGAAGAAGGCCGACAAGGCCGGCGACCTGAAGCGCGGCGCGACCATCGCCCTTCCCAACGACACCGTCACCGAGGCCCGCGCCCTCCAGCTGCTCGCCTCGGAGGGCCTGATCACCCTCAAGGACGGCGTCGGCAACTCGGCCACCCCCGCCGACATCACCAAGAACCCGAAGGACCTGAAGTTCAAGGAGCTGGAGGCGGCCCAGACCCCCCGCTCCCTGGGCGACGTCGACGCGGCGGTCATCAACGGCAACTACGCCCTGGAGGCCGACCTCAAGCCGGCGAAGGACGCCCTGGTCCTGGAGTCCGCCGAGGACAACCCGAACGTCAACCTCCTCGTCGTCAAGGAGGGCCAGGAGGACGACCCGCGCGTGAAGAAGCTCGCGAAGCTCCTCACCTCGCCCGAGGTCAAGAAGTTCATCGAGGACAACTACGCCGGGTCCGTGCTCCCCACCTTCTGATCCGAGCCCCGCGTCCCACCGGGTCCGTCCCCGCGCACGGGGGCGGACCCGGTGGTGCGGTTGCGTGCTTTCATGCTGCATGCTGGGCAGTTCGAGCAGGCCCTGACGGTCACACAGGTTACGGAGCGGCGCATGACGAGCACCTTCCCCAACATCTCCATCAGCACGGAGCGGTTGGTGCTGCGCCCCCTCGACGAGGACGACGTCCCCGCCCTGGCCGCCATGATGAACGACGAGCAGGTCGCCGCCTGGACCCACGTCCCGCAGCCCTTCACCGAGCAGGCCGCCCGCACCTGGATCGAGGACTACGCCCCCGCCGAACGCGCGGCGGGCCGGGGACTCGACCTCGCGGTCACCGAGTTCCTCACCCAGCGGCTGGTCGGCGTCATCCAGCTCACCAAGGCCAACTGGCACGTACGGTCCACGGAACTGGCGTACATCGTCGCCCCCTGGGCCCGCGGCGAGGGCTACGCCTCCGAGGCCGCGCTCGCCACCGCCCAGTGGCTCTTCGGCGACCAGAAGTTCGAACGCGTCGAGCTGCGCACCGCCGCCGACAACACCGCCTCCCAGCAGGTCGCCCAGAAGATCGGCTGCATCAGCGAGGGCGTCCTGCGCAACGCCTGCATAGCCCGGGTACGCACCGACGACGGCGTCTGGACGGACGTACGCACCGACTTCATCGTGTGGAGCCTGCTGCCCGAAGACCTCGAGGGCGCGAACGGACCGCTCACCGACGACAACGGTTTCACCACCTTCACCGACTGGAACTGATCCACCGGGGCCACCGCACCACGGCTCCCCGAGGCCGCACCAGGTACCCTCACGGGGCGCGCCGCGAACGGTTCCGCGACCACGACCTGCGAAACCCTGGAGACTGACGACGATGGCCGACCGGGTCACGGTGATCGGCTGGGACGGTTCGCCGCTGACGGCCGCGGCACGCTCCGCACTGGGCGCCGCCACCCTCGTGGCCGGCGCCGCCCACCACCTGGCACTTCCCGAGGTACCGCCCGCCGCCGAACGCATCCGCCTCGGCAGCGTCGCCCTCGCCGCCCGCCGCGTCGCCGCCCACCGCGGGACGGCGGTCGTGCTCGCCGACGGCGACCCCGGCTTCTTCGGCGTCGTACGCACCCTGCGCGCCCCCGAGTTCGGCCTGGAGGTCGAGGTCGTCCCGGCCGTCTCCTCCGTCGCCGCCGCCTTCGCGCGCGCCGGCATGCCCTGGGACGACGCCCATGTGGTCGTCGCCCACCCCCGCACCCTGCGACGCGCGGTCAACGTATGCCGGGCCCACACCAAGGTGGCGGTCCTCACCTCACCGGGCGCCGGCCCCGCCGAACTCGGCCTGCTGATGGACGGCATCCACCGCACCTTCGTCATCTGCGAGGAACTCGGCACCGGGCGCGAGCGGGTCACCGTCGTCACCTCCGACAAGGCCGCCGACCACACCTGGCGGGACCCCAACGTCGTCATCGTCGTCGGCGGGACCGTCGGCCCGGGCGCCGCGACCGACGGCACCGGCTGGATCGCCGGCCGCGACCCCGCCGCCGGACCGCGCGGCTGGTCGCTGCCCGCCGAGGCGTACGGCGGTGACCTCGGCGAGGGCGAGACCGACCTGCTCCGCACGGCCCAACTCGCCCGGCTCGGACCCCGCCTCGGCGACCTCGTGTGGGACATCGGGTGCGGCAGCGGCGCCTTCGCCACCGAGGCGGCCCGGGGCGGTGCCGCCGTCCTCGCGGTCGACCGCGACCCGGACGCCTGTGCCCGCACCGAGGCCGCCGCCCGCCACTTCGGCGTCCAGCTCCAGATCGTGCACGGCACCGCCCCGCACGTCCTGGAGAACCTCCCCGAACCCGACGTCGTCCGCGTCGGCGGCGGGGGAGCGGCCGTGGTCTCCGCGGTCGCCGACCGGCGGCCGCAGCGCATCGTCGCGCACGCCGCGACCCGCGACGAGGCCGAACTCGTCGGCAGGGACCTGACGGAGCACGGCTACCGGGTCGAGTGCGCCCTCCTGCAGTCCGTCGACCTCGACACCCGGGCCTGGACGGAGACCCGGCGGAGCGTCGCGTTCCTGCTCAGCGGGGTCCTGCCGGACCGCGCCCCGTGATCGGGTTGTCGTACCGCGCGGGGTAGGCTGGCGGATTGTTGTACCGCACCACGGCACCCGGCGCTTCGTCGGTCGATGTCCGTAAAAGCCCGCTGATTCAGGGGCAGGTGTGGTACGGCAGAACCGGAGGGCGCGCAACGTGGCGCAGTCCACAGCGGGCCGTCGCGGATCAAGCTGTCGTGACGGGGGAACGACCGCGACAATGCCACTCAATGGCTTTGTCGTCTTTTCCGGCGGGTCGTTCGTGCCGCTGGGCACGCACGCTCGTTCTTCACTGCGGGGCGGTCGGTGCGCCGTCCCGGGTGCAGTGGTCGTAGAAGCACTTACCGATGGGCGAGGGGTTACGCATGACCGACACCGGCCAGATCCCGGCCGAGGGGCTGCCGGAGAACGCAGGCATGGTGGAGCAGCCGGGCGTCCCCGCACCCGGCGCGTACACCTACCTCTCCGAGACCACCGCCGAGGACGAGGACCTGCTGTTGCTGCCGGGAGCCCAGAGCGCCTGGGGCAACGAGGTCGCGCCGCCCGCGCCGGAGCCGGTCGTCGAGACCGTGCACCAGCCGGGCCCGCACGAACTGTCCGGCCGCGACAGCGGTTCGGTCGACCTCGGCGGCGTCCGCCTGCCCGAACCCGCGTCGGAGCCGGCGCCGGTTCCGCCGCGCAGGCCCCTGCACCTCGGTCCGCCGATCCCCGACGCCTCCGCGAGCCCGGTCCGCTCCCTCGCCGACCGCGGCCCCGCCGACGCGCCGGTGCGGCACGCCGGTCCGCCCACCGCCGGACCCGAGTACCTCGACGTCCCGCAGACCGTCGCCATGCCCCCGCAGGCGGCGGCGCCCTGGGGCGCGCAGGCGGTTGCCCAGGAGGCTCCGCAGGCCCCGGAAGAGCCGGTGGGCGTCGGCGCGGTGCATGCGGAAACGGTTGTTCCGGTACCGGACCAGGCGACCGAGCCGGTGGGCGCCGCCCAGGCACTCGTGGCCCGGGTGGCGACGGAGGCCGTCGCGGCGACGGGCGGCGCGACGGGGGAGACCGTCGAGTCCGCCGACGCGGACGGGACCGGCACACCGGCTGGTGACGCGCCCGCGGAGATTCCCGCCGAGGCCCCCGTCGCGAGCGCGGTCGGAACCGAGGCGGGCGGCGCGGACGGCGTCGACGCCGGGGCCGTGCCGGTCACCGAGGGGCCGTCCGGCGAAGACACCCCCGACACCCCTGGCGGCGGTGCCGAGGAGGCGCGGGCCGTGGCTGGCGGCCCGGCGGACGAGGCGCCCGTACCGGCGGCCGTCCCGGCCCCCGACGGAGCCGACCGGGCCGACGGGCCCGCCACCGTACCGGCCGGCCCGGTGGAGGAGGCTGCGGAGCAGCTCGCCGCCGAGCCGACGCCGGTCCCCGGCCCCGCCGGGGAAGCCCTTCCGGCCCCCGAGGCGGTCGGTCCGGAGCACGCCCCCGAGCCGGACCGTTCCGGCGCGGCTGTCGAGCCGGTCCAGTCCGGTGACCCCGCTGAGCCGGTCCGTCCCGACGAGCCCGGCCAGTCCGTCGAGCCCGGCCAGTCCGTCGAGCCCGGCCAGTCCGTCGAACCCGGCCAGCCGGGCGAGTTGGTTCAGCCCGTCGGGCCCGGCCGGCCGGGCGAGCCGGTCCAGCAGCCCGGCCAGTCCGTCGAGTCGGTCCAGCCCGCCCCGCCCGTCGAGTCCGTACCGCCCCTCCAGGTAGTCCCCGAGCCGCCGCTGCCGGACGAAGCCCCGGTGCCCGAGGCCGCCGAGGCGCCCGTGCCCGAGCCCGTCCCGGCGGTCGCGCCGGACGAGGTTCCCGAGGAGCGGACGGCCCCGCCCGCCGAGGCCCCCGCGGCGCCGGACGTCCAGGAAACCGGCGTACCGGTCCAGGAAACCGGCGTACCGGAGGCACTCCCGTCCCCCGACGCGAGCGCCCCCGAGGCCCAGCCCTCCCCGGCAGCCACCGAGCAGCCGGCACCGGTACAGGAGGCGGAGGCGCGGACCGAGCCGCAGGCGTGGCCCGCCCCGCCGGAAGCGGCTCCCGAGGACTCCGCACCGGAGGAAGCCGCAC
Organism: Streptomyces sp. BK79; assembly: GCF_044142145.1. Lineage (NCBI taxonomy): Bacteria > Bacillati > Actinomycetota > Actinomycetes > Kitasatosporales > Streptomycetaceae > Streptomyces > Streptomyces sp. BK79. The sequence goes on from NZ_JBHVOC010000029.1 coordinate 88,817, forward strand.
ACCAGGAACCCGTACAACAGAACCCCGCACACCAGGACTCCGTGCCGCAGGAAGCCGTACCGCAGCCGCCTGCCCAGGGCCCCCAGTCCCTGGTGGAGGCCGACGTGCCCCGGGAAGCCGAAGCGGCCCCGGGCGTGTCCGAGCACTCGCAGCCCGGCGCGGCACCGGCCACCGCCGGGCAGGGGTCCGGTCAGCCGACGGGTGAGCACCCCGACCAGTCCGTCGGCCGGTTCGTCCCGGTCGACGACGTCCAGGTGCCCACCGCCCCGCACCTCGCCCCGACGCCCCCCGACGCCCTGGTCCTCCCGCTCCCGCCGCGGGACCGGGCGCCGGACCCGGTCGCCGAGGCCCCCGCCCCGCGCGAGGCCGACCCGGAGATCGCCCAGAACGCCGACGACCTGGACACCCGCGCCGCCGACCAGGAAGACCTCGCCGAACCGGCCGGGCGGGCGCTGGACCAGGCCGCGGCGCCACGGCGGTCCACCGGCCCGGCGGCCCCCGCCTACGACGACGTCGAACGCGAGGCCGTCCTGAAGGTCATGCGCGAACGCCGTGACATCCGCAACGGCTTCCGCGGCGACCCCATCCCGCACGAGGTGCTGCTCCGCGTCCTGGAGGCCGCGCACACCGCGCCGTCCGTCGGCCACTCGCAGCCCTGGGACTTCGTCGTCATCCGCTCCGCCGACACCCGCCGCGCCATGCACGAGCTGGCGATGCGCCAGCGCGAGGCGTACGCCAAGTCGCTGCCCAAGGGCCGGGCCAAGCAGTTCAAGGAACTGAAGATCGAGGCCATCCTCGACACCCCGGTCAACATCGTCGTCACCGCCGACCCCACCCGCGGCGGCCGGCACACCCTGGGCCGGCACACCCAGCCGCAGATGGCGCCGTACTCCTCCGCGCTCGCGGTCGAGAACCTCTGGCTCGCCGCCCGCGCCGAGGGCCTCGGCGTCGGCTGGGTCAGCTTCTTCGACGAGCGCGAGATGGTCCGCGCCCTGGGCCTGCCCGAACACCTGGACATCGTCGCCTACCTGTGTGTCGGGTACGTCGACGAGTTCCCGGACGAGCCCGAGCTGATGCAGGCCGGCTGGTCCAAGCGCCGCCCGCTGTCGTGGGTCGTGCACGAGGAGACGTACGGCCGACGCGCCCTGCCCGGAGAGGACCCCCACGACCTGCTTGCCGAGACCGTCGCACAGATCCGCCCGCTCGACGCCAAGGCGCTCGGCGAGGCGTGGGAGCGGCAGAAGCGCATGACCAAGCCGGCCGGCGCGCTCGGCATGCTGGAGATCATCTCCGCCCAGCTCTCCGGCCTGTCCCGCCAGTGCCCGCCGCCCATCCCGGAGCCCGCGGCCGTCGCGGTCTTCGCCGGCGACCACGGCGTGCACGCCCAGGGCGTCACCCCCTGGCCGCAGGAGGTCACCGCCCAGATGGTGGCCAACTTCCTGGGCGGCGGGGCGGTCTGCAACGCCTTCGCCACCCAGGTCGGCGCCGAGGTGTGCGTCGTGGACGTCGGGGTCGCCGCCGACCTGCCCGCCACGCCCGGCCTGCTGCCCCGCAAGGTCCGCGCGGGCACGTCCGACATGACGACCGGTCCCGCGATGACCCGCGAGGAGGCCAAGCAGGCCATCGAGGTCGGCATCGAGACCGCCCGCGACCTGGTGGCGGCCGGCAACAAGGCGCTGCTCACCGGCGAGATGGGCATCGCCAACACCACCGCGTCCGCCGCGCTCATCTCCGTCTTCACCGGCGCCGACCCGGCCGACGTCACCGGCCGGGGCACCGGCATCAACGACGAGACGCTGGCCCGCAAGACCGAGGTCGTCCGCCGCGCGCTGGAAGTCCACCAGCCCGACCCGGCCGACCCCATCGGCGTCCTCGCCGCGGTCGGCGGCTTCGAGCACGCGGCCATGGTCGGCCTGCTGCTCGGCGGCGCCTCCCTGCGCACGCCGGTGATCCTGGACGGCGTCAGCGCCGGCGCCGCCGCCCTGGTGGCCCGCGCCATCGCCCCCGAGGTCCTCGCGGCCTGCATCGCGGGCCACCGCAGCGCCGAGCCCGGCCACGTCGCCGCGCTGAACAAGCTGGGCCTGCGCCCGCTGGTCGACCTCGACCTGCGTCTCGGCGAGGGCACGGGCGCGCTGCTCGCCCTGCCGATGGTGCAGAGCACCGCACGGGCGATGCACGAGGTGGCGACGTTCGACTCGGCCGGCGTCACCGAGAAGTAGCCCCGGCGGCGGGGGGAGAGCGGCCCGGCGGTCTTCCGCCGCCGCCCTCCACCCCGCCGTACGCTGGACCGACCGCGTGCCGCCTCCGCGCGTCTCCTAGAATCCCGCACGTATCCCCACGTCAGGGCCGCTCCAGAGCCGAAGCGCCCCCCCGCACCGCCCATCGCCAGGACGAGGAGCCCTCCCTCATGGCCGAACACCCCGCCTACCCCGTAGGCCTCCGCCTCACCGGCCGTCGCGTGGTCGTCCTCGGCGGCGGTCAGGTCGCCCAGCGGCGCCTGCCCGCCCTCATCGCGGCCGGCGCGGACATCCGCCTCGTCTCCCCGCGGGCGACCCCCTCGGTCGAGGCCATGGCGGACGCGGGCGAGATCGCCTGGGAGCAGCGCCCGTACGCCGAGGGCGACCTCGCCGACGCCTGGTACGCCCTGATCGCCACCAGCGACACCGGCGCCAACGCCGCCGCCTCCGCCGAGGCCGAGCGGCACCGCGTGTGGTGCGTGCGCTCCGACGACGCCGACCGGGCCACGGCCTGGACCCCGGCGACCGGTCACAGCGAGGGCGTCACCGTCGCCGTGCTCACCTCGAACGCGCGCGACCGCGACCCCCGGCACACCGCCGCCATCCGCGACGCGGTCGTGGAGGGCCTGCGCGACGGCACCCTCGTCGCCCCGCACCAGCGCACCCGCACCGCCGGAGTCGCCCTCGTCGGCGGCGGCCCCGGCGACCCGGACCTGATCACCGTCCGCGGCCGGCGCCTGCTCGCCGAGGCCGACGTCGTCATCGCCGACCGGCTGGGCCCGCGCGACCTGCTCGCCGAACTGCCCCCGCACGTCGAGGTCATCGACGCGGCGAAGATCCCGTACGGCCGTTTCATGGCCCAGGAGGCCATCAACAACGCGCTGATCGAGCACGCCAAGCAGGGCAAGGCCGTCGTACGGCTGAAGGGCGGCGACCCGTTCGTCTTCGGCCGGGGCATGGAGGAGGCGCAGGCGCTGGCCGAGGCGGGCATCCCGTGCACGGTCGTCCCCGGCATCTCCAGCTCCATCTCGGTCCCCGGCGCGGCCGGCATCCCGGTCACCCACCGGGGCGTCGCCCACGAGTTCACCGTGGTCAGCGGCCATGTCGCTCCCGACGACGAGCGCTCCCTGGTCGACTGGCCGTCCCTCGCCAAGCTCACCGGCACGCTCGTGATCCTCATGGGCGTCGACAAGATCGGCAAGATCGCCGACACCCTCGTCGCGCACGGCAGGTCCCCGAAGACGCCGGTCGCCCTCGTCCAGGAGGGCACGACGGCCGCCCAGCGCCGGGTCGACGCGACCCTCGCCACGGTCGCCGAGACGGTCGTCGCGCAGGAGGTCAGGCCGCCCGCCGTCATCGTCGTCGGCGAGGTCGTCGGCGTGGGCCCGCACGGGACGGCGTGACATGGCCGACCTCGTCACGATCCACGACCCCGACGACCCCCGCCTGCACGACTACACCGGCCTGACCGACGTCGAACTGCGCCGCAGGCGCGAACCCGCCGAGGGCCTGTTCATCGCCGAGGGCGAGAAGGTCATCCGGCGGGCCGCCGAAGCGGGCTACGCGATGCGCTCGATGCTGCTGTCCGCCAAGTGGGTCGACACCATGCGCGACATCATCGACGAGACCCCCGCCCCGGTGTACGTCGTCGACCCGGCGCTCGCCGAACAGGTCACCGGCTACCACGTCCACCGCGGCGCCCTCGCCTCGATGCGGCGCAGGCCGCTGCCGACGGCGGCCGACGTCCTGGCCACCGCCCGCCGGGTCGTCGTCATGGAGTCGGTCAACGACCACACCAACATCGGCGCGATCTTCCGCTCCGCCGCCGCCCTCGGCATGGACGCGGTCCTGCTCTCCCCGGACTGCGCGGACCCCCTGTACCGGCGCAGCGTGAAGGTCTCGATGGGCGCGGTCTTCTCCGTCCCGTACGCCCGCCTCGACACCTGGCCGGCCGGTCTGCAGACGCTCCGCGACACGGGCTGCACCCTCCTCGCCCTCACCCCCGACGAGCGGGCCAAGTCCCTCGACGAGGTCGCCCCGCACCGGATGGACCGGGTCGCCCTCATGCTGGGCGCCGAGGGCACCGGCCTGTCCCGGCGGGCCCTGGAGGCGTCCGACGAGTGGGTCCGCATCCCGATGGCGCACGGCGTCGACTCCCTCAACGTGGGCGCGGCGGCAGCGGTGGCCTTCTACGCGGTGGCGACGGGCCGCCCTTCGG